>DASZPL010000121.1:0-34317 GCA_035550315.1 Mycobacteriales bacterium | reverse complement strand
CGCGGCGCCGACGCCGTGATCGACGCGGTCGGCATGGACGCCGACGGCTCCTTCGCCGACCGGTTGTTCCAAGCGCTGAAGATCCAGCCGGACCGGTTCGCCGCGCTGCACGCCTCGCTCGCGTCCTGCCGGCGCGGCGGCAGCGTCTCGGTGATCGGCGTCTACGCGATGTGGATGCTGAACTTCCCGATCGGCGACCTGTTCGACAAGCAGATCGGCTTGCGCTGGGGTCAGGCGAACGTCCGCCGCTGGACGCCGGTGCTGGAGCAGCTGCTGCGCGACGGCGACCCGCTCAACGCCGCCGGCTTAGTCACGAACGTGGTCCCGCTCGAGGATGCGCCGCATTGGTACGACGCCTTCAAGAAGAAGGAAGACGGCGTCATCAAGGTGGTGTTCCGGCCCGGTCAGCGCAGCGCCGCCTGACCGAGGCCGATTAGCCTGCGCGGTTGTGACGGCGCGCGCCCGACGGATCTTCGGCGCCGCGGTCGCCCTGAGTGTGCTCGTCGGTGGCTGCGGTTCGGCTGGCACGCCGGCGAAGTCGTCCACGGAGGCCGCCCCGTCCCAGCCGACGGTCACCGCGTCGCATCACCGACCACCGGCTGCCACCACGACGCCGCGGCCGCGACCGACCCAGTCGCATCGGCCGACCCATCGTCCGCGCCAGCCGCTGGTCGAGCCGGTGACCGCAACCGATCTCGGCGCCAGCTGGCATGCCGGCTGCCCGGTGCCGCCGGAGCGGTTGCGGTCCGTTCGGCTGCGTTATTGGGGGTTCGACCACCGCCGCCACGTCGGCCAGCTAATCGTCAACGTCGCCGTCGTGACCACGGTGCAGCGTGCCTTTCAGCAGCTGTTCGCGGACCGCTTCCCGATTCGGCGGATGCGGCCGGTCGCGGCGTACGGCGGCAGTGACAACCGGTCGATGGCCGCCGACAACACCAGCGCCTTCAACTGCCGGTACGCCGTCAGCAACGGCCCGCGGTCGTGGTCCGAGCACGCCTTCGGAGAAGCGGTCGACCTCGACCCGTTGGAGAACCCGTACCACCTGAATGGCCGGGTGCTCCCGCCGGCGGGCGCGCCGTACCTCGGCCGGTCCAGGGTGCGTCCCGGCATGGTCGTCAGCGGCGGGCGCCCGGTCGCGATCTTCGCCGACCTTGGGTGGGGGTGGGGCGGCGTGTGGTCGTCACCCGACTACCAGCACTTCTCGATCAACGGCCGCTAGGCGCACGTCACCGCCTGGGTGCGATCATCGCCGGGTGTTCGACCTCGCTGAGACCGACCGGCTGCTGAGCACCACCCGCGCGGTTCGCAAACGGCTCGACCTCGACCGTCCGGTCGAGCGAGAGGTGGTGCTCGAGTGCCTGCGGCTCGCGGTGCAAGCGCCGACCGCCAGCAACGCGCAGGACTGGCGCTGGATGATCGTCACCGATCCGGCGAAGCGGGCCGCGGTCGCGGCCGCCTACCGCAAGGTCGGCGAGGGCTATCTCGAGCAGGCGCGGCACCAGGTCAAGGACCCGCAGACCACCCGGGTCTACGAGAGCGCCTACGCGTTGACCCAGATCCTCGAGCGGGTGCCGCTGATGATCATCCCGTGCCTGAAGCGAGACTTCGACGACGCCAACCGCGCGGTCGCGGCCAGTGCCTACGGCTCGATCATGCCGGCCGCCTGGAGCCTGCTGCTGGCGCTGCGGTCGCGCGGCTTGGGCTCGACGTGGACCACGTTGCACTTGTTCGACGACGCCTCGGTTGCAGCGGCGCTGGAGATCCCGCCGGGGGTGCGGCAAATTGCGTTGTTCCCGGTCGCCTACACGGTCGGCACCGATTTCCGGCCGGCCGAGCGCCCGCCGGTGGAGCAGATCACCTACTGGGACACCTGGGGCAACACCGACCTAGCGCCGCGGGGGTAGGCATGCAGCGGTTCGAGACGGTCTTCGAGGTCGAAGCCGCACCGGAGCGGGTGTGGTCGTTGCTGCACGCGCCGCCGCCGCCAGACGCGCCGAGCCCTCGGGTTGTGGAGTATCCCGGCGGCCGGATGGAGATCTGGTTCGAAGGCGACGGCACCGGCAAGGGAATGGTGCGCACCTGCGAGTTCCGGGTGCCGCGCTGGCTCGGGTCCGGCGGCCGCGCTCGGTCGTGGGAGGTCGTTACCGACGTGCGGGTCGGTGAGTACGCGAGCTACCGGGGGGTCGGCAAGCCGCTGTGGTCACAAGCCACCGGCTGGCACAAGCTGGCGCCGATGCCGAACGGCGGCACCCGGCTGACCTTCGTCGAGACCTACCACGTGTTCAACCCGGTGCTGCGGCGGCTGTTCGAGCGACGGGTGCACCGGTTCATCTCGCGTGACAACCACGAGCTCTACCTGAAGCTGCTCGGCTACCTCGGCGGCGTGACTCAGGTCTCCGCTCGTTCGACGACCGACGCCTCGGCCCCTGTGACCTGAGTCAGCTGTACGGCGAGGACCGCGACGTCGTCGCGGCGACGGCTTGCCTGCATCTCGTCAAGCACGTGCTCGCACAGCTCGTCCGGCCCCATGCCGGTCGGCGTGGCCGCGACGGCCGTGTGCAGCCGGACCAGCCGCTGGGTGAGCGACTGTCGCGGCGCCTCCACCAGGCCGTCGGTGAACAGCAACAGCGTCGCGCCCGGCCGCAGCTCGACGTCGGCGTGTGGCCGGTTGACCGGAGTGACCGGCGCGCCCAGCAGCAGCGAGCCGGCGGCGTCGAGCTCCTCCACCCAGCCGTCGGCGTGACGAACTAGCGGCGGCAAGTGGCCCGCGTTGGCGTAACGCAACCGGCGCCGGCCATCGTCACCGGGCGGATGCAGGATGCCGTAGAAGACGGTGACCAGCCGGTCGATCTGCGAGGTGCTCAAGTGCAGGTCGAGCCGGCTGAGCAGCACTGCCGGCTCCGGGCCCTCGGTCGCGTAGGCGCGCAGCGCGGCTTGCACCTGCGCCATCACCGCGGCTGCGCTCACGTCGTGGCCCGCTACGTCACCGATGACGATGCCGATCCGGCCACCGTCCAGCGCGAAGACGTCGAACCAGTCGCCGCCGACCTGTTGCCCGGGCCCGCCGCCGGCGACGTAACGGGTCGCGATGGTGATCGACTCGAGCTGCGGCGGATGGGGCAGCAGGCTGCGCTGCAGCGTCTCAGCGATCCGGTGCTCGCTGTCGTAGAGCGCCAAAGCGCTGCGGCGGCGGCGCGACTCGGTGGCCACGACGATGGCGACCAGCAGCGAGACGATGATCCCGCCTCCGAGCACGATCCACTGGCCCTTTTCCGCGGCCGAGCCGACCAGCGGGTGGTCGGCTGCGACCTGCAGCGTCCAGGTGGTGTTGCCGACCGTGAGCGGCAGGGTCTTGACCCGGCCGGTCAACGGCAGATCCAGGGTGGTCGCCGCAAGCGCCTGCTGCGCGGTCGGTCCACCGGCGTACAGCGCAACCTTGAGCTCCGCGAATGGTGCGGTGTTCGCTCCGCTCGGCGGCCGCGGCAAGCCCAACCGGTCCTGGCGGTAGAGCACGGCGCCGGGCGGCGCCGTCGGTGGTCCGATGGCGAGGCCGATCGACCGGTTCGCGCCGGAGCCGAAGACGGTGGTGGGCACCAGCGTGCCGCTGGTCAGGGCTTGCTCGATCGCCTGGCCGCGATGTCCGCCGATCACCTGACCGTGCCGCAACCCGCCGCCGACTGCCATCTCGACCGTGAGTCCGGCGGCCGTCTTCGTCATGACGGCCAGGCTGACCTGGTCGTTGCTCGTGTTGACGATCGCCTCGCCGGCGCGATCGAACGCCGCGCGGGAGTCGTTGGTGGAGCGCAGCACACCACCCAGCACGTCCATCTGGCTGGTTAGCGACGTCACCGCTGACGTGAGGATCAGGCCGACCTCGTTGGCCCGCTCACGCAGTAGCCGGTCTTCCTGGTTGTTCACCACCTGGTGCGTTCCCCACGCACCCAGCCCGGTCAGCACGAGCAACGTCAGCAGCGTGACGATGCTGGCCCAACCAACCCCCCGGCTCCGCATCCGTGCTTACCGCTCGTTGCCGCTGGCGGTCGGAGTGGCGACTTCGTTCCGGTACGACCACGGCGTCGGTGCCAAGCCCCGCAACTGCCGGGCGACCTCCTCGCTGTACCACCGGCGCATTGCCCGCACCTCCGGGAGCGCGGGCTGGGTGAGAAGCGGCGCCTGCTCGGCGAGCCGATCCACCTCCTCGAGCTCCGCGGCGACGAGTTGCACGTCGTCCAGCTCGTCGGGGGAAAACATCTCGGTGACATCTACGGTCGGCTGGTTGGCGCGCCGCGCCATCTCGACTTGGGCGGTACGCCGCTGGTTGAACCCCTTGAACCGGCGGACCAGGTCGGCAGCCAGTTCGAGTAGCCGACCCGAGACGTGCGGACCGCGGCCGGCGGCGAGCAGCAGCGACAGTTCCCGGATGAGCGCGTCATGGTGCTCCTCGGCTGCGACGTACACCGCGACCGGCAAGCCGCGCAGCTGCACCTCGATCTGCCCATGGCGACGCGGGACACCTTGCGCGTCGGTGCCCGGCTCGAGGTCGGGCCATCCGCCCAGCTCGGCCCACGCGTCCAGATCCGGCATCGCGTCGTCGACGGCGGCTTCCCGGTCGCTGAGCCGGAACCACACCGCCTTCCGGTCGGCTTGCTCGCGCACGCCCCATGCTTCCGCGAGCTGCTCGAGCAAGAACAGTCCGCGCCCGGTCGCGGCATCCGGCCCGTAGGCCTTCCGCACCGGTCGCGACGGCCACCGGTCGATCACGTCGACCGTGATGCTGCTGCCCTCCCAATCGGCGGTCACCTCGATTCGCCCATGGGCGTGCAGCACCGCGTTGGTGACCAGCTCCGAGACGAGCAGCTCGGCGGTCGAGACCGACGCGTCCGACCACTCCGGCAGTTGCTCGGCCAGCCACGCTCGGGCCCGGGCAGCCGACGCCGCTTCGCTCGCCAGATGCAGCCGCACGCCCGCCAAACCCTCTGGCCCCTTCCGCCCCCGTGTGGTGGGCGACAGTATGGCCTACGGGATGCCGCGCCGCGCTACACCCAGGGTGAGGCGATGATCCCTTCGAGTGGTGGCGTCGGAGCCGCGACGAAGTCGATGGCCGGCTCGTCGGCGTCGAACCGTTGCCGCGGCAACTGCTCGCGAAGGGCCGGCTGGCGCCGGGCCTTGTCGGTGTACATGTCTCGATCCGCGGCGTCGAATGCGGCCGCGGCGTCGGCGGTGGCCGCGTCGAGCAGTGCCACGCCCACACTCATCGACACCGGCAGGCCCTGGGCCTCGGTCCGGCTGATCGCCGTCAACTCGTCGGACAACTCGCCCGCCAGCCGGCGCGCGTCGTCGGGCGCAGTACCGACGAGCAACACGGCGAACTCGTCGCCGCCAATCCGGGCGGCGCCATCGGTCTCGCGGAGCCGAGCCGTCAAGGCGTGCGCGATCGCCCGCAACGCTTCGTCGCCGCGGGAGTGCCCGAACGTGTCGTTGATGTGCTTGAAGCCGTCGACATCGAGGATGAGCAGTGCGGCCGACTCGCCAAGGCGCCGGCACCGCGCGATCTGGTTGCCCAGCTCGCGGTCGAACCGGCGGCGGTTCCATAGCCCGGTCAACGAGTCGCAATCCGCGATCTCCTCGAGGACTCCGACCAGCGCGGCTAGCTGTTGCCGGTTCTCGTCCAGCTCGGCGTAGGCCCGGCGTTCGCGACTGGCGGTGCGGACCAGGCGTCGGTAGAGCAGCAGCGCGGCGACCGCGCTCGCGCCGAGTGCGGCCAACAACACCCACGGCAGCCAGTAGAGCCACTGGTTGCTGGGAAGCGCCAGGGATCGGGGTGCCGTGAGCCGCAACCGCCAGTCGGTGGTCGGGACCGGCACCGACGTGCTGACGGTGTCCCCACCAACCGCGGCTTGTTGAGCGTTCGGCGGCAGCGTGTGCGCGAGCAGTCGGCCATTGCTGTCGGTGAGGCGGAGCTCTGACTCGTCAGGGTTGGGGAGCTTCGCGAGGTATGCGTTGAGCCAGGTCCGCAGGGTCTGCACCGGCACGCCCTCGATGAGCACGCGCTGTCCGCCGTCAGGCAGTGGGAACCGTGCGATATAGCCGATCGCCGGCCCGTGCGCCGTCGGCTGCACGTCGGTCATCGTGGTGTCACTGCCGAGCCGGGTTGCACCGAGTGCCCGTGGCGTCGCGCCACCGCTCGCCAGCAGTCGGCCCTGGTCGTCGAGCACCGCGACATAGCTCACGGTTTGGGTCGCTTGCGCCTTGGTCGAGGCCATGACGTGATGGATCCGGCCCCGCAGCTGTCCGGCGGTGCCGCCGAACCGGTTCTCCAGGTCGGCCGTCGACAGCGTCGCGAGGCTGCCGAACAGCGACTGTGTCAGCGCCGCAGAGATCTGCGCCCGCTGGTCGAACCGCCGCAGGTCGGCCTCGCGGGTGCTGTGTTGCTGATTTGCGATCACGACGCCAACTGCGGCAATTGCGGCAATTGCGCCGACGGCGACGGCGGTCACGACGATCCACTGAGCCCGCTTGCGCATCGCGCTCACCTCTGCCATTCGTGTTGTCGCGCGATATCGGCCATTCGGGTGACCTGCTTGAGGAAATTTCCTCACTACGCTGCACGGGTGAGAGCGGGCCGCCGCGTGCCGGCAGCCGACCGGCCGGCCGCCGTGGTTGCCGTGGCACTCGGCGTGGTCGCCGCGCTCGGTTGCATCGGCGGCGCGGCCGCGTCGCCAGCGATGCCGGCTCTTGCCGGTGGTGCTCATGCCGCTCGGCCCCTGACGATCCCTGCGCTGCAGCGCTGGCACGGCGAGCCGGGTCGGTGGCGGTTGGTGCCGGGCAGCCGGATCGTGATCGGGCGGCACTCGGCGGCGGGGTTGCGCGCGGAGGCCCGCGAGCTCGCCGATGACCTGTCCCCGGTCATCGGCCGTCGGCTGCCCATCGTCCTCGGTTTGGCGCAGCGGGCCCGACCAGGAGACATCCGGCTGCGACTCGGTGCCGTCCCGAATGTCCCGGCGGACGGCTACCGGCTGCGGATCGGGCGGGCCGCGGCGGCCGCGGCATCCTCCCGAGCCGGGCTCTTCGACGCCGGCCGGACGCTGATCCAGCTGCTGCGGCAGCATCGCTGGCTGCCCCGCGGCACCGCACGCGACTGGCCGCGCTACCGGCAGCGGGGGCTGATGCTCGATGTCGCCCGCACCGCCTACACCCGACAGTGGATCGTCCGCGAGCTGCGGTTCATGGCCGGACTCAAGCTCAACGTCCTGCACCTGCACCTGACCGACGACCAGCGCTGGGGCATCACCAGCCGGCGTTACCCGGACGTCGTCGGCCACCAGCCGCTGAATCGCGCCGACATCGCTCGGATCGTCGCGGTGGCGCGGCGGCTGCACATCACGGTCGTGCCCGAGATCGACATGCCCGGTCACATGGCGGCGTTCCTCGCCAAGCATCCGGCGCTGGAGCTGAAGCCGCTGGGCCTGATTGACGCCGCGCACCCGACGGCGTACTTCACCGACAAGCTCGACGTCACGAAGCCCGCCGCGCTGCGGGCCGTCCGCCGCATCCTCGACGAGTACCTGCCGCTGTTCCCCGGCCGCTACTGGGATCTCGGCGCCGACGAGTACCTCCCACTCGGCCAGTACGCCGTGTTCCCGCAACTCGCCACCTATGCGATCGCGAGGTACGGCGTCGGCGCGACCGAGTCCGACGTGATCCACGGATTCATCAACTGGGTCGACGGAATCGTGCGTGCCCACCACAAGACGCTGCGGGTGTGGAACGACCAGCTCGGCGGCACCGGCGTCGTCCCGGTCAACCGTGACGTCGTGGTCGACTGGTGGACCAGTGCGTCGGTGGACGGCGACTTGCCGACGGTCTCACCCGGCACCCTGCTCGCCCGGGGCTACCGCGTCCTGAACGCCGGCTGGTACCCGAACTACTACGCCGCCGACGTCGGTCCCATCTCCGGCAAGGCCGACATGGCGACCGTCTACCGCAACTGGCAGGTCAACGAGTTCGACGGCCAGGAGCTGCGAACCGGCCTCGTCACTACGCGACAGCACGTCGCCGCGGATGCCCCGGGGCTGCTCGGCGACATGCTCGCCGTCTGGGGTCCGCTGGCTGAGACGACGGCACAGACCGCGGCCGGCATCCGACCGCGGCTTGCGGTGGTGGCGCAGAAGTCCTGGGACTCCCCGCGGCCGGCAGCGTCGTACGCCGGGTTCCTGCACCTGCTGGCAACGGTGAACCCGTGAGCAGCCTGTCCACGCCGCTGCTGCTCGTCGTGTTTGCCGTGGCCGGGGTGGTGACCTGGCTGGCCGGCATCCGGCTGTCGTCGGCGACCGACACGCTCGACCGCCGGCTGAACCTCGGCGAGGCGCTCGGCGGCGTCATCTTGCTCGCGATCGCCGGCAGCCTTCCCGAGCTGGCGATCACGGTGTCGGCTGCGGCCTCGGGCGACCTCGGACTGGCGTCCGGGAACCTGATCGGCGGCGTCGCCGTGCAGACCCTGGTCCTGGTGATCTGCGATGCGGCGGTCCGCGGCGACCGGCCGTTGAGCTACCTGGCCGGGTCGCTGCTGCCGGTCTTCGAGGCGCTGCTCGTTGTGGTCACCGTGTCGGTCACCGTCGCGGGTGGCCTGCTGCGGCCGTCGGTCGGGCTTGGCGGCGTGGTGAGCCCGGCCAGCATTGTGATCGTTGTGTTGTGGGCCGGCGGCCTGGTCGTGCTCAACCGGGCGCGCAAGGAGCAACCGTGGCGGGCCGAGGCGCCGGCCAGCCATCCGGGCCGCCGGTCGCGGCGCGAGGCGCACCCGACCGCGCCGCCGCCGCATGCGGATGCATCCACGGCGCGGGTGGCGGCGATCTTCGGCCTGGCCTCGGTGCTGACATTGGGAGCCGGCGTCGTGCTCGCCGACGGCGGCAACGAGCTGGCGAACCGCGCCGGCATC
This sequence comes from Mycobacteriales bacterium, assembly GCA_035550315.1. Lineage (GTDB taxonomy): Bacteria > Actinomycetota > Actinomycetes > JAFAQI01 > JAFAQI01 > DASZPL01. The sequence continues at coordinate 25,382 of DASZPL010000121.1, read as the reverse complement.
AACGGCGTCATCTTCGGCGCGACCATCCTGGCGCTAGTGACGGCGCTGCCGGAGATCAGCAGTGGCCTGGCGGCGGTGCGGCTCGGCGACTACCAGCTGACCTTCGGCGACATCTTCGGCGGCAACGCCTTCCAGGTCTGCCTGTTCCTCGTCGCCGACCTGGTAGCCGGCCGTCCCGTGCTCCCACACCAAGGTGCGGCGAACAGCTGGCTCGGCGGCCTCGGCATCGTGCTGACCGCGGTGTACGGCGCCGGCATCATCGCCCGGCCCAGTCGCCGGATCGGCCGGCTCGGGGTCGACTCGATCGCGGTCGTGGTGCTCTACGCGCTCGGCGTGGTGGGACTGGTCGCCGTCAGTCAGTGAGCAACGCGGAGGCGTCGCAACCGGCGCCAGCCGACGACGGCCACGAGCACGACGAGCTCGAGGCCGACCGCGCGGCTCGACCGGCCGACGACCTGTGACCAACGACTGCTCGCCGCTGCGCTGGATCCATCGCTCGGCCCCATCGGCATCGACATCCCGGCGGCCATCGCGTGGTGGGCGTGGTGCCGCTTGGTGCCGTCGGTGTAGCCGTGGGGGAGCGCGTCATGGCGATGCCGGACGACCGCGAACTGCGCCATCATCCCGTCATCCTCGTGGTTGAGCATGTGGCAGTGGAGCATGAAGACGCCGGTGTAGTCGGTGAACTTCGCCGCTACTTTGATGCTCTCGCCGGGGTCGAGTCGCCAGGTGTCCTCGAGCCCCCGCTCCCACGGCGGTGGCCGCTTCCCGTTGACGGCGATCGTGTGCCACTGCTCTTCGTGCAGGTGGATGAAGTGCGTGATCGGGCTGACGTTCTTCAGCAGCCAGGTCTGGGTTGAGCCGAGCGGGACCTTCACGTCGACCCGATGGGGGTTGAACGGCCGGCCGTTGATCGTCCAGTAGGTGCCGGTCTTGGTGTTGCCGCCGAGTCCGAAGCGCCACGTCATCGAGACGTGCTTGGGCGCGTGGATCTTCCTCGGCGGCGGCATGCTGGCAGGGATCCGGGAGTGGTCGGTCGCGGTTCGGGTCACCCGGAACTGCATCAGCGACGCCGTCGGCGAGCCGACGCCGACGGGCGCGCCGGTGGGCTTGCTGATGCTCTGCAGGACCACCCGCTTATGCAGCTCGTCGTGAAAGTCGACGATCACGTCGGCTCGCTGCGCCGGGCCGAGCAGGATGTCCTGTCGCACAACCGGTTTGGGGAGCAGGCCGTCGCCGGTGCCGATCTGCACGAACGGCCGCCCGTCGGACAGGGCGAAGTCGTAGGTCTCGAACGTGGACGAGTTGAGCAGCCGCAGCCGGTAGCGGTGGGTGGCCACCTTGAAGTACGGCGCGAACCGGCCGTCGACCAGCACCTGCCGTCCGACGACGCCGTCGCCGGGCGGCGCGGTTGGCCCGGTCATGCCGTGCATCGACATTCGCCGGCCGCGGTACGGGTCGGTGAGCTGGTTGTGCTTGGTGAAGCTGCGATCCGACACCATCAGCGGCACGTCGTACTTGCCCGCCGGCAGCCGGAGCGTGCGTTCGGCCTTGCTGTGGGTGATGAACATGCCTTGCAGCCCGTGCCAGTTGTTGCGGGCGGTCGCATTCATTCGGTGGTCGTGGTACCAGTCGAACGCGACCGGCTCGGCCTTGCCGCCGTCGGTCAGCGGATAGTCATATGTGCGCCGGTCGCCATGCCGGATCAGGAAGCGGGTCGGCTGACCGTCGTCCTGCCACGGGTGGTGATCACCGTGCAGGTGCACGGTGATCGAGCCGGCCGACTTCGGCAGCCGGTTGACGTAGGTGACGCGGGTGTCCTTGCCGACCGGCCGCTCGATCGTCGGGCCGGGATAGCTGCCGCCGAAGGTCCACATCCGGGTCTTCGGTCCGTGCGGCAGCACGCGGACGTCCGCCGGCTTCACGGGGATCGTGATGTGCGAGCCGGTCAGCACCTTCGGCAACTGCAGCGGCTGCTCATAGGTCAGCGGCGCCGGTCCGCCGCCACCGTCGCCGGTCGTGCCCTCGACGACGAGCGTGCCGCGCATCGAACTGGGGTGAAAGCGGCAGTAGAAGTCGTAGCGGCCGGGCGCGAGCTGGCTGGCCGCCGGGATCGACGTGGTCGAGCCGGGGGACACGAACTTGTCGAACAGCGGCAAGCCATCGCTCTTCAAGCCGACCGTCGTCACCGTGTGTTGCATGTCGTCTTCGTTGACGACGTTGAGGCTGCCACCCTGCGAGATCGTGACGACCTTCGTCTGGTAGCCGTGCACGAGGGCGTTGTGGCCGATCACGATGGTCGCCGAGATCGGCGCCGTCGTGCTCGGTACGTGGCCCAGGACGACGCCCTGGGAATCCGCTGCGGCCGGCTGCGCCAGAGCGGCGTAACCGGCGGTCGCGACCAGCACGCAGCCGGCGGCGATCAGCCGCCAGTGACGGTCGAGTCTGGTCGTGGTCACGATTCCCCCATGAGGTGATCCCGGCGCCTCGGTGGTGGAACCGAGGCGCCGGGATCGGCTAGCGAAACCTACTTGAGGGTGACGATCCGGATCATGCCCATGAAGGCATGCGGCATCCCGGTCTTCGGGTCCGGGAAGAAGCAGACCTCGGCGTACGTGCCCTTCGGCAGCTTGTAGCTGAGCGTCTGCGACAGGCCCTTACCCAGCACGTCCGTGCCGGCCTGCGCCCCGAGGAACGGCGCCGGTCCAGCGTTGCTGGTGAAGGCGTTCAGCACGTCCTTCTTGGTGGTGCCTGGCTGGACCTGGATCAGGTCGAGGAAGTGCGGCGACTCCGTCGACTTGTTGCGGAAGGTGATCGTGCCGTGGGCCGGCAGCACCTTGGCGCCGCCGAACCGGACCGCCGTCAGCGCGGTCACGGTCGCGTCCGAGTGCGGCTTGGCGCGGTGCACCGCAGGGCCCGTCACCTTGAGCTTTTGGGCGTGCGACGGTACCGCGTTGCTGTCGTCGACGATGTAGTAGGTGCCGGCCTTCGGCAGCACGACCGTGCCGCGCAACGTCTGGCCAGCAATCGCGTCGAGGCCGCCCCACAGGTGAGTGTGGTTGATCGCGCGGTTGAGGTGGCGCAGCCCCGACTTGCTCACGTGGTCGGACTCGCCCAACGTTTCCAGGTCGGCCCGCAGGTCCTTCAGGCCATAGCCCTTCTTGAACGACATGAACGCGGTTTCGCGCTCCTTGCCGACCGCGTGCAGCGAGAACGCGACCCGTCCCGCGGCGAATGACGTCGGGCCGGTCACCTTGAAGCTTCCCTTCGAAGCGGTGACCGCGAGATGCGGCGTGCTCGCGTGCGCGGCGGGCGCATTCGGTGCGCTGATCGCCGCCGTGGCTCCACTACCAACCAGAACGATCGCCGCGGATGTGGCGACGCCTAGTGCCCTCCTCATAGTGCCTCCCCATATGACTTGCATGTCGCCCCCGTGCGCCTCAGCAGGCCGGCGGCCGGAGGGTGAACGCTACTAGTCGGTAACCTGCCGGGCCGGTAAGCGCCACAAAACTGTCGCGGTCGCGACACCGGGGCGCGTGCTCGCCCGACTCGCGGGTATCGCCGCCTCATGCGATCGCTGCTGACAGCGCTGGCCCTCGTCGTACTCGTCGTGGTGAGCGGCTGCGCGAACAACGGCAACGGGGACAGTACGACGGTCAACGACGTCAGCGCGGGGCCGAGCGTCAGCTGCGCCGTTGGCCACTGCACTCCCGGGCCGTCGGTGACGACGTCACCGTTCTCGCCGCCGGTGCCGACGCCGACTCCCTCCCATCACAAGCGATGCCGTCACCACCGTCACGGCTCGCGGCACCGCCACTGCCACGGTTAGCCCCCGCTGCCCACGGATCAGGCCGTGACCGCCTCAATCAGGTGCGGTCCGTTGTTGCGCACGCTGTTGACGGCGCTCGACACCTCTCGAACCGCGAGGTGCGGCGCCGGCATCGCGGCCAGCATGCCGCGCACCGTGTCCAGGTCGGTCTCGGTGGCGTCGAGCCAGTCGGCGTACATGTCGGGCGGCACGATGACCGGCGAGCGATCGTGGATGTGGCCGAGCGCGTCGGATGCCGCCCGGGTCACGATCGTGTAGGTCACCAGCCAACGATCGGGATCGTCGTCCGGAAGATCCGGATTGCGCCAGCGCTCGAACAGCCCGGCGAATGCCAGGACGCCGTCGGAGTGCAAGAACTGCGGCACCTTCCCGGTGGTGGTCGGCTGCCATTCGTAGTAGCCGTCTGCCGGCACCAGGCAGCGCCGCCGGGCGGCAGCGTCGCGGAAGGCCGGCTTCTGCGTGACCGTCTCCGCCCGGGCATTGATCAGCCGCGCCGCGCCGCTTCGATCGGTCGACCAGATCGGGACCAGACCCCAGCGCATGGTGCGCAACTGCCGATCGCCGTCGCGCTCGATGACGACGCGACCCGGGTCGGTCGGCGCGATGTTCCACGACGGCGCCGGCGGGTCGTCCCATACGGTCGCGTCGAAGTAGTGCGCGAAGTCCGCGTCCTCGCGTGACGAGGCATACCGACCGCACACCTGTTCAGTATCCGGTCGAAGTCCGCGGATATGAGCCTGGGATCGAAGGTTGCGAATCGCCTGGTGGTTGAACCGTGGTTTGATCACCCTCGTATAGGTGTTGCGAAACCCAATCCAACACATATGTGGGGGGACCACACATGCCGCTGTACATGGACGTGCACCACCTCGATGGGCCGGTTGATGCCGCAGAGGTGGCGAAGGCGCACGAAGCCGACCTGCGGGTCCAAGGCGAGCACGGCGTCGACTACAAGAGCTACTGGGTCGACGAAGCAAACGGGAAGATCTTCTGCCTCGTCGATGCGCCCAACCCCGAGGCAGCGAACACCGTGCATCGCGAAGCGCACGGCCTCGTGGCGCAGGAAATCCACGAGGTCACCGAAGGCGCTTAGGCCCGACGACCCATCACCGACGGCGGGCTAGTACGACGTAGTCCGTTCGGGTCATACCTACCCGCGAGAAATGGCGCGGCGCCGCCATTTACTCATCGGGTGCGCCGCCGACATCCTCGGTGCGGCATCGCGGCACGGGAGGCGATGCCGGCAACGCTGAGGAGGGCGCGCGTGTCCGGTCGGCTGCAGGCTCGAGGGTTCGTTCGCGCTCGTCGACTAGCGGCTGCCGTCGCTTCCGGTGCGTTGCTGGCCGGCGGGTTCGTCGGCATGCCAACCGCCGCGGCGGCCGCGGCGCCGGTCAACGTGATCGTCGAAGGACCGTCGATCCCACTGGTGCAGACCCTGGTCGGCACCGTCGGCGGCCAGACGCTGACCAAGCTGCCGCTGATCGACGGGGTGCTCGCGAAGGTCCCGTCGACGACGGTGGTCAACCTGCTGCAGACGCTGGGCCTCGCGACCAGCCCGGACGCGCCGGTGGCCGTCGACGGCATGCCCGGCGCCTTGCCCGGCCAGCTGCCGGCCTCCGGCAATGCCTTCCCGGACGCGACGGGGGCCAGCAAGCTTGCCGCTGACGGTGTAACCGGGTCGGGCGTCGGCGTCGCCGTCATCGACACCGGTGTCGACGCGCTGCCCGACTTCGGCAACCGGCTGGTCGGCGGCGTCGACCTCTCCGGCGAAAACAACCCGTTCCAGGACAGCTACGGCCACGGCACCTTCGTTGCCGGCCTGATCGCCGGCAACGGCGCGTCGTCGGCCGGGCAGTATGCCGGTGAAGCGACCGGCGCCAACGTCGTCGCCGTCAAGGTGGCCGGCGCGACCGGCATCACCGACGTCGCGAAGGTGATCCAGGGCTTGGCGTGGGCGATCGACAACCGGGCGGCGTACGGCATCAAGGTGGTCAACCTCTCACTCGGCGAGGTGCCGCTCGGGCCGACGCAGCTGAACCCGCTCGACCAGGCGGTCGAAGCGGCCTGGAACGCCGGTCTCACCGTCGTCACGTCGGCCGGCAACTCCGGCGACGCGACCGGCAGCATCACCTCGCCCGGCGACGACCCGCGGGTCATCACCGTGGGCGCGCTCAACGACCAGGCCACCGTTGCGACGACCGACGACGCGATCCCGTCGTTCAGCAGCGTCGGACCGACCTCGGCGAACGGCTGGCTGAAGCCGGACCTGGTGGCTGCCGGCCGGTCCGTCGTCAGCCTGCGTGCTCCCGGCTCGTACGTCGACCAGAACTACCCCAGTGCCCGCGTCGGCTCCGCCAACTTCGTCGGGTCGGGGACGTCGTTCTCCGCCGCCATCACCAGCGGCGCCGCCGCGCTAATCGCGCAGCGCAACCCGGCCGCCACGCCGGACGAGATCAAGGCGCGGCTGCTGGCGACGGCGACGCCGGGCCCGACCGGCAACGCGTTCAGTGACGGCCACGGTGACCTCGACGCGTACGACGCCGCGACCTGCCCGCCGGTCACGCTCGACCAGACCTACAGCTCGGTCGCGATCCCGCCGATCATCGGCATCTCGATCCCGCTGCTGTCGACTTGGAACGTCTCGACCTGGAACCCCTCGAACTACGACGCCAACGTCAGCGCGTCCGCGTGGAACGCGTCGGCCTGGAACGCGTCCGCCTGGAACGCGTCCGCCTGGAACGCGTCGGCCTGGAACGCATCCGCATGGAATGCGTCGGCGTGGAATGCGTCGGCCTGGAACGCCTCCGCGTGGAATGCGTCGGCGTGGAATGCGTCGGCGTGGAACGCGTCGGCTTGGAACGCGTCCACGTGGAGCTGATGCGCTGATGTCAGGGGCACGGCTGCCAGGGCGGGCTCGTGCCCTCATCGGCGTCATCGTCGCGGCGGCGCTGACCGCGGTCGCTCTCGCCGGCCTGCGGTTGGCGACGACGGGTGTCGGCTCGATCGCGGCGCTCGCGGTCCTCGCCGTACTGTTCGTGCTCAGCAACCGCTTCCCGCTGCTGCTGTACGGCGCGAACTACTCGGAGGCGGTGTCGTTCGACGACGGGCTGCTCGCCGTCACAATCGCGATGCTGCCGCTCGGCTCGGTGGTCGTGATGATGGCGGCAACGCAGCTCGCCGCGCAGCTGTGGCGTCGCCGGCAGCCGATCAAGGCGGCGTTCAACACCGCCCAGTTCACGGTGTCGGCGACCGGTGCGGTCCTTGTGGCGGACGCCGTCGGACGCACGCCGGGCGCCGTGACGCCGACGTTGGCGTTGGCGATCGTGCTCGGCACCGTCACGTTCATCGCCATCAACAGCCTGCTCGTCGGCTTGCTGCTGAACTTCGTCGCCCGCCAGCCGTTGCGCGCGGTCTGGGAGGAGGGTCGGGAGCCACGGCTGCTGCTCGTGACGACAGGCCTGATCGCCGGCACGCTCTGCGGTGTCGCGAGCGCGAGCTACCACTGGCTGCTGGTTGCGGTGCCGCTCGTGTTCTTGTTGCTGCGGCAGATGTTGACCGGCCACTTCGAGGCCCGGCGTGACCGCGACCGGATCCTGGGGTTGCTCGACGCTGCGCGCGACATCCACGGCGCCATGGCTCGCGGCAAGGTTCGCGAGACGCTGGAAGCCGCCGCTTCCCGGCTGTTGCGCGGGGCCGCTCAGGTGCAGGTGAACCGGCCCGACGACAGCGCGCCCACCGTCGCGTTGCCGGACGGCAGCGGGTGGCTGACGGTCACCGACCGCAACCCGGGCGAGCCGTTCGACGACGCTGACGAGCACCTGCTGAAAGCGCTCGCCACGATCGGCTCGGGAGCGTTCATCAACTCGACGCTCTTCGGCCAGGTGCGCGGGCAGCGGCGGCAGATGGAAACCGTGCTGAGCAGCCTCGCCGAGGGTGTGTGCGCCTTCGACGCCGACGGCCGGCCGACGTTCTGGAATGCCGCCGCCGAGTCACTGCTGAAGCTGGGAATCGAGGAGTTCTCGCCCGTGCACCCAGTCGCCGAGCGGCTGCTCGCACCGGTGCGTCGCTGCCTGCAGACCGGTACGCCGCTGGATGCCTCGACCACGCTCCTCCGCGCCGACGGCACGACGCTGCCGGTGAGCTACACCTGCGCATTGAGCCAGGAACACGGCCGCCCGACCGGGGTCGTGCTCGCGTTCCGCGACGACACCGAACGGTTGAACTACGAGGTCCAGCTGGCGCACCACGCGTTCCACGACCAGCTCACCGGACTGCCCAACCGGCGGCTGTTCCTCGACCGGCTCGACCACGCACTGGCCCGCACCGGCCGGGAGCCGCGCCGACACGCCGTACTGTTCGCCGACGTCGACCGCTTCAAGCTGATCAACGACAGCCTCGGTCATCAGGCCGGCGACCGGCTGCTGGTCGAGATCGCGCAGCGGCTGCGCACCGTGGTCCGCGCGGTCGACACCGTCGCACGCTTCGGCGGCGACGAGTTCACGGTGCTGATCGAGGACATCGATGACGTCACGGACATTCAGGCGATGGCCGAACGGGTCGTGCAGGCGATGGAGCCGCCGATCCAGGTGGCGCCACAGCGCAGCATCGTGGCGACGCTCTCGATCGGCATCGCGCTGTCGCGGCCCGACGCCACCGGCGACGACCTGCTGCACGACGCCGACCTGGCGATGTACGAGGCGAAGACCGAAGGCTTGGGTCGCTGGCAGCAGTACCGCGGCGGTGGCGATCATCGACCGATCGAGCAACTCGACCTGGAGGTCGACCTGCGCAACGCGCTGGCCAGCGGTGCCATTGACGTCTTCTTCCAGCCGTTGGTGAATCCCGCCGACGACCGGCCGGCCGACGCCGAGGCATTGGTGCGCTGGCGGCATCCGACCCGCGGCTGGCTGGCACCGAGCGACTTCATCCCGATCGCGGAGGAGACCGGCCTGGTGCTGCCGCTCGGCCGCCTGGTGTTGCGCGAGGCCTGCCGCCAGTGCCGGCGGTGGGAGACGGAGTACGGCGTACGCGTCGGTGTCAGCGTGAACCTCTCGGCGCGGCAGTTCCAGGACATCAGCCTGGTCGAGGACGTGCGCGACGCGCTCGAGCGCGCCGGGCTGCCGCCGCAGCGGCTCTGCCTGGAGATCACCGAGACGCTTGCGATGCGTGACATCGATTGGACGATCGGCACGCTGCGCCGGTTGAAAGAGGTTGGCGTCCGGGTGGCGATCGACGACTTCGGCACCGGCCACTCGTCGTTGAACTACCTCAAGCGATTCCCGGTCGACGTGGTCAAGATCGACGGCAGCTTCGTGCAGGACATCGACACCAGCGTCGTCGACAACGCCATCGTCGCCGCCGTCGTCATGCTGGCGGAGACGCTGCACATCACGACCGTCGCCGAGCGGGTCGAGCGGCCGAGCCAGCTGTCACTGCTGCGCGACCTCGGCTGCGCGCTGGTGCAGGGCTACCTGTACGCCCGGCCGATGCCGGCCGACGAGATCGGCGACTGGCTGGTCGCCGCGGCGCGCGGCGTCCGGCTGCCCGCCCAGCGCCGCGACCAACCCCACGACCAACCCCGCGACCCGACCACCTCGACGATCATGGCGTTAGCGACGCCCAGCCGCGGCGATCATGGCGTTAGTGACGCACTAACGCCATGATCGGCGGGAAAGCCGGTCACTAACGCCATGATCGGCGGGAGTGACGCCGGCGGGTGACGCCGGCGGGAAAGCCATCGGGTGCCGCCGGTGACGCCGGTCAGGGCGCGAGGGTGAAGGCGCCGTCGGCTTGCAGCCGGACCGGCGCGGCCGCGACGTCCTCGGTCATCAAGGTGGTGAGCACGTCCGCCTCAGTGCTGGTCGCCCAGCCGCGGCGGCCGTCGCCGAGCAAGGCGGTGATGTGTGCCGTCTCCGGCTGGCCGGCGCCGTCGTGCATCACCGTCCAGGCCTCGATCGTGGCGTCAACGTCGAGCTGCGAGCAACCGTCGCGGCGGGGGAGCGCGTCGACCTCCGGCTGCGGCTCGGCGTACCGGAACTCAGCGCGGGGCGGGTGCGCGGCGTAGACACCGATCGCGTGCTTGGTGAGAAAGCCGCCGTTCGCCGTGACCAGACCGACGGCGTCCGGGTCGGCGCGCAGCCGGCCCGCCATGGTCGCGATCGAGTGGGTCACGTAGTTGTTCCACGGGCCGCCCGCGAACGACAGGCCGCCGGTGACCGTCAGCGGCCGGTCCAGCGACAGCCCGAGCTCGGTGGCCGCCACCTCGACGGCGCACGGGAAGCAGGAGTAGAGGTCGACATAGCTCAGGTCGTCGGGGCCGACGCCGGCGAGTGACAATGCCGCGGTGCCGGCTAGCCGAATCGCCGGTGACGCGCCGAGCGAGTCGCGTTCGGAGACGAAGTAGTGGTCGTGCGCGTCCGCGCCGCTGTGCGGGAACACCCAGCGGTCGCGAGGTACGCCGAGGGCCGCCGCCCGCTCCGCGGAGCAGAGGATCAGCGCCGCCGCCTGCTCGACCGACGGGTTGGAGTTCATCAGCTTGGGATAGGGGAAGCCGACCCAGCGGTTGCCATCGTCGGTCGAGCGCAGCTGCTCGGGGGTGAAGCGTTGCTGCACCCAGGCGTGCGGGTTGTCGGCAGCGACCTCGCTGAACGCCGACCACAGCCGGGCGAGTGCGTCCAGGTGCTCGTCGAGCTTGCGCCCCTGCGCGATCCGGAACGCCTGCTCGATCAGCGGATAGACCTGGATCGGCGCCACCACGCCCACCGCCTGCTCGGCCGGGGCGGACATCGCCACGTCCGGGGTGGCCTGTCGAGCCGCGGGTACGTCGTCGCCCTGCGTCGTCCAGTCGGGGCGCTCGCCGGCGGCTCGCTCTTTCATCCTGGTGCGCCATGCCTCGGCGCCGGCGATCAGCACGTGGTCGGCCTCGCCGCGCTGGATCGCGAGACAGGCGGCGTTGACCAGCGACTGCGGGCTGTTGCCACCGATGCCCGACACCGCGGAGTCGCGCGGCTGCGCGCCGACCCGGTCGGCGACCAGTCGCCCGGGGTCGCGGTAGCGCCAGGACAGCGTCGCGACGATCTGCACCGAGTCGGCGCGAGCCAGTGTCGCCGTCCCGGCGCCGCTGTCGGTTGCGGCCAGCCGCAGCGCCTCGGCCATCAGGTCGACCGGCTCGAGCGGCGTGGCACCGCGGTCGACCCGATGGCTGAGCTGACCGACGCCGATTAGCACCGGCGTTCGCGGATCAACGGACATCTCAGCCGGTTTCGACCAGTGCGGACAGCCGTTCGACGGCGTCGACGAACTCTTCGACCATGTCCTCGACCACTCGTCGCGCCGGGCGCACGGTGTTCATGCTCCCGACCACCTGGCCGACGAAGTAGGTGACGAGGTCGCGCGCCCCCTCGTGGTCCTTCTCGGCCGCGCGGTTGATCTCCAGCATCGCCTTGCTGACGAGCAGCGGCTGGATCGGCATCGGCAGCGGCCCGGGGCCGCTGCCGTCCTCCCACGCTTCGGTCCACGGCGTCCGCAGCATGCGCGCCGGCTTGCCGGTGATAGACCGTGACCGCACCGTGTCGGCAGAGGTGGCTGACAGGAACTTCGCCTTCATCGCCGGCGGCACCTCGGACTCCGCCGTCGTCAGCCAGACCGAGCCACACCACACCCCGTCGGCCCCGAGGGCGAGTCCCGCTGCCAGCTGCCGGCCGCGGGCGATGCCGCCGGCGGCGAGAACCGGCAGCGGCGCGACCGCGTCGATGACTTCGGGGACCAGCACCAACGTGCTGATCTCGCCGGTGTGCCCGCCGGCCTCGGTGCCCTGCGCGACGATGAGGTCCGCGCCGGCGGCGGCGTGGCGTTCGGCGTGGTGCAGGTTCCCGGCGAGTGCCGCGACCGGTACGCCGGCGGCATGTGCCCGCTCCAAGAAGTGCGGCGGCGGGGGACCGAGCGCGGACGCGACGAGCCGAGGCCGGTGCTCGAAGCAGACGTCGAGCAGTGGCGCCATGCTCTTCGGGTCGACGCGCATCGCGCCGACCCCGCGTCCGGGTTCATCGGTGTCGCCGTTGACCGCCACGCCGTAGCGAGCGAGCAGGTCGGCAACGAAGGCCTTGTGCTCGTCGGGCAACAGGCTGGCAAGGCTCGCCGGGTCGAGCCCACCTTTGTCGGCGCCGACGTACTTTTCGGGGACCAGGAGGTCGACGCCGTACGGTTTGCCGCCTACCTGCTCCTCGATCCAGGCGAGGTCGATGTCGAGCTGCTTCGGACTATGCGCCACCGCACCGAGGACACCGCAGCCGCCCGCGTTGGTGACCGCCGCGACGACGTCTCGGCAGTGTGAGAACGCGAAGATCGGTACGTCGATGCCGACCAGGTCGGTCGCCTTGGTGCGCATGGTGCCTCCTACCGCGATGTCCGCCATTCTTGCGCGCGGCGCTTGCGGTGTCGGCGGCCCTAGTCGATGCCGAAGCTGTTGACCTTCTCCGGGTAGATCCGGATGAAGCCGTCGCCGAAACCGGGTCCGAGCTCGGCGCCGCCCTGCGCCAGCGCCTCGGCGCGGCCGCGGATCTCCAGCATGCGCGGCCGCCAGGGGTCGATGGAGGCCAAGTCATCCACGACGATCGCGGCGACCTGCGTCGCTTGCACGTCGCGGTACTTCTTGGTCGTCGCGACGTGCATGCCGCCGACGTCGATCGTCCGCAGCTCGGCGTTGTAGCGGAAGGAGGTCGGCACCACGTGCGGCTTGTGGTCCTTACCGGAGGTCGCGATCCGCCCCAGCCGCTGGCTGGCGAGGTAGTTGATCTGGCTGTCGGTCAATTCGGTCATGCTCGTGCAACAGCACAATCCACCGCTGTAGTCCGACCGCCAGCCGGCGCGCCGATGAGTTACGTTTCGCTCGGTCGTCTCGGTAGCGAAGAGTCCGCTACGAGCAGAGGAGCAGTCATGGCCACGAAGACGACGTACGTGAACAAGGTCGCAACGGTGATCGTCCCGACCGCCGACCAAGACAAGGCGGTGGAGTTCTACGTCGAGCAGCTCGGCTTCAACAAGCGGGTCGATGTGCCGTTCGGCAACGGCATGCGCTGGATCGAGGTCGGCCCCGGCGAGGAGGCGACCACGATCGCGCTCGCTCCGCCACCCGAGGGCATGCAGACCGGCGGCCGCGAGACCGGCATCAGCCTGCAGACCGACGACATCGACGGCCTGCACGCCCACCTGAAGGCCAACGGCGTCGACGTCGACGACGAGGTGCAGCGGATGGGCGACCCGGTGCCGCCGATGTTCTGGTTCCGCGACCCCGAGGGCAACACCCTCATGGTGGTGGCGTGACGGCACACCGTGTCCGACGGGGGTAGCCGGTCGGGTTGGCCCGACCGGCTACGGCCCGGCGCGGTCCGGTTCACCTGGACCAGCGCCGCGTACGACGACACCATCGCCTTCTACCGCGACGTGGTTGGGCTGCCGATCGTCGATGAGTTCCACGCCAGCTTTGGCGAGGACGGCGTCATCTTCGGGCTCCCGGACACCGCCAACCACCTCGAGATCGTCCGCGCGCAGGGCGCCGCTCGTCCCGCTGATCCGTTGGACCTCCTTGTCTTCTACCTCGACGACGCCGACGCGGTTGTGGCGGCGACCGCGGCGTTCCGCAGCCGCGGCTTGACCCCGGAGGCCGAGCCGCACCCCTACTGGGCCGCCAACGGCGGCGTCGTCTACCGCGACCCCGACGGCCGGGGCGTGGTCTACGCGCCGTGGGTCTTCGGCCGCGAGCCGGGGCCGGCCGAGCACTAGCGTGCGGCCGGCCGCTGCATCGGGAATGATGCCGGCATGCGGAAGGCCGGCGCCGGCGCCCTGGCGGGGCTCGCGCTCGTGCTCGCTACCGGGGTCGTCGGCACGGGCGTCGCCGCCAGCGCACGCCCGGCGGCCGCCGCGCGACTCGTCACCATCACGATCCCGGCGCGGCACGCCACAATCCCGTCGACCTGGCTCAGCTATTCAGGCCCGCCACGCGCGAACGTGCTGCTGCCGGCGGGCTACAACCCGCACCGGCGCTACCCGCTGCTCATGCTGTTGCACGGGCTCAACTCCAACTACGCCTGGTATGCGCAGACCGGGCTGGCGAAGCTGTTCGACGGACTCCGGGCGATCGTCGTCATGCCGGAAGGTGGCAGCGGCTGGTACACCGACTGGTGGAACAACGGCCGCCGCGGCGATCCGTCGTGGGAGACCTACGAGCTGGACGACGTGCTGCCCGCCGTCCTCTCGCGCTATCGGATCCGGCCGCAGCGGCGCTACCACGCGATCGTCGGAATCTCGATGGGCGGCTTGGGCGCCGCCTACCTGGGCGGCCGGCTACCCGGCTACTTCGGCACGGTCGCGAGCCTGTCGGGGTTCGTCGATCCGGAGTTCTTCGCGCCGGTCGTCGATCCCGCGATGGGCCTGACGTCGATCGCGCCGCTCAACGGCGACTATTACCTGAACCCAGTCGACGGGCCGCCCAACGGCTTCTACATGCGCGGGCACAACCCGACGCAGCTCGCGGCCAACCTCCGGCACACCCGGGTCTTCGAAGCCACTGGCACGGGCATGCGCAGCTCGATCGGCCGCGCCGGTGGGCTGGTCAACGTCAACGCCGTGGGCGCATCCGCGGCGGAGGGTGGCGTCATCTACCCGATGAGCCGGCTCTACCACCGTGCGCTGCTGGCCGCCGGCGTACGAGTCACCTACCGCCAGCAGCCCGGCGGCCACGACATCCCGGACTTCGGGAACGAGATCAGGGCGCTGCTCAAGTGGGGCCTGTTCAAGCGCGTCGTCGCTCACCCCACCTCATGGGTGAACCGGACGGTCGCGACCGGCGGCAAGGTCTGGGACGTGGCGTACCGATTTCACCGAGCACCGACGCAACTGGTGCGCTTCCACCGGTCCGGCCGGTCACTGTCGGTCAGCGGCGCCGGATCGCCGGTGACGCTTCGGGTCCGCGGCTGCGTCATGCGCCGGCCCACGCCAGCAGTCGTCCGCATCCCTCGACGCGCCTGTCATTAGATGCCTTGACGAGCATATAACTGGACAGGCATAATAGGCCGCATGTCAGCGACCGGCACGCTCGAGGTGCTCGCCGAGCCCAGCCGGCGGGCGATCCTCGAAGCGCTGCGCCTCGGCGAACAGCCGGTCGGCGCGCTGGTCGAGCAGCTGGGTATGAGCCAGCCCGCTGTCTCCAAGCATCTGCGGGTGTTGCGCGACGCCGGCCTCGTCGTGGTGCGGCCCGAGCAGCAGCGCCGGGTCTATCGACTCTGCCCCGAGCCACTTATCGAGCTCGACCAGTGGCTGGAGCCGTTCCGCGAGATGTGGCGGACCAGTCTCGACCGGCTCGAGACCCACCTGGCCAATCAGCACACCTCTCGACGTAGGAGTACGACGTGAGCGAAGCAACGTTGTTGCGGACCGGACATCGTCCCGTGCTGCGGTTCCAGCGGCACCTCCCCGGCTCGATTGACGCCGTGTGGCGGGCGGTGACCGACCCGATCGAGATGCGCGCCTGGTTTCCGACTCGGATCGACATCGACGAATGGCGGGTCGGAGCGACCCTGACGCACCACTTCGACGGGCACGACATCGACCCGCTGCCCGGCAAAGTCCTCGAGTGGGACCCGCCGCATCGCGTCAGCTTCACCTGGGGTGACGACACGATCGGCTTCGACCTGACCGCGGCTCCCGACGGCGGCACCACCTTCGTCCTGACCGAAGAACTGAGTGCCAACCACGCCGCCCGCAACGCCGCCGGCTGGGAGTCGTGCCTTGACCGCCTCGAGCATGGCGTCGAGCGCGAAGAGTGGAAGGCGCGGTTCGATCACTACGTCGAGGCGTTCGCGCCGACCCTCGGCCGCCAGGACGGACCGCCGGAGGGTCACCGCGATCCAACGGAATGACGGGGTTCCTATTCTCGAGGTCATGAGCGAGGCGGATCCGCTGCTGCCGGACACTACGGCGGACGAGCGGCCGGTCGGCTGGGGTGACGACCGCGACGAGTACGACGACGACGCCGACTCCGACGAGGAGCGGCTGGCGGTTGAGCGGCCACCGCACTACGACCGCTGATCGGCGTTAGCCTCCGTTGTGCCCGCAACAGAGATCGACGCGTACTTCGCGGACCTGGACGAGCCCAAGCGGTCGACGCTCGAGGAGATGCGCCGCCGGATCCTCGAGGTGATCCCGGAGGCCGAGCAGACGCTCTCCTACAAGGTCCCGGCCTTCAAAATCCAGGGCAAGACGATCGTCGGGCTGGCTGCATTCAAGAACCACCTGAGCTACCTGCCGCACAGCGGCTCGGTGCTGGGCAAGCTAGGCGAGCGCACCGCCGGCTATGGCGGCACCGGCAGCGCGTTGCACTTCGCGGTCGATGAGCCGCTGCCGCGGGACCTGATCGCTGCGCTGATCGAGGTCAAGCTCCAGGAAGTCGGCCTCGCGGCGCCGTGACACGCGATGCCGCTGCGGCGCGCTAGCGGCTGAGGAAGCGGTCGAGGGCGTCGGCCTCGCTGTGCAACTCCGCCGCCTTCTCGGACTCGCAAAGGTCGCGGCGCATCGCGGCGACGAGCGGGTCCACCGCGTCAGTATCGTCGGTTGATGCGACGCATCGCCCTCGCGCTCGCGTGCGCCCTCGCGGTTGGCACCGGTGTTGGTGGCGTGACGGCGGCCGGCGCGACGACGCACCATCCGCGAGCGATGAAGCACTGCGCGTTGCCGGCCACCGGCCGGCCGTTCGGCACCGCGACGCCGGCGCAGGAGGACCTCGACCCGGCAGCCGTGACCGCCGCGGTCGATCAGCTGAGCCTGCGGATGCGGATCTCGATCCAGGTGTTCCGCAACAACTGCCTGGTTGCCGAAGACCCCGCGAACCGGCTCAGCGCCGACGTGCACAACGAGCTGTTCAGCGTGACGAAGTCGGTCACGTCGATGCTGACCGGGATCGCGATCGGGCAGGGCAAGCTGCGGATGCGGGCGCCGATCGGGCGCTACCTGCCGCACGGCCCGGGGTGGGGCGACAGGGCACATCGCGCCATCACCGTGCGCCAACTGCTCACCCAAACCTCGGGCATCGCCGAAGCCATCCTGTCCGAGGCGGCCACGACAACCGGCGTGGATCCCAACCTCGCACAGGAGGCGTTGGCGCAGCCGATCAAACGCCGGCCGGGCAGCCACTTCGAATACAGCCAGCTCGGCCCAGCGCTGCTCGCCTACGTCGTCCAACGGGCGGTCGGCGAGAACCTGCGCGCCTACGCGCAGCGGAAGTTGTTCGGCCCGATCGGCATCACGGCGGGCAGCTACTTCTGGCTGGAGGACCGGTCAGGGACGCCGTACGGCTACAGCAACCTGTTCCTGACGCCGCGCCAGCTTGCCCGGCTCGGCCTGCTGATGCAAAACCACGGCAAATGGCGAGGACGGCGCGTCGTGCCCGCGGCGTACGTCCGGAAGGCGAGCCGGGCGACACCGACGAACGGCTGCTACGGCCTGCTGTTCTGGACCAACGCCGGCCGGCCGTGCACCGGCGCCAACATCCCGGCGGCGCAGACCGTGCAACGACGGATGGTGCCGAGCGCCCCGCGCGACATGTACGAGATGAACGGCACCGCCGGCCAGCTCAACATGATGATCCCGAGCCTGCACATGACGGTCACCACGACCGGCCTGTTCGGCGACACCTACCCCGACCCGTCGATCCTGCTCGGCGCGACCCCGGGCGACATGCAGTACGACTTCTTCCGGACACTGATGAGCGGCGTCGAGGACGTCACGGTGCCCGACCCGGGGCCGTACCGCGGCGACCCGATCGATCTCGACATCAACCCGCTCAACTACCTCGACCCGCGGGTGTTGCTCCGTGACCTGGTGTCCAGCCCCAGTTGCAATGTGCTGTTCTGCGACGGCACGATCCCGACGAAAGGTGTGATCGACGCGGTGCGCGAGTTCCCGGGACTGCTCTGACGGCAGAGCGTCGACCTGCGATGCTTCCGGCATGGGCAGCGAGTTGTCGCCCGATGGGTTGATCGATCGCGCCCGCTCGTCCACCGGCCTCGACGACTTCGGGTCCGAGCACTTCCTGGGGTTTCTCCGCGCCTGGTGCGAGGACCTCGCCTCGCCGCTGCTTTCCGACGTTGGGCGCGCCCGGCTGGCGAAGCTCGCGGTCCGCAATCTCGAGACCCGGCTGCGGATCGAGGAGACGCTGCGCCAGCACCCGGAGATCCTCGACGTGCCGATCCCGCGGGTCGTGCGGATCGGCGGGTTCCCGCGGTCGGGCACCACGCTGTTCCACCAGCTGATGGTGCTCGGCGAGCGACGGCGCGCACTGCTGCGATGGGAGCTGGTCGCGCCGCTGCCGCCGCCAGCGGCTTCGACGTACCGAACCGATCCGCGGATCGAGCAAGTGGCGCGGGGCCTTCAGCCGTTGCGCGGCACGGAGCTCGAGCGCATGCATTGGGTGGAAGCCGACGAACCCGAGGAGTGCACCTGGGGCTTCGTCGACCTCAGCGGCCTGATCGGCCGCGGGTGCGTGCGGATGATGCCGCGGTGGGCCGACGCGATCTACGCCAGCGACCGCAACCACCGCGAGACTTACGTCGAATATCGCCGGCTCATCCAGCTGCTGCTGTGGCGCAACCCGATGCGTCGCGATGAGACGCTCGTCCTGAAGAGCCCGACCGATGTCGACCGCATGGCGACCTTCCTCGACGTGTTTCCCGAGGCGGCCGCGGTGCTCGTCCACCGCGACCCGTTCCGGACGATGCTGTCGACGATCCATCTGCAGCAGACCATCAACGGCCCGTACCTTGCCGAGGGTCGGTCACCGACCGACGAGGAGTACGTCGACCTGGCGCTGCGGCTGCACGCCGCTCTGGCAGCCCCGATGGTCGACCTCGCGCAGTCGCACCCCGACAGAGTCACGAACGTCCGCTATCCCGATTTGATGCGCGACCCCGCTGCCGTGGTCACGGAGATCGACGAAGCGCTAGGCCTATCGGGAGACGCGAGCGTCACCAGGCAGCTGGTGGAGCAGTTCCTCGCACGGCAGAGCGCGGGCAGCAGGGTCGCGCCGCCGGCGCAGTACCGAGACCTCGGCATCACGCCGGAGATGGTCCACGGTGAGCCGACACTCGCCCGCTACATGGCGGCCTTCGAGATTCCGGAGGAACGGCGGCGCGTCAGCGCGCCCGCAACCTCCTCCACTTTCAACGTATAGCCGACGGTGGGGCTTGCGGCAAGCCCTGGGTCGTGCCGCACAATCGCGGGCCGCACCCTGCGATTGGACCTAGGTGACATCTCTGACTACCAGCGTGTTCGACCTGCCTGACCATCTCGCCCCAAAGACCGACCCGGCGCTGATCGCCGCCGACGAGCAACACTTCGCCGCCATCGCGGAGAGTCTCGCGCAGACGATCGCCGACCTCACCAGCCGCCTCGAAGCCGCGCGCAAGGCGCCCGGCCGCGGCGGCCAGGCCGCCCTGGACCGCGACCTCGAGGTCCACCGGCTGACCGCGCGGCTCCGCACCCTGCGCCGCTTCGGCCTGGACCTGTGCCTCGGCCGGATGGTGACGGCCGCACACGATTTGGTGTACGTCGGCCGGCTCGGCCTCACCGACCCCGGCGGACGCCGGCTGCTGGTCGACTGGCGCTCGCCGGCAGCTGAGCCGTTCTTCGGAGCCACCCACGCCAACCCGATGGGGCTGGCCAGCCGCCGCCGCTATCGATGGAGCCGCGGCCGGATCAGCGACTACTGGGACGAGGTCTTCACGCCGGACGGCTTGACCGGCCACGCCGCACTCGACGACCAGTCGGCGTTCATCGCCAGCCTCGGCGACAGCCGGTCGACGCGAATGCGGGACGTGCTCGGCACCATCCAGGCCGACCAGGACGCGATCATCCGCGCCGGATCCAGCGGCGCCCTCGTCGTCGACGGCGGACCGGGCACCGGGAAGACGGTCGTCGCGCTGCACCGCGCGGCCTACCTGCTCTACTCCGAGCCCCGGCTCGGCCACCGGCGCGGCGACGTGCTCGCTGTCGGCCCGAGCCAGCCCTACCTGGCGTACGTCGGCGACGTGCTGCCGAGTCTCGGCGAGGAGGGTGTGCAGACCTGCACGGTGCGTGACCTGGTTGCCGAGGGCGCGACGGCAACCGCCGAGTCCGACCCGCAGGTCGCTCGGCTGAAGGCCTCCGCCGACATGGTGCGGGCGATCGAGGCGGCAGTCGCGATCTACGAGGAGCCGCCGACCACCGACATCACGACAGAGACCGACTGGTGCGAGGTCCGGGTCACGCCGGATGACTGGGCCGAGGCGCTCGCCGTCGTGGAGCCGGGCACGCCGCACAACGAGGCGCAGCAACAGATCTGGGATGAGCTGCTCTCGATCCTCGTCGACAACCACAGTGACGACGAGGTGTCACCCGAGTTGCTGCGCCGGTCGCTGCAGCGCAACTCGGCGCTGCGTCGCGCGTTGAGCCGCGCCTGGACGCTGATCGAGCCGACCGATCTCGTGGGCGACCTGTGGTCCGTTCCGGCGTACCTGCGCAAGTGCGCTCCGTGGCTGACGGCTGACGAGGTCCGCGCGCTGCAGCGCACGGACCCGAAGGCATGGACGGTGTCGGACCTGCCGCTGCTCGACGCGGCGCGGCAACGACTCGGTGACCCGGCCGCGGCGCGGCGCCGTCGCCGTCACGAGGAGGCGGTGGCCGCGCAACGCGACGAGATGGCGAGCGTCATCGACGACCTGATCGCGGCCGACGATTCCGAGATGCTCGTGATGTCGATGCTGCGCGGCGAGGACCTGCAAGGCGCCCTGGTCGACGAGGGTGTGCTGCCGGTCGCGGACCCGGACCTGCTTGCCGGGCCGTTCGCGCACATCGTCGTCGACGAGGCGCAAGAGCTGACCGACGCGGAATGGCAGATGCTGCTGCTGCGCTGCCCGTCGCGGAGTTTCACCGTGGTCGGCGATCGGGCCCAGGCTCGGCACGGGTTTACCGAATCGTGGCAGCAGCGGCTCGCCCGGGTCGGGTTCGACCGATGCACGGTGGCGTCGCTCGGCATCAACTACCGGACGCCGGCCGAGGTGATGGCCGAAGCCGAGCCGGTGATCCGCGCTGCCCTGCCGGACGCGAACGTGCCGACTTCGATCCGCAGCACCGGTGTCCCGGTCACGCACGGATCGTCCTCGGACCTTCCCTCGATCCTCGACGGTTGGCTGTCCGCGCATGCCGAGGGAGTCGCGTGTGTCATCGGCGACCCGACGT
Source organism: Mycobacteriales bacterium (assembly GCA_035550315.1). Taxonomy (GTDB): domain Bacteria; phylum Actinomycetota; class Actinomycetes; order JAFAQI01; family JAFAQI01; genus DASZPL01. The sequence goes on along the minus strand of DASZPL010000121.1, from coordinate 4,288 downwards.
TCGAGGCGACCGACCGGGTTCGTTCGCTGACCCCAGAGCTGGCGAAGGGTTTGGAGTTCGACTTTGTGGTCCTCGTCGATCCCGATGGCTGGGGGAGTGGCGTCGAAGCAGCCGTCGACCGGTACGTCGCGATGACCCGCGCCACGCAACAGCTCGCCATCCTGATGAGTTCGATGTCGTAACTTTCAGTCAACCGTGCGACTGAGGGGCTGGATGCGCCATGGCGTGGGACTTTTCGACCGAACCGGAGTTTCAGCAGAAGCTCGACTGGATCGAGGACTTCTGCAAACGGGAGGTCGAGCCGCTGGGCTACGTGTTCCCGCATGCGGTGCGGGTGCCGATCCCCAAGGTCCGCGAGCTGGTCAAGGAGCTGCAGGACCAGATCAAGGCGCAGGGTCTTTGGGCGCTGTTCCTCGACGAGGAGCTCGGCGGGCCCGGCTACGGCCAGCTGAAGCTGGCGCTGGTCAACGAGATCATCGGGCGCTACCCGGCGGCGCCGCAGCTGTTCGGGGCGGCGGCGCCCGACACCGGCAACATGGAGATGCTGGCGGCGTACGGCACTGAAGAACAGAAGGAGCGCTGGCTGAAGCCGCTGCTCAATCAGGAGATGTTCTCGGCGTACTCGATGACCGAGCCGCAGGGCGGCTCAGACCCGAACCTGTTCAAGACCCATGCCGTGCGCGACGGCGAGAGCTGGGTGATCAACGGCGAGAAGTGGTTCACCAGCGCGGGCCGGGTCGCCGACATCCTGTTCGTGATGTGCACCAACGGCATGTTCGTCGTCCCACGGGACTCGCCCGGCGTGGAGATCCAGCCGGAGCCGCGCAACCACAACCACATCATTTACCGCGACGTCGTGGTGCCGCTCGACCACCTGCTCGGCCCGGAGGACGGGGCCAAGGTGCTGGCGCAGCGCCGGCTCGGCGGCGGCCGCATCCACCACGCGATGCGCACGATCGCGCAGTGCAAGCTGGCGTTCGACATGATGTGCGAACGCGCACTGAGCCGGCAGTCGCACGGCAAGCTGATCGCGGAACACCAGATGGTGCAGGAGAAGATCGCCGACTCCTACGCCGCGATCCGCATGCTGCGGCTGCTCGTGCTCGAGGCGGCGTGGAAGATCGACCAGACCTCCACGCAGGAGGCGCGCACCGAGATCGCAACCGTGAAGTTCACGATGGCGAAAGTGCTGCGCGAGGTGTCCTACAACGCGCTGCACATCCTCGGCTCGCTCGGCACCACGGACCTCACACCGATCCAGGAGATGTACGCCGCCGCGCCGACCATGGGCATCGCCGACGGCGTCGACGAGGTGCACAAGGCGACGGTGGCGCGGCGCGTGCTGGCCGACTACCGCCCGCACGACGGCTACTGGCCGACCGAGTACCTGCCGGCAAAGCGGGAGGCGGCCTGGAAGGCGTACGAGCCGCGCTTCCAGGCCGATCCCGAGCTGCGCGCCGCCGCCGAGGGATACCGCGACTACCTGCGCAACGCTGGCTGATCGCTAGGACGTGACGTCGGCGTCGCTGAACCGCGCCCATGCCAGCGCGCCGGCGATCGCGATGTAGGCCAGCTGGATCAGCAGGTGCTGGCCGAGCGAGACAAAGTCGGGTCCGACCCGGATCAACGTCCCGAACGACTGCCAGTAGTTGCTCAGCAGGATGGGGTGAATCGCGCTGAGCTGCGGGATCTGATCGAGGACGATGCTGAGCACGCCGAAGCCGAGCGTGCCGGCCATCGCCGCCATCGGCACCTCGGTCAGGACGGAGATCAGCAGACCGACGGCGAGCAGCCCCCACAACGACAGCCACACGTAGATCGCGACGCCGAAGATCCGCAGCAACCCCTCGCCGGCCGAGACGGTCTGCCCGCCGAGCAACGTGAAAGCCCCGGACCCGAACAGCGCGACGCCGGCGATGGCCGCGACCACGGCGATCACGCCGACCGCCGCGAGCGCATACGCCGCGATGCCGACCGCCTTGACCAGCAGCAGCCGGCTCCGGCGTACTGGAAGCGTCAGCAGGTAGCGCAGCGTGCCGATCTGGGCCTCGCCGGAGACGCTGTCGGCGGCGATGATCCCGACGACCACCGGCAGGAAGAGGTTCAGCGTCAGGAACAGCGCGGTCAGCACCAGGAACAGTCCGCTGCCGGTGATCCGGTTGAGGAACTCCGGGCCGCCGCTTCCCCCGGGAGCGGGCGGCGAGACCTTCACCGCGATGCCGATTGCCAGCGGGATCGCGCCCAGGGCGGCCAGCAGGACCAGGTTGCGGATCCGGCCGAAGACCAGCCGCAGCTCCGAGCGCAGTTGCCGGCCGAGCGTCCCGCGGTAGCGGCGCGGCGTCGCGATTGGGCCGTCCACCACAGTGCCGGCGACCGCTTCAGCGGACGACATCGAAGCCCTCCCCGGTCAGTTCGACGAACAGGTCTTCAAGTGCCGGCCGGGCGAGCGCGAGTCCGCGTACCGGTACGCCGGCATGCACCAGCGCCGCGGTGACCTCCTCCGGCGCGACCGAGTCGAGCGTCGCGCGCACCTCGTCGGGTGCCGACGACGCCGCGTCGGCCAACCCGAGCGATCGCAGCGTTTTCACCGCGAGCCCGGTCGCCGGCGTGGCAACCGTCACGGTCGTCGCGCCACCTCGCCGGAGCTCATCGATCGTGCCCTGCCCGACCAGCCGGCCGGCGCTCATGATCCCGATGTGGCTGCAGACCTGTTCGACCTCGGCGAGCAGGTGGCTGGAGACGAAGACGGTCAGCCCGTCCGCGGCGAGCTCGCGCACTAGGTGGCGCACCTCCCGGGTGCCCTGGGGGTCGAGGCCATTGGTCGGCTCGTCGAGCACCAGCAGCTCGCGGGGCTGGAGCAACGCGGCCGCCATGCCGAGCCGCTGCTTCATCCCGAGCGAGTACTGCCGGAACTTCTTGCTCGCCGCGGCGGTCAGCCCGACGCGGGTCAGCGCCGCCGCGATCCGCTCGTCGTGCGTCTTCGGGTCGGCGGTGCCGTCCATCCGGTCGAGCCGGACCAAATTCGACCGGCCGGACAGGTACGGATGGAACGCCGGTCCCTCGACCAATGCCCCAACCTTCGGCAGCGCGCGCGGCGCGTGCGCCGGCATCGGGTCGCCGAGCAGCGTGACCTCGCCCGCCGTCGGGCGGATCAGGCCGAGCAGCATCCGGATCGTCGTCGTCTTGCCGGACCCGTTCGGGCCGAGGAAGCCGAAGACCGCACCGCGCGGCACCGCGAGGTCGATGTGGTCGACCGCGACCTGTCCGGACCGGAAGCGCTTGGTCAACCCGCGGGTGGCGACGACCAGCGAGTCGGCCGACCCGGCGGACGAGATCGCTTCGCCCTCCTCGATCAACGTCGTCACTGCGCCGCCCGGCTGGCGGCGACCTGCTCGATCCTGCTCGGAGTCACCGCGCCGACCAGGATCCGGTTGTCGTTCGTGACCAGGATGGTCAGCAGGCTCGTCGTGATGACGTGACCGGCAGCGACGCGCTTGCCGAGACCGTCGAGTTCCTGCGCCAACCCTGGGCCGCCGGTGCGCTTGCCCGGCGTGGGCGTTGTGGCCGGCGCCGGGCTCATGTCGTGCAGCTTGGCGACGAACACGGTAGTCCAGTCGTGCCCGATGGTCTTGACGGCCGGCCCCTGCGCCGTGTCTGACCGGGCAGCGCCGGCGTGGTGGCTGGCGTGCGCCGGGAACCGGTCGAAGGCCTGGCTGGAGATTGGCGAGGGTGCCATGGTCGCGCTCGGCGGCTTGGAGAAGTCGAACGTCGAGTCGCTCGGCGCCGATAGCGAGATGCTTGTGAAGCCGACCGAGAACGCCGGCGTCGTACTGTCCTGCCGCGACCAGATCTGCACCCGCAGCGGCATCGAGGTGGCCGCGTCCAGCGCGATCTGCACCGACCCGATCAGCGTCTGGGGGTCTCGAGGGGCGAGGTCGAGCTGGTACGCCGGTCGGCCGGCGACCTCCGCCGTACGGTCCACCGTCACCTTGGTCGACGGGTCGATCTCGGCGAGCGCTTGCTGCGCCGCCTTGGCCGGGTCGACCGGCGCCGTCATGTCCGGCGCGTGCGTCTTCTCGCTGCCAGGCGTCAGCGTGTTGTGCGTGACCGTGTTGCTGTCACTCGAGTAGGTCCAGATGTCGTTGCCGTTGTGCACGACGTCGGTCTCGGAGAGGTCGGACAGGAAGATCGCGACCCGCTGCTTGTCCGGACCGCCGTACGCGATCTGCGTCGTGTGCGAGCCCGTGAGCAGCGTGACAATCTGCATCAGCTGCGACTGCCCGCTCGG
>DASZPL010000120.1:0-12610 GCA_035550315.1 Mycobacteriales bacterium | reverse complement strand
CGACGAGCAGCCCGGTCACGCCGTCGCGGACGGCGTCCGGCGAGCCGCCGGAGCGGCCGGCGACGACCGGCAGCCCGACCGCGGACGCCTCCAGGATGCTCAGCCCCAGTCCTTCGACCTGCAGGCCCGCCCACACGTCGCGACACGGCAGCGCGAACACGTCGCCACAGCCGAGGTACGCCGGCAGCTGGTCGAGGGCGGCGCCGCCGGCGAACACCACGTCGGGCGCCACTCCGACCTTCGCGGCGAGCCGTGCCAGCGCTTGCCGCCGGCGGCCGTCGCCGACGATCAACAGCCGCGCCCCTGGATGGCGGCGCTGCACCATCGGCCAGGCGCGGATCAGCATGTCCTGACCCTTGCGCGGCACCAGTCGTGACGCCGATACCACCACCGGCCGGTCGGCGAGCCCGAGCCGCTCGCGCAAGGCCGACTGCTCGGTCGGTGCGAAGTGGGTCGCGTCGACGCCGCCGGTGAGCCGCACCGTCTCGACGGTGGCTGGCAGCGCGGGGGTAAGCCGGGTATGCGTGAACTCGCCGAGATATGTCACGACATCGGCGTGACCGGCAACCCACCGCATCAAGGCGGCGGCGGGTGGGACGCGGGCCCACCCGATCTCCATGCCGTGGGTCGTGACGACGATCCGCCCGACGCCGGCGCGTCGCAGCGGCACCGCCAGCGCACCGAGCGGCATGGCCGATGTGATCCAGGCGGCCTCCGCCCGGCGGGCGATCGCGGTCTGCGCGACCTCGCGCGCTAACCACGGTCGGCTGATGAACCGACCGGCGTAGCGGATCACCTCGAACGGCAGTGTCCGGTCGACCTCCCGGTCGCCGTCCGCCCGCGGTGCCATCACGACGACGCGGTCCGTCGGGAGCCGGCGGGCGAGCTGCTCGGTGACGGTCTCGACGCCGCCGTGGCGAGGCGCCAGATGTCCCGTGACGACGAGCGTCATCGGCACCCAAGAGTTGTCAGCACTAGGCGGCGCTATAGCACCCTGTGCTGCTGACAAGTTGGGCTCCGGCGGTCGCTCACCGCCGACGGCGCCGCGGTGCTGCCCCCGCGGCCGATGATACGGCCAGCGCAGGTTTATCCGCTCGGGTGCTTGATGTTGAGCCGATAGCCTCAATTCGTGACGCCCGCCGATCTGGTCGACGTGGTGGTGTCTGCGATTCGCGACGCCGCGACCGCGGGGGAGCTCGCGGTGACGCCGCCCGACACGGTGACCGTCGAGCGGCCGAAGAACCGCGACCACGGCGACTACGCCACCAACGCGGCGCTGCAACTGGCCAAGGCTGCCGGTCGACCGCCGCGCGAGGTGGCCGAGGTGCTGGCGAGCCGGCTGCGCGCCGTCGCCGGCATCGACACCGTGGACGTGGCCGGCCCGGGCTTCCTGAACCTGCGTCTGTCGCAGGCCGCGCACGGCGAGCTGGCGCGCACCATCGCGCGCGCCGGAACCGAGTACGGCTGCACCGAGACGTTGGCCAAGGAGCGGATCAACCTCGAGTTCGTCTCTTCTAACCCGACCGGCCCGGTGCACCTGGGCGGCGCCCGCTGGGCTGCGGTGGGTGACGCGCTCGGCCGGGTGCTGACCGCGGCCGGCGCGGATGTCACGCGGGAGTACTACTTCAACGACGCCGGCGCGCAGATCGACCGGTTCGCCGAGTCGTTGCTGGCGGCAGCGCACGGCCGCCCCGCGCCGGAAGCCGGCTACGCCGGGGCGTACGTCGACGACATCGCGAAGACGATCGTCGCCGCGCAGCCGGACCTGCTCGCGCGCCCGGAGGCCGAAGCGCTGGCGGCGTTCCGGCACGAAGGCGTGCTGCTGATGTTCGACGAGATCAAGCGGTCGCTCGCGGGATTCGGCGTCGGCTTCGACGTGTACTTCAACGAGAAGTCGCTGCACGACAAGGGCGAGCTCGACGCCGCGCTCGACGCGCTCCGGGCGCACGGCCACGTCTACGAGTCGGAGGGCGCGGTATGGCTGCGCACGACCGACTACGGCGATGACAAGGACCGCGTGCTGCGCAAGAGCGACGGCGAGTGGACCTACTTCGCCGCCGACTGCGCCTATTACCTCGACAAGCGGGGACGCGGCTTCGACCGCTGCATCTACATGCTGGGCGCCGACCACCACGGCTATGTCGGCCGGCTGCGGGCGCTGGCCGCCTGCTTCGGCGACGACCCGGACCGCAACATCGAGGTGCTGATCGGCCAGCTGGTGAACCTGGTCAAAGACGGCCAGCCGGTGCGGATGAGCAAGCGCGCCGGCACTGTCGTGACCATGGACGACCTGGTCGAGGCGATCGGGCCGGACGCCGCCCGCTACGCCCTCGCGCGCTACAGCAGTGACTCGCCGATCGACATCGACCTCGACCTGTGGGCGCGGCAGACCAACGACAACCCGGTGTTCTACGTGCAGTACGCCCACGCGCGGATCGCGTCGCTGCTGCGCAACGCGGCCGACCTCGGCATCGACCGTGGCGCGGACGACGCGTTCGACCCGGCCCTGCTGGCCGCGCCGCAGGAGGGCGAGCTGCTCGGCGCGCTTGGGGAGTTCCCGCGCATCGTCGATGCCGCCGCCGAGCTGCGCGAGCCGCACCGGATCGCGCGCTACCTCGAAGGCCTCGCCGGCACCTACCACCGGTTCTACGACGCCTGCCGCGTGCTGCCGATGGGTGACGAGCCGGCCACCGACCTGACCCGCGCCCGGCTCTGGTTGGTCGAGGCCACCCGGGTCGTCGTGGGCAATGGCCTGCGGCTGCTCGGCGTCGGCGCTCCGGAGCGGATGTAGCGCGATGCGAGCCCATCCGGCCGGCGCGTTGCACGGCGACACCAGCCCGGTGCAGCCGGTGCAGCACCCGGCGCCGCCGCCGGCCGACCTTGGGCGGCTCGACCCGGCGATTTGGCCGATCGGCACCAGCCGTGTCGACGGTGTGATGCAACTGGGGGGCTGCGACGTCCGTGACCTCGCGACGGCGTACGGCACGCCGGCGTACCTCCTGGTTGAGGACGACGTCCGGGAGCGCTGCCGCGGCTACCGCGCTGCGTTCGGCGAGGACACCGATATCTATTACGCCGCGAAGGCCTTCCTGTCGAAGGCGGTCGCGGGCTGGGTGTTCGACGAGGGGCTCGCGCTCGACGTCTCGACGGGTGGGGAGCTGGCGGTCGCACTGGCCGGCGGCTTCCCGGCCGAGCGGATCCTGATGCACGGCAACAACAAGTCGCCGGAGGAGCTGCGCGCCGCGGTCGAGGCGCGGGTGGGCCGGGTCGTCGTCGACAGCGACGTGGAGATCGCCCGGCTGGCGCACGCGGCCGAGGCCGCCGGGATCCGGCAGCGGGTACTGGTTCGCGTCACGGTTGGCGTCGAGGCGCACACCCACGAGTTCATCGCCACCGCCCACGAGGACCAGAAGTTCGGGTTCTCGCTGGCGAGCGGCGCGGCGCTGGAGGCGGTCCGCCGGGTGCTCGCGCTGCCGTCGCTCGAGCTGGTCGGGCTGCACAGCCACATCGGCTCGCAGATCTTCGACACCGCCGGATTCGAGGTGGCGGCGCATCGCGTCGTCGGCCTGCTGGCGCAGATCCGCGACGCGGTCGGCGTCACGCTGCCGGAGCTCGACCTCGGCGGCGGCCTCGGCATCGCCTACACCTCCGACGACGACCCGGCCGACGTGGCGGACGTGGCGAAGCAGCTGCGCGCGATCATCGAGCGGGAGTGCGCCGCCGCGTCTTTGCCGGTGCCGCGGCTGGCGGTCGAGCCGGGCCGGGCGATCATCGGCCCCGGCGGCGTGACGCTCTACGAGGTCGGCACCGTCAAGGACGTCGACGGCATCCGGCGCTACGTCAGCGTGGACGGCGGCATGAGCGACAACATCCGCACGGCGCTGTACGACGCGTCGTACAGCTGCGTGCTCGCGTCGCGGCACAGCGACGCCGAGCCGATGCTGGCCCGGGTGGTCGGCAAGCACTGCGAAGCCGGCGACATCGTGGTCCGCGACGTCTGGCTGCCCGCCGACCTCGTCCCCGGCGATCTGCTCGCGATCGCGGCCACCGGCGCTTACTGTCGTTCGATGGCGAGCAACTACAACACGCTGCCCCGCCCGCCGGTCGTCGCCGTCCGGCGCGGCGAGCATCGGGTGCTGCTGCGCCGGGAGTCGCTCGACGACCTGCTCGCGCTGGACCAAGGATGACCGAGTTGTCAGCACCACCGGGTGCTATAGCACCGCCTGCCGCTGACAAGTCGCTGCGGGTCGGGCTGCTGGGCTGCGGCGTGGTGGGCAGCGAGGTCGTGCGGTTGCTCGCCACCCAGCACGACGACCTGGCGCACCGCATCGGTGCGCCGGTGGAGCTGGCGGGCATCGCCGTACGCCGGCCGCAGGCCGACCGCAACCTACCGGTCGACCCGGCGGTGTTCACCGACGACGCCGAGGCGCTGGTCGGGCGCGGCGACTTGGACGTCGTCATCGAGGTGATGGGCGGGATCGAGCCCACCCGGTCGCTGCTGGTCACCGCTTTGGAGCGCGGGGCGTCGGTGGTGACCGCCAACAAGGCGCTCCTCGCCGAGGACGGCGGCACGCTCTACGACGCCGCGCGCCGCGGCAACACCGACCTCTACTGCGAGGCGAGTGTCGCCGGCGCAATCCCGCTGCTGCGGCCGCTGCGCGAGTCGCTCGCCGGTGACCGGGTGACCCGCGTCATCGGCATCGTCAACGGCACCACGAACTACATCCTGTCGAAGATGGACAGCACCGGCGCCGGCTTCGACGAGGCGCTGAAGGAAGCGCAGGCGCTGGGGTACGCCGAAGCCGACCCGAGCGCCGACGTCGACGGCTTCGACGCCGCCGCGAAGGCGGCGATCCTCGCCGGGCTCGCGTTCCACACCCGGGTGACCGCCGCCGACGTGCACTGCGAAGGCATCACCGCGGTGACCGCCGGTGACATCGACGGCGCGCGCGAGCTCAACGGGATCGTCAAGCTGCTCGCGATCGCGGAGCGGGCGCCCGACGGCGAAGGCCGTGACTCGATCGGCGTCCGGGTGCATCCGGCGATCCTGCCGCGCAGCCATCCACTGGCCGCCGTCCGCGACGCCTACAACGCGGTCTTCATCGAGGCCGAGGCTGCCGGGCAGCTGATGTTCTACGGCCACGGCGCCGGCGGCGCACCGACCGCGAGCGCGGTGTTGGGTGACCTGGTGGCGGTCTGCCGCAACCGGCTGACCGGCGCGCGCGGCGCCGGCGACTCCGTCTACGCGGCGTTGCGGATCCGCCTGATGGGGGAGACCATCACCCGCTATCGCGTCTGCCTCGACGTCGCCGACAAGGCCGGCGTCCTGGCAACGGTGGCGCACGCCTTCGCGGCGCACGACGTCTCGATCGGCACCGTGCGCCAGGAGGGACACGGCGACGACGCGTCGCTGGTGCTGGTGACGCACGATGCGCGTGACGCCGCGCTGGCAGCGACCGTCGAGGAGCTACGGCAGCTCGACGTGGTGCGGGCGGTCGCCAGCGTGATGCGAGTCGAGGGAGGTGCCGGATGACATTGACGGTCCCGCGCACCGCGCCATGGCGGGGTGTGATCGAACAGTTCCGTGACCGGCTTCCGGTCACGGCGGCCACGCCCGTCGTCACGCTGCTCGAAGGCGGTACGCCGCTCGTGCCGGCGCCGCGGCTGTCCGCCCGCACCGGTTGCGACGTACACCTCAAGGTCGAGGGCCTGAACCCGACCGGGTCGTTCAAAGACCGCGGCATGACGATGGCGATCAGCAAGGCGGCCGAGGAAGGCGCCAAAGCGGTGATCTGCGCCTCGACCGGCAACACGTCGGCGAGCGCCGCGGCCTACGCCGTCCGCGCCGGGATGGTCTGCGCCGTGCTCGTGCCGTCCGGCAAGATCGCGATGGGCAAGCTCGCCCAGGCGCTGGTGCACGGCGCCCGGCTGCTCCAGGTCGACGGCAACTTCGACGACTGCCTCAACCTGGCGCGCGACCTCGCGGCGCACCACCCGGTCTCGCTGGTCAACTCCGTCAACGTGTTCCGGATCGAGGGCCAGAAGACGGCGGCGTTCGAGATCTGCGACGCCCTCGGTGACGCTCCCGACGTTCACTGCCTGCCGGTCGGCAACGCCGGCAACATCACGGCGTACTGGAAGGGATATTGCGAGTACGCCGCGGACGGCGTCACCGGTCACCGTCCGGTGATGCGCGGCTTCCAGGCCGCCGGCGCCGCACCGATCGTCAAGGGCGAGCCGGTCGCCGCGCCGAGCACCATTGCCACCGCCATCCGGATCGGCAACCCGGCGTCGTGGCAGCAGGCGCTCGCCGCGCGCGACGAGTCCGGCGGCGCGATCGAAGCCGTCACCGACCGGCAGATCCTCGAGGCCTACCGGTTGCTGGCGCGCGAGGAGGGCGTCTTCGTCGAGCCTGCAAGCGCCGCCAGCGTCGCCGGGTTGTTGCAGGCGCGGCAGGAAGGCACGTTGCCGGCCGGGAAGCGCGTTGTCTGCACGGTGACCGGCAACGGTCTGAAGGACCCGGAGTGGGCGATCTCGGGCGCGCCCGCGCCGATGACGATCGCTGCCGACGTCGACGCGGCCGTGGCCGCGCTGGACTTGTAGCCGGCAAGACCGATGGCCCGCCACCGACCGGCCTTCCGGGCTGCGCCGTTGCGGGTACGCGTGCCCGCGACCAGCGCCAACCTCGGACCCGGGTTCGACGCGCTGGGACTCGCGCTCGAGCTGCACGACGACGTGGTCGTCCGGGTGATGGACGAGCCCGGCTTGCGGGTCGACGTCGCTGGCATGGGCGCGGCCAGCGTCCCGCGCAACAACCGGCACTTGGTCGTGCGGTCGATGCGCGCGGCGTTCAAGCTGCTCGGCGGTGCTCCGGACGGCCTCGAGGTGGTCTGCGCCAACCGGATCCCGCACGGTCGCGGCCTCGGCTCATCCGCGGCGGCGATCGTCGCCGGAGTGGTCGCGGCCCGGGGCCTGGTCGTCAACGGCGCCGAGCGACTCGATGACGACGGCGTGTTGGCCCTCGCCGCCCGCCTCGAGGGTCACCCCGACAATGTGGCTGCCTGCCTGCGCGGCGGACTGACCGTCGCCTGGACCGACGGCGACGGAGAGGCGAAAGCGGTCGGCGTACCGGTCTCCGACCGGCTCGCGCCGGTCGCCTTCATCCCGGGGTCCAGCTCGTCGACGAAAGCGGCGCGCCGGCTGCTACCCGAGTCGGTGCCGCACGTCGACGCCGCCCGCAACGCGGGCCGGTCGGCGTTGCTGGTTGCAGCGTTGCGGGCGCAGCCGGATCTGTTGTTCGACGCCACCGAGGATGCGTTGCATCAGCAGTACCGCGCGCCGGCGATGCCGCGCACGGCGGCACTGCTCGCCGAACTGCGTGCGGCCGGCTTGCCGGCGGTCGTGTCCGGCGCCGGACCGACCGTGGTCGCGCTGACCACCAAGGCGACTCGCGAGCGAGCCCTCGGATTCACCCGTCGCGGCTGGACCGTCCTACCCCTCGACGTGGATTCCAACGGGGCATCGATCGTTCCGGTCTAAGACCGGAACGATGCCGTTGTAGGGCGGTGGGTGGGGCGGCGGACGTGCGTCGATCGTTCCGGTCTAAGACCGCAACGATGTCCGGTCTGACACGCCGGAATAGGCCGGGGTGGGGGAGTGTTGGAACAATTGAGCCGCACGGTCTAGGCTCAGTATGCGATAGCCGCCCACACGGGCGAGATCCTCGTTCATAGCGTCGCGATTCAAGCGGTTTGCAACTTCGACTCTTGATCTGCAGCGCCTCCGCAGTTCCCCGCGGTTGACGTACGAGCGAACCCCCGAAGCGGCCCCACAGACGTCCGCCATGACGGCGGGCCCCGGTGCCGCCGGGCCGAAGTGCCCGGCCGCATTGCACCGACAGGAAAGGATTCCTGGTGAGCGACACCCACAACGTCGAGAGCGACGCGGCCACGGTGGCTGCGACTGACGCCTCGACCACGACGACGGCCGCGACCAACGGTCACCAGCCGTCGACTGCCGAAACCGCACCCGAAGAGACCGCGAGCCGACCGCGCCGCCGCAACGGCGGGCTGTCGAGCATGTTGCTGCCCGAGTTGCAGCAACTCGCTGGAGATCTCGGGATTGCAGGGACGGCGAAGCTCCGCAAGAGCCAACTGATCGAAGCGATCACCGCGGCGCAGTCCGGCGGCGGATCGCGATCCAGCGACAACGGCGCGGGCGAGTCGGCCGACTCCAACGGCCAGGCGCGGGGCGGCAGTGACGCCCCCGCGCCGCGCGAGCCCGGCGAGGAGCGCGCGCAGCGCAACCGCGACGAGCAGTCCGACCGCCGCGACAGTCAGAACGGCTCCGGGCAACCGGCCCGCCGCGACCGCGACGACCGGCAGCAGGGTCAGCGCGACCAGCAAGGCCAGCGCAATGGCAGCCAAGGCGCCAACGGCGGTGGCAACCGCGACGACGACGGCGGCTCCAACCGCAACCGGCGGGGCCGGTTCCGCGAGCGCAACCGCGGCCGCGGTGGCCGCGACCGGTTCGGTGGCAACGAGCCGGAGCCGGTGATCAGCGAGGACGACGTCCTGATCCCGGTCGCCGGCATCATCGACATCCTCGACAACTACGCGTTCGTCCGGACGGCCGGCTACCTGTCGAGCCCCGACGACGTTTACGTCTCGCTGTCGCAGGTGCGCCGCTACGGGCTGCGCAAGGGCGACGCCGTCACCGGCGCCGTTCGTCAGCCGCGGGAAGGCGAGCGGCGCGAGAAGTTCAACGCCCTGGTGCGGCTCGACACCGTCAACGGCGTCGAGCCGGATGCGGCCAAGAACCGTCCCGAGTTCTCGAAGCTGATCCCGCTGTACCCGCAGGAGCGGCTGCGCCTCGAGACCGAGCCCAACATCTTCGAGACGCGGGTGATCGACCTGGTCGCGCCGATCGGCAAGGGCCAGCGCGGTCTGATCGTGTCGCCGCCGAAGGCCGGCAAAACGATCGTCCTGCAGCGGATCGCCAACGCGATCACGACCAACAACCCCGAGTGCCATTTGATGGTCGTGCTCGTCGACGAGCGCCCGGAAGAGGTCACCGACATGCAGCGCTCGGTGAAGGGCGAGGTCATCGCCTCGACCTTCGACCGGCCGCCGTCGGACCACACCTCGGTCGCCGAGCTGTCGATCGAGCGCGCCAAGCGGCTGGTCGAGCTCGGCCACGACGTCGTCGTACTGCTCGACTCGATCACCCGGCTCGGCCGGGCCTACAACCTCGCGGCCCCGGCGAGCGGCCGGATCCTGTCCGGTGGCGTGGACTCGACCGCGCTCTACCCACCGAAGCGCTTCCTCGGCGCTGCGCGCAACATCGAGAACGGCGGCTCGCTGACGATCCTCGCGACGGCGCTGGTCGAGACCGGATCGACGATGGACACGGTGATCTTTGAGGAGTTCAAGGGCACCGGCAACATGGAGCTCAAGCTCGACCGCAAGCTCGCGGACAAGCGGATCTTCCCGGCGGTCGACATCGACCCGTCCGGCACCCGCAAGGAAGAGATCCTGCTCTCGCCCGAGGAGCTGCAGATCGTCTGGAAGCTGCGCCGCGTGCTGCACGCACTGGAGTCGCAGCAGGCGATGGAGCTGTTGCTGAGCAAGCTGAAGGAAACGTCCAGCAACTACGAGTTCCTGCTCCAAGTCCAGAAGACCAGCCCCGGCGAGGCCTGATCCTCCCGAAGAAGTGATCGTTGCGGTTAGCGGAGGCTGAGGCCGCCGTCGACCACCCAGATCTGCCCCGTCACATAGGCCGAGTCGACCAACGTCATCACGATGTCGGCGACGTCGTCCGGTGTGGCGGAGCGTTGCATCGGGGCCATGAACGTCATCGCCTCGTGCAGGTCCTGCCAGTCGGCGGTCCAGGGCGTGTCCACGAGGCCGGGCGCGACCGCATTCACGCGGACCGCCGGGCCGACGGTGTTGGCGAGCAGCCGGGTCAGGTGGTTGAGCGCCGCCTTGCTCACGGCGTATGGGATCGACGAGCCGGTCGGGCGGACACCCGCCAGCGACGAGACGTTCACGATGCAGCCCGAGCCGGATTCGCGCAGATGCGGCATCGCGGCGACCGACACCTGCCACGCGCTGATCACGTTGACGTCGAACAGCCGCCGGAACAACTCCGGGCTCGCGCGTTCGAAGTCGTCGTGCGGGATCCGCTCGGTGGTGCCGGCATTGTTGACCAGTACGTCGAGCCGGCCGAACCGGTCGACCGTTTCGGCGACCAGCCGCGCGGCGTCGGTGGCGACATCCGCCTGCACGTAGTGCGCGACGTCGTCGCCGAGGTCGGCCACCATCGCGCGGCCGGCGTCGACCGAGGTCACCGAGTTGATGACGACGCGGGCGCCGGCGGCGACCAGCCGCCGGGCCACCTCCGCGCCGATGCCCGACGTCGAGCCGGTGACCAGCGCCACCCGCCCGTCGGTCACGTCAGACGCTGCCGGTTTGGGTGATGCCGCCGTCGATTGTCACGGTCTGGCCGGTGATCCAGCCGGCGTCCTCCGAGAGCAGGAACGCCGCCAGCTTCGAGGTGTCATCGATGACGCCGAGCCGCTTCAGCGGGTAGCGGTTCGCCATGCCCTCCTCGTCGTGCTCGTAAAGGGCGCGCGCGAACTTGGTCTTGACGACCGCCGGAGCGATGCCGTTGACCCGGACACCCGGCGCGAGCTCGGCCGCCAACTGCCGCGTCAGGTGGATCATCGCCGCCTTGCTGGCGTTGTACGCGCCGAGGAACGGCCCGACCGCGATCCCGCCGACCGACGCCACGTTGAGCACCGCACCGCCGTGGTCGCGCAGCCATGCATTCCAGCACTGCTGCGTCCATGCGAGCGCGGCGATGACGTTGACGTTGAAGATCTTGCGGACGGCGTCGAGGTCGGCGTCCATCATCATCCCGAAGATCGGGTTGATGCCGGCGTTGTTGACCAGCAGGTCGACGCGACCGAAGGCCGCCATGGTCGCTGCCACCGTGTCCCGCTGGTGCGCCTCGTCGTCGGCGCTGCCGCGAGAGGAGATTGCAACGCCCGCGCCGTCCGGATCGAGCTCCTTGACCGCTTGCTCGAGCTCGTCCGGCTTGCGCGCCGTAATGCATACCGACGCGCCACGCGCCACCAGCTCCTGCGCGATCCCGAACCCGATGCCGCGCGTCGCGGCCGTGACGATGGCCGCCTTCCCGGAGAAGTCATTCATGGGCGCACACGCTGTCATATCGCCGTCCACACCGGCGCAACCGCCCGGCAGTGTCCACAGCTGCGCGGCCGCCGGCACGTTGACAGAGCCAACTGCAGCACGCTGCTGATGCCGGTGCGTGCCGGTGCAGTTCACCCGTCAATGGAGCGATGCGATGGAGACCTACCTGTGGTTGCACGGCAACCTGGTTGCCGACCCGGTGCTGCGGACGACCGCGAACGGCGCGTCGGTGGCGAACTTCCGCGTGGCCTCGAGCGGCCGCCGGTTCGACCGGGCGAGCAACGAGTTCCGCGACACCGAGCCGACGTTCATGTCGGTCTCCTGCTGGCGTGGCATGGCCGGCAACGTGATGGCGACGCTGCGCAAGGGTGACGGGGTCGTGGTCATCGGCCGGTTGGTCTACCGCAGCTACGACGACCGGCAGGGCACCCGGCGCAGCGTGCACGAGGTCGATGCGGTGGCTGTGGGCCCCGACCTGAGCCGGTACGCCGCCGACGTCCGGCGCCCGCAACGGCCCAGCGAGCCACCCGCCACGGACCCGGCTGCGCCGGCGCCGCGCGAGCCGGAGCGATCCGCCCAGCGCGACGGCGAGCTCGCCCCGGTCGGGGACGCTGCAGCCGCCTGAGCCGGCGGTGCCGAGCCGCACGCAGATCGCGCCGATCCGTAGCCTGGAAGCGTGGCTCAATACATCTATTCGATGCGCAACGTCCGCAAGGCGCACGGCGACAAGGTCATCCTCGACAACGTGACGCTCGCCTTCCTGCCGGGCGCCAAGATCGGTGTCGTCGGGCCGAACGGCGCCGGCAAGTCGAGCGTGCTGAAGATCATGGCCGGCCTGGACACGCCGTCGAACGGCGACGCGCTGCTGACCCCCGGCTACAGCGTCGGCATCCTGCTGCAAGAGCCACCGCTCGACGAGACCCGAGACGTGCGCGGCAACGTGGACCTGGCGGTGAAGCCGGTCAAAGAGATGGTCGATCGGTTCAACGAGATCGCCGAGAAGATGGCGGTCGAATACACCGACGAGCTCGGCGCCGAGATGGGCGAGTTGCAGGAGCGGATCGACCACGCCGGCGGCTGGGACCTTGACAGCCGCGTCGAGATGGCGATGGACGCGCTGCGGCTGCCGCCCGGCGACGCCGACGTGTCCGTGCTGTCCGGCGGCGAGCGCCGCCGGGTCGCGCTGTGCCGGCTGCTGCTCGAGCAGCCCGACCTGCTGCTGCTCGACGAGCCCACCAACCACCTCGACGCCGAGGGTGTGCAGTGGCTCGAGCAGCACCTCGCCGGCTACCCGGGCACCGTGCTCGCCGTCACCCACGACCGCTACTTCCTCGACAACGTCGCCGAGTGGATCCTCGAGCTCGACCGCGGCCGGGCCTATCCGTACGAAGGCAACT
>DASZPL010000119.1:0-3996 GCA_035550315.1 Mycobacteriales bacterium | reverse complement strand
GGTGAAGTCCCGGGCCACCTTCTGGCGGACCGCACCGGCGTCGGGCGCCGCGGTGGGTCTCGCGATCGGGTTCATCGCCCCGCTGCCGTATCGGCGCCGGCGGCGGCCGCTGCCCGAACCGTCGGCGTTCAGCGACGACCTGTTCGACCTGCATCTGGTCGACGACCCGATCCCCGTGGGGGCTAGAGGCGGCTGATCAGCGCCAGCCGTGCGGCCGCCGCGTGTTGCGGCGTGTGATGGGCGAGTACGGCGGCGCGACCAGCGGCTGCCATCTCGGCGCGCCGCGCCGGGTCGCCGAGCACGTCGATCAGCGCCGACGCGAAGCCCGCGTCGTCGGCGACGGCGACCGCCGGCTCCGCGACCTGGATGCCCTCGACCCCGGCGCGGGTCGTGACGACCGGCAGCCCCCAGGCGAGCGCGTCGAGGACCTTCATCTTCGGGCCACTCGTCGGCGGGCACGGGAAGGCGAGCACGGCGGCCCGCCGGAGCGCGTCGCTCGGCGTGGCCACCTCACCGACCACCTCGACGCCCGAGGGAACCGCCCGGTCGCTCATGCCGCGTCCGGCGATCAGCAACTTGGCGTCGGGCAGCGCCTCACGCACGGTCTGCCAGTGGGTGAACAGCCGGTGCGAAGCCGCCTGGTTCGGCTGCCACGCCCAGTCGGCGATCATGACCGCGACCGGCTCGGCCACCGGGTCGAGCGGCGCGACCGGGATCGGCAGCGTCACCGGACACAGCTCGCGTATCCCGGTCACACGCGCCACCCGCGCGGAGAACGTGATCGCAACGCCGGCGTGACGCACGACGTGGCGCTCGGCCCGCATCGACTGCACGACGGCGGGTCGCGGGCGGCGCAGCGCCACCGCGTCGAGCCGCTCCGAGTGATAGATCGTGACTCCGCGCTTGGCGGCCTGGGCGATCGCGGCGTAGGACTCCGGTTCCTCGGCCCACGCCACCGCGTCGTCGCTCGGCTGCCAGCCGACCGAGGCCAGCCCCGCACGCGGACGCAGCAGCGTCGCCGGCTTGCGGCGCCAGCCGCCCGGGTCGTGATACGGCGAGCAGCGCACCCACGGCGGCGGCGTCAGGCCGTCGGGCGGGCTACCCCAGCACCAGGCGGTCACGTCGTGGCCCTGCTGCCGGACGGCGTCCCAGATCGCGAACACGTGGCGGCCGGTCGCGGTCCCGTCGGGGTGAGGCAGATGCCACGTGACGACCTCGATCTTCACGACGCCGCTCTCACGTCGGCGACCCGCGCCCACAGTCGCTCGAGCGCTCGCGCGTTGTCGTCCCAGCTGAAGTCGGCGACAACGCGCTCACGCGCGGCCGTCCCCGCCGTACGCAGTGCCGCCGGGTCGCGCAGCAGCGCAACGATCGCGGCAGCCGCCGCGTCGAGGTCGGGGGCCACCGTCAGGCCGTCGCCCGCGCCGATGCCCTGAGCTCCGGCGGCGGAGGCAACCACCGGCCGGGCAGCCGCCATCGCCTCGAGGACCTTGTTCTTGATCCCGGCGCCGGAAGTCATCCAGTCGACGTGCACGCTCATGTCGAGGAGGGCGTCACGGATGTCGTCGACGTCCGCGCGAACCTCGACGGCCGGTCCCGCCAGGTCGCGTACGAGGCTCGGTGGCCGCCGGCCGGCGAGCAGCACGCGGACGCCGGGCACGCTCGCCCGGACCCGCGGCAGGATCTCGGTGACCAGCGACACCGCCGCCGCGACGTTGGCCTGGCTGTCGAACACGCCGTGAAAGCCGATCACCGGCGGGTCCGCAGCAGGGTCGGTCGGGTCCGGGCCCGGCTCGACGCCGTTGGGGATGACCTCGACGGTGGTCGGCGCGGCGACCGGACGAAGCGCTTCGGCGTCGGCCTCGGTGACGACGACGACTGCCGCGGCAGCCGGGTAGTGCCGTTGCTCGTGGCGCGCCACCCGGGCCGGCTGGTTGCGATCCAGGCACCGTCGTAGTCGGGAGGTCCGGCGGTTGGCGAAGTTGAGCGCCCACGGGTCGACCGCGACGTGGACAGCGGGGACGGCGCCTGCTCGCTCGGCCAGCCGGGCGGTGCCCCAGCCGTGCAGATGGACCACGTCGGCGCCGCGCTCGATCGCGTCGTCGAAGGCCGCGAGCAATCCGGCCCGTTCGACGAAGCGGACGTGCGCCGGCTCGCCGTGACGGGCCGACCAGCCGAGCCGGAACAGGTAGTCGGCCAGCGGTGAGACCTCGGGGCCGAACCAGCTCACGCTCGCCTCGGCGTACCGGCCGGCGGCCTCCGGCACCGGCGACACCTCGGGCACCGGAGCGCCGGCGGCGAGCAACGTGATCTCGTGGCGCCCGGCGAGGCGGCGCAGCTGGTGGTCGAGGATGAAGGCGGCGCCGTCCGTCGTACGCCAGGGCTCCCAGGCGCTGACCACCACGACCCGCACGCGAGGACGCTACCCGCGTGAGCGGATGGCACATAGCTACTGCCATAGCTGCACGCAGGTGCCACCGGTATCGCCGGAGCAGTACCTATGTGCCGTTCGCTCACGGGAGAATGGGGAGGTGGTGACCGTTGCGGTGGTGGTGTGCTCCCGCGACCGGCCGCAGCGGTTGCGCGAATGCCTGCCGGCCATGATCGCCCAGCAGGCCGACGAGCTCCTGGTGGTCGACTCCGCATCGACCGGCGAGACCACCCGCACGGTCGCCGCCGACCACGGGGTGCGCTCGACGCGGGTGGACCGGCCCGGGTTGGCCCGGGCTCGCAACGCCGCGTTCCGCGCGACGACAGCGGACGTCGTCGCGTTCACCGACGACGACTGCACCCCTCAGCCCGACTGGGCGGCAACCATCCGCGACCGGTTCGCCACCGCCGCGCTCGACGGCGAGCGGCTCGGGTTCGTCACGGGGCAGGTGGTGGCCGCTGGCCGAGGTCAGCCGGTCTCGGTGCTGCTGGACGCGGTCCCTCGCAGGTACGCCGGAGGCGACGACGCGAGCCACATCGGGCACGGCGCCAACCTCGCCGTGAGCCGGGCGTGCTGGACCGACCTCGGCGGGTTCGACGAGCTGCTCGGCGTCGGCGCCCCGCTGCGAAGCGCCGAAGACACCGACCTGATGTGGCGGGCGATGCGCGAGGGCTGGGTCGGCCGCTACGAACCGGCCGCCGTCGTGTCGCACACCCAGTGGCGCAGTCGGCGGGACGCGCTGCGCGCGTCGTTCGGGTACGGCGTCGGCGCCGGCGCGCTTCGGCACAAGGTGGCCAAGCTCGCCGGCCACCAAGCCGGTCGCCGTCTGACCGACGCGAGCCTGCGCAGCACCGCACGGCAGGCCGCGACCGACGCCCGCAACGGTTACGAGTTCGGCGTCGCGGTCAACGTCGCACGCGGACTCGGCATCGCGGTCGGCCGGGCCCGGGCCGCCCGGCTGGCGATCGTCGACGGGCAGCTGGTCGCGCGATGACCGGTCTCGTGGTCGACGGCCGGTTCCTGACCGCACGACCGACCGGACTGCATCGCGTCGCCCGTGGCTTCCTGGTCGCGGCGCGTGACGCGGGCGTCGAGTTCGAAGTGTGGACTCCGGGCCGCGTCGAGGACCCGCTCGCCGACCGGGCGTTGCCGGTGCCGAACGGCCGGATCGGCGGTCGGTTGTGGGAGCAGGTCGTGCTCCCGGCGGCGGCGCGCGGCGACACCATCTGGTCGCTGACCAACACCGCGCCGGTCGCCCGCCCGGGCGTCGTCGTCGTCCACGACCTCGCCGCCGCCGTCGGACCGCACTGGTTCGCCGGATCGATGCGGCTCTACGCGCACACGGTGCTGGTCGCGGCGCGACGGGCACGTCAGGTCATCACGGTGTCCGCCGCCGTCGGCGACGAGCTCGCCGCGCACGGCGTGGCCCGCGACCGCATCACGGTGGTGTCGCCGGCCGTCGACGAACGGTTCCGGCCTGCCCCGCCGGCCGAGGTTGCCCGGGTCCGCGACAGCTTCGGACTCACCGAGGACTATGCGTTGCTGGTCGGCTGGGCCGACCCGCG
>DASZPL010000118.1:0-13256 GCA_035550315.1 Mycobacteriales bacterium | reverse complement strand
GAAGCGCGATCTCGACCTGGCTCGGGCCGAGCTGCGTGGCGAGATGGCAGAGCTGCGTGGCGAGATGGCTGAGCTGCGCGGTGAGACCCGGGCCGGGCTCGCCGAGCTCGCTGGCCGGTTCGACAAGCTCGCCGGTGAGCTGCACCGCGACATGGCCGGACAGACCCGCGCGGTCGTCATCGCGACGTTCGGGATGCTGGCCACCTCGATCGGCGGCGTGGTCAGCGTCGCGGCGCTGGCGCACTAACTAGCCGGCGCCGGTGGCGCCCGGCTGTGGACGGCGCCGGGCGCGCCCCTGACGCGCGCCGCTACGTTCACCGCTCCTTCCCGCCGTACCGGAGGAGCCACCGTGCGCCGCGAACTCGTTGCCACCTCACTGACCGCCCTGCTCGCCGTCAGCCTCACACCCAGCCACGCCGATGAGGCCGATGGGGCGACTGCGGCCGGTGACCTCACGGTGACGCCGGCGGCGCTGTCGGTCACGAAGGGCGGCGAGGTGACGCTGACGGTGCAGGTCGGCGGGGCCGGCGGGGCGCAGCAGCTCTCCTACGTCGTCGTCGGCCGCAACGACGGCGTTCATGGCAACGTCACGACCGGCGCGGACGGTACGGCGACGATCGGCTACCGCGACCGTGGCGGCACCGGCAGCCCGACGAGTGACACGGTGGCCGTCATCGACGCCGGCGACGACGAGTCCGCGACCGGCACGGTCGACTTTCTCGACGGGCCGGCGTACGCCCAGCAGGTGTCGGTGGATGCCAGCGGGCTCGCCGTCGACGACGACGCGTGCTCCACCGACGGCGCCACGCCGGTGACGGCTGTCCCGCTGGCGCGCCTGACTGTCGTCTGCGCCGCGGTGACCAACGCCCTCGGCGAGGCGCTGGCCGGAAAGCCCGTCGTCTTCACCGTCTCGGACGGCTCGGTGGGCCCGGCCGAGCCGGTCGGCCAACCGGAGGCAGCAGCTGAGTCGAGCTATCCGGCCACCACCGACCGGGCCGGCGTCGCCTTCGCCGCGGTCACGGCCACCACCCCCGGTCAGCAGCAGGTCACCGCGACCGCCGACCGGCTCTCCGGCCACGCCGCGATCGGCTACGCGCCGCCCGAACCCGCCGACGCCGCGGCGCTCACCGTCTCGCCGGCATCGGCATCGATCGTCGCCGGCCGGTCGCGCCGCTTTGTCGTACGGGTGGTCGACGGCTTCGGCAACCCCGTCGGCGGCGTCGCGGTCGACCTGGCCGTCAGCGACACCGGCGCGCTCGCGGCCGGGACCGAGTCCCAGCCGGTCACCGCGGCGGACGGTACGGCGACGGTCACGGTCACGACCCGCCGCCGCCAGCACGGCGCCGGCAGGCTGACCGCCACGATCGCCTCCCCGGCCGCGCAGTGCCCAGCCGGGTCGTGCACCGCGGCGGCGAGCTACACGGTGTCGGCCCCCGTCGTACCGACCAGCCTCACCGTCGAAGCCGCGCCCGGCGCGCGAGCGGGCGCGATCGAGCTCGTCGCGGCGGTGGTGACCGGGGCGGGCGGGGTGCCGGCGCCTGGCCAGCCCGTTCACTTCGCCGTGGCCGGCACCGACGCGGCGTCGGGGATCGTCCGCACCAACGCGAAAGGTGTGGCCCTGTTCGGCTACCCGGTCTCGCGAAAAGGCAGGGACACGATCCGCGCGTGGGACGACGTCAACCGCGACGGACGCCACGGGCAAGCGGAGCCGGCGGGCTCGCTGGCTCTGGTGAGTGGCCCTCAACCGGGAGCAGACCGACCGAAAAAATAGTGCGAAACGGACACCCGACCTGCCGGGCGGAGCGGCAGGTGCGCCCCTATGATGTCCCGTGTTGACCGGTATTGCCCGACCTGGGGTGACTACCGGCCTGCGCTCTGAGCGTTCAACGTAGCGGGGACACTGTTCTGTTGTGGGCAGTCCGGGAGGAGCACGACATATGCACACCAGGCACTCCGTGCGTTGGCTGAGTTCGGTCGCGGCACTGTCCGCCGGCTTGATCGGGCTCGGCGTACCGCTCGCCGCTCCTGCTGCCGCCGCGGCGAACATCACCGCGACCCCGACGCAGCCCCGCTGGGCGGTTGGCACCACGGCGACGGTCGACGTGACCACCGACGTCGCGGTCACGCCCGCGAACCTCGTCCTCAACGTGACCGACGGTCCTGACCAGGGCCTCACCCAGGCCGCGTGCACCGCGCTGTCCGCGACGCACACCCAATGGACCTGCACCGTCAAGAACGTCAAGGGCGCCGGCACCGACACGGTCGTCGTCACCGACGTGACCGCCCCCAAGACCCAGTCGGCCCCGGCCGAGGTCAGCTTCGAGACCATCGCCGCCGCACCGCTGCAGAGCCTCTACGGCACCGGCGAGACCGCGACGATCAGCGTTCAGGTCACCGGCGCCGCCGCCGACAACCCGGCGAACATCGTCGGCTCGATCCAGGCCGGCAACCCGGACGCGCCGGGCGTGGCCAACCAGACCTTCAACTGCGCGCAGACCGGCGCCACCGGCGTCTACAGCTGCACGTTCACCAACAACGGGACCTCCGGGGTCGACCACGTCACGATCTTCGACGACGCCGACCCGAGCGGTACGCCGGGCGTCAAGGACACCACCGAACCGGCCGCGGCGACGTTCAACGTCAACTTCGAGCAGATCACGATCGTCCAGGCCCCGGCCGGCAACCAGCAGCCGAACCAGACCTCCTACACCGTCAGCCTGACCGGCGTCCCCGTCGCCCACACCCCGGTGATCAAGGAGCTCGTCCTCGCCGGGCAGGACAGCGCGGCGCCGGGCTGCACGGCCTTCCAGCGCACGACCGCCACCGCGACGACCGGCACCTCGGTCTGCACGCTCAGCAACGGCGGTCGCGCCGACAACCCGACCATCGAGGTCTTCGACGACCTGAACAACAACGGCACGGCGGAGGCGACCGAGCCGTCGGCGTCGAACAACTTCGCCTTCGAGTCGCTGTCGGCGACCGACACCAACCCGCCCCACACGCCCGGCAGCACCGCCGTGGTCAGCGTCTCGGTCAGCGGCGTACCGGTGGGCAACACCCCGTCGATCGACTACACCGTCACGACTGCCGGTGACCCCGACATGACGCCGGCCAGCCCGGCCGTGCTCTGCAACGGCGCCGGGGCGAGCTGGACCTGCTCGATCACCAACGGCGGCACGCCGGGCACCGACACCCTCAACATCTTCGACGACGCCAACGACAACCAGAAGCAGGACGCGGGCGAGGCGTCGACGACGATCAACATCACCTTCGGTACGACGGTGACCGCCACACCCGCCTCCGGCAACTACGCCGTCAGCGGCACGGCCCCGATCAGCGCGCACGTCAACGCGCCGGCCACCGAGGTCCCGCACGTGCGCTTCACGGTGACCAACGGCCCGGACGCCGGCAACGCCGCCGACACCTCGGTGCCGTGCACCCCGCTCAATGGCGGCACCGCGGACTGGACCTGCAACGTGCCGAACCACGGCGCGGCGGGCCTGGACACCGTCACGGTGTACGACGACACGAACTTCCAGCAGTTCGGCGCCAACGAGACCGCGATGCAGGCGGCGTTCGCCAACACCGAGCCCAACGCGGTGGTCAAGGCGAACTTCGTCACGCTGTCCTCGATCACCATGACGCCGCAGCTGGCACCGGGCCAGCACTCGGCTGAGGTCGCGACCGGCGGCTGCCAGGTCTACGCGGTCAACCTCAGCCCGGCGCTGTCCGAGCCGGTGACGATCACGATCACCCAGGGTCTCGGCCAGGCTCAGGGCGGCCTGCTCGGCATCGGTGCGACGCCGCCCGGCCCGTCGCTGTCCCCGTGTGGCGTTGCGGGCGCCCCGCCGCTGACGGTCGTCTCCCACAACGAGACCTCCGAAGGTGGCGACCCGATCCTCGGCCTGCTCGACCCGCCGACCTACACCGACAACCTGGTGCTGTCAGGTACGACGGGCCAGAACCCGGCGAACCCCGGCCAGCTGCTGTTCGGGGTCAGCTCCAACACCGCGGGCACGGTCAACGTGGCGGCGAGCTCGGGCAACCTGACCACCGGCGCGCAGGCGCTCTCGGTGGTCAAGGGCGGCCAGACCGCGGTGAAGATCCTCACCGTGACCCCGACGTCGCAGGGTGTGGTCACCGGCGGCACCGCGACCTTCACGGTGCTGGCGCAGAACACCAACTCGACGCCGTTGCCCGGCGTGACGGTCGACTACGTGGTCGCCTCGGGCAGCCCGGACGCCACAAAGGCGCCGGTCGCCTGCCCGGCGACCAGCCAGTCGGGTACGACGACCTGCACGCTCACCGCGGGCAGCGCGATCGGCACCGACGCGGTGACGTTCTTCGCGCCGCAAGGCTCCGGTGAGACCGCCCCGGCCTCGAACGACCCGCAGGTCTCGGCGAAGGTGACGGTCGGGACGGCTCCGCCGGCCGGCAGCACCCTCACGCTGAACTGCCCGGACGAGCTGGTCACCGACGACAACTCGCTGGTGCCGAACTGCACGGTCACGACCGGCAACGGCGGCCAGCAGACGGTGATCTTCGCCGCGCACGTCGCGGGCCCGGGTGGAGCTGCGCTGGGCGACGTGCCGGTGCAGTTCACGGTGGTCAGCGGCCCGGCGAGCGTCGCCTCGACGGCCGGCAACGTGATCACCAACGCCAGTGGCAACGCGATCTTCGTGATCTCCGAGACCAACCCGGCGTCCGGTGACAAGGTGACCGTCCAGGCCACCGTCGGCAGCCCGCAGGCCGGTGGCCTCGGTCCGGCAGTCGCCTCCGCGACGTTCCAGGCGCCGAAGCCGACGTACGTCACGGCGACGCCGGCGACGCAGAACGTCGCCAACGGCGGCACGGTCAACATCACCGGCAAGGTGCTCGACCAGTTCGGCGCCGGCGTCTCGGGCCAGACCCTCGACTACACGGTCGCCGGCCGTAACCACACCTCCGGTGTGGCGACGACCGGATCGGGCGGCACCGCCGCGATCTCCTACGTCGACGGCGGCGGCTCGGGCAGCGACGTGGTCACCGTCACCGACGTCAGCGCGGGCGCGCCGACGACGAACAACCCGGCCCAGGCGACCGTGACGTTCGGCGCGGGCGGCTGCACCGTCAACTGCGGCGGCGGCCCGACCGGCTGCACGTCGCACTGCACCGGCGCGGAGCACCCGAGGATGCACGTCAACCAGACGGTCCTCGGCCCACACCGGGTCCGCCTGTCGCTCGTCGTGCTCAGCCACCCGAGCCTGGCCAACGTCGGCGTGACGTTCTACCAGC
Source organism: Mycobacteriales bacterium (assembly GCA_035550315.1). Classification (GTDB taxonomy): domain Bacteria; phylum Actinomycetota; class Actinomycetes; order JAFAQI01; family JAFAQI01; genus DASZPL01. Next base: position 7,982 of record DASZPL010000118.1, on the reverse strand, counting down.
TCCGTCGCGGCGTACGGCACAAGATCGGCAGTGGGCGTACCGGCGGGCACGGCAACGTCACGGGCACGCTGCGGGCTCACCCCGGTCAGCGCCTGCGCTTCCAGGCGCGGGTGGCCGGTCGGGGTGGCGTCACCGCCGGCTTCACCAACGTCGTCGGAGTGACCGTCCGCTAGCTCCATCAGCGCCACGATCGGCCGGGTTCACTTCGCGGTGAGCCCGGCCGATTCGCGTTGCAGCGGCCCGAAATCCGCACTCGCGGCGCACCAGACTGCGATGTCCGCGATAATGGAGTCCTGCCGCCCCTCGCGGAGCGGACACAGACTGACAAGTGAAGGAGCACGCGCATGGCTGCCATGAAGCCGCGGACGGGCGATGGTCCGCTCGAGGTGACCAAGGAGGGGCGCGACATCCTGATGCGCGTGCCTCTCGAGGGTGGTGGCCGCCTCGTCGTGGCGATGACGCCCGACGAGGCCACGGCACTCGGTGACGCGCTGAAGTCCGCCGTCGCCTAGTGGCGACGGCTCCGTCGATCGCGGCCGTTCGCGGGCCGCTGGTCGGCGCTGGCCAGGTTCTCGCCCTTCCCACCGTCCCACGCCGACGCGGTCTGCCGGACGTGGGTGCCGGCGCCGAGGCGCTAGACGCGCTCGGCGTCGATCCCGGCCCGTTTCTGAAGGCGGAGCAGGCCAGCGGCAAAGCGGGTGAGCTGATCGCCATCCCGCTGCACCGCGACGGGGTCGACCAGGTCCTGCTCGTCGGCTGCGGTGACGGTACGCCGGCGCAGCTGCGGCGGGTCGGCGCGGCTCTCGCCCGCCGTGCGTCGGGCTCGAAGTCGCTGGCCACGACCATCGCCGCGGGCCGCGGCCCCGAGGAGGTTCGCGCGCTGGCCGAGGGCGTGGGCCTGGCGTCGTACAAGTTCCGCGCCGGGGCGGAGGCGAAGCCGCCCGCGCTGCGGCGGGTGAAGCTCGTCGTCGACAACCCCGCCGAGTGCAAGTCCGCGCTCGCGCAGGCGGCCGCGGTGGTCGCCGCGATGCACCTGGCGCGCGACCTGGCGAACCAGCCGTCGCTGGAGAAGTCGCCGCAGTGGCTCGCGGAGCGGGCCGGCGAGCTGTGTGAGGCCGCGGGGCTGGCGGTGCGGATCCGCACCGAGACCGAGCTGGCCGCGGAGGGATTCGGCGGCGTCGTCGCGGTGGGCCGCGGGTCCTCGCGCCCGCCGCGGTTGTTCGAGGCCAGCTGGGACCCGCCGGGTGCGACGCGCCACGTCGTACTCGTCGGCAAAGGCATCACCTTCGACAGCGGTGGGCTGTCGCTCAAGCCCCCGGACGGCATGCCGTCGATGAAGACCGACATGGCAGGCGGCGCGGCGGTCATCGCCACGATGACGGCGCTGGCCGCGCTCGGCGTACGCGTGAAGGTCACCGCCCTCGTGCCGATGGCCGAGAACCTTCCCGGCGCGGACGCGATGCGCCCCGGGGACGTCATCCGCCACTACGGCGGCACCACCAGCGAGGTGCTCAACACCGACGCCGAGGGCCGGCTGGTCCTCGCGGACGCGCTCGCCTACGCCAGCCGTGAGCTCGCGCCCGACGTGGTCGTGGACATCGCGACGCTGACCGGGGCGGCCTATCTCGGGCTCGGCAAACGCCACGCCGCTTGCTACGCCACCACCGACGGGCTGCGTGACGAGCTCGTCAGCGCCGCCGAGAGCGCCGGCGAACGGGTGTGGTCGATGCCGCTGGTCGAGGACTATCGCGACAGCCTGGAGTCCCCGATCGCCGACCTGCGCAACATCGGCGAGCCCGCCAAGCACTACAGCGGCGGGTCGATCACGGCGGCGCTGTTCCTGCGCGAGTTCGTACGGCGGGGCAACGGCGCCGTGCCGTGGGCGCACTTCGACGTGGCTGGGCCGGCGCGCGCCGACGGGGACGAGCACGAGGTCACCAAGGGCGCGACCGGGTTCGGCGTACGCACGTTCCTGCGCTGGCTCGAAAGCCTGTCATAGGCCGGCTGGGCGTTTCCGCGGCGTCGATGCTGGGAGAATGATCCTGTGGCTGCCCGTGGCGTGCTCGGCATGGTCCTTGCGGGCGGTGAAGGCAAGCGGCTGTGGCCGCTGACCGCGGATCGGGCCAAGCCCGCCGTACCGTTCGGCGGGATCTACCGGTTGATCGACCTGGTGCTGTCCAACCTGGTCAACTCCGACCTGCTGCGCATCGTGGTGCTGACGCAGTACAAGTCGCACTCGCTCAACCGCCACATCTCGATGAACTGGCGGATGTCGTCGCTGCTCGGCACCTATGTGACGCCGGTGCCGGCGCAGCAACGGCTGGGTCCCCGGTGGTTCGCCGGGTCGGCGGATGCGATCTACCAGTCGCTGAACCTGATCTACGACGAGCAGCCGAGCTACGTCGTCGTGTTCGGCGCCGATCACGTCTACCGGATGGACGCCCGCCAGATGGTCGAGGCGCACATCGCGTCGGGTGCCGGCGTGACCGTGGCGGGGCTGCGCGTGCCGCGGGAGCAGGCGAAGGCGTTCGGCATCATCCAGACCTCGGACGGGCGCAAGGTCGACGCGTTTCTCGAGAAGCCGTCCGACCCGCCGGGGCTGCCCGACGACCCGGACATGACGCTCGCCTCGATGGGCAACTACGTGTTCGACACGCGGGTGCTCGTCGACGCCGTGAAGCGTGACGCCTTCGACGAGCGGTCGAACCACGACCTCGGCGGGGACGTGATCCCGGCTCTCGTGGACGCCGGGGAGGTCGGCGTCTACGACTTCGACTCCAATGTGATCCCGGGTGCCACGGAGCGTGACGCCGCCTACTGGCGTGACGTGGGAAGCATCGAGACCTACCACGACGCGCACATGGACCTGGTGTCGGCGCGGCCGGCGTTCAACCTGTGGAACTACCAATGGCCCATCCTCACCGCCACGCCGCCGCTGCCGCCGGCGAAGTTCGTCTACGACGAGCCGGGTCGCATCGGCAGCGCCATCGAGTCGCTGGTCTCGCCCGGTTGCGTGGTGTCGGGGGCGCGGGTACGCCGGTCGGTGCTCTCGCCCCGCGTCGACATCCACACCGGCTCGGAGGTCGACGAGTGCGTGCTGCTCGACGGCGTCGACGTCGGTCGTGGTGCAGTGTTGCGGCGAGCGATCATCGACAAAGGTGTCGTCGTACCTCCCGGGGTCTCGATCGGAGTCGACCACGGCGAGGACCGGGCCCGCGGCTTCTTCGTCAGCGACACCGGCATCGTGGTGGTCGGCAAAGGCCAAACCATCCCGACCTGACCGCCGCCACCTACCCAACCCCTCCCCAGCAACGCTCCTTCGCGGGGCCAATCCCCCCAGCAACGCTCCTTCGCGGGGCCAATTTCCCCAGCAACGCAGCGTTGCTGGGCGAAAAGCCAGGTAACGGAGCGTTACTGGGTGGGCTGGTCTGGGTCTGGCGGGGTGGGGTGGTCCGTTGGGCGCAGCTGGGCGATCAGCAGGCCGTCGCCGCTCGGGACGAGCACCGGGACCAGCCGCTCGTCGTCGCGGACCCGCCGTAGCAGCTCACGCACCGCAACGGTTCCGGCGTCGCGGTTGCTCTCGTCGGCGACGTGCCCGTGCCAGAGCGCGTTGTCGAAAGCCAGGATGCCGCCGGGCCGAAGCAACCGGATCGCCTCGTCGAGATAAGCGGAGTACTCCTCCTTGGCGGCGTCCCCGAAGAACATGTCGTAGGCGCCGTCGGAGAGTCTGGGCAGCACCTCGAGGGCGTTGCCGGCGATCAGCCGAAACCGTGACAGCGGGAAGCCGGCCGCGAGGAAGGTCTGCTTCGCGACGCGCTGGTGTTCGGCTTCGGCGTCGATCGAGGTGAGCAGGCCGTCGGGCGCCATGCCGCGCAGCAGCCACGTTCCGGACACGCCTGCACCGGTGCCGACCTCCACGATGGCCCGGGCGTTGATGCTGGCGGCCAGGAAGCGCAGCATCGCCCCGCCGCCGGCACCGATCGGTACGGCGCCGAGCCCTTTGCCTTTCGGGCGGGCCGCCGCGATCGGGTCGTCCTCTTCGAGCCAGGCCTCCGCGTGACGCCAGTTGTCCAGCGCGATCTCGGCCTCGCTGCGTTCGGGCACGGCGTCAGCGTATCCACGTCCGCGCCGCGGCGGGCGTACCTGACAATGGATGGCATGACTGAGCGCGACGGCTGGCCGCCTCCGCAGCCGCCCATCCAGCCTCCGGCGCAACCGCCCGCCCAGTGGTGGTCTCCGCCGCCGACTGGCGCTCCCGCTCCGGGCGCCAAACCGCCGCGGGAGCGTACGGCGGGGGTGAGCGTCGTGGTCGCCGCCCTCATCGCCGTCGTCGCGGCGGTGCTCGGAGGCGCAGTCGGCGGACTCGTCGTCCACGACCACGACGGCACCGACGGCTCGGTGCGTACGGTGACGCTCGGTGCGACCAGCGAGCCGGACATCAGCAGCGGCGGCACTGACTCGGTGGCCGCGGTGGCCCGGCGCATCCTGCCCAGCGTCGTGTCGATCCAGGTGAAGTCACACGACGGCGGCGACACCGGTTCCGGCATCGTGTTGAGCACGGCCGGTTTCATCATGACCAACAACCACGTGATCGCTGCCGCCGCCGCGGGCGGCAGCCTGTCGGTGATCCTTCCGGACAAGGACCGGGTATCGGCGAAGATCGTCGGCCATCCCGACACCGTCGACGACATCGCCATCATCAAGGTGACGGGCGTGCGCGACCTCGTACCGGTCGCGCTCGGGAACTCCGACGACCTCGCGGTCGGCGACACCGTGGTCGCCGTCGGGTCACCGCTCGGCCTCGCCGGCACCGTGACCAGCGGCATCATCAGCGCGTTGAACCGACCCGTCGAGGCGGGCGGGGAGCAGGGCATCCCGGATGACGTGATCGACGCGATCCAGACGGACGCCGCGATCAACCCCGGCAACTCCGGCGGACCGTTGGTGGACATCGAAGGCCGGGTGATCGGGGTGAACTCCGCGATCGCGTCCCTGTCCTCGGAGGGGATCTCCGGTCAGCAGACCGGCAGCATCGGGTTGGGCTTCGCGATCCCGATCAACGAGGCGAAGCGGATCGCCGAGCAGATCATCACGAGGGGCTACTCGACGCACGCCATCATCGGCGTCCAGCTCAACGCGGCGTACGCCGGGGACGGCGCCGAGATCGGGTCCGGCTCCGACGCCGACGCGGTGACCCCGGGTGGCCCCGCGGCGAAGGCCGGGCTGGAGCCGGGGGACATCATCGTCGCGGTCAACGGCGAGCGGATCACGACCGCCGACGAGCTGATCGTCGCGATCCGCAGCCGGGTGCCGGGCGACCGGATCACGTTGACCTATCTGCGCGACGGGCATCGCCACGAGGTCTCCCTCGTGCTCGGGTCGAGCCGCAGCACCTGAGCTTCGTGACACCGCCCGCGGCGGGGCTAGCCTTGACGCGTGCTCGGGAACCTCGGTTGGGAAGAGGTCCTCGTCCTTGCGATCCTCGGGCTGCTCATCTTCGGCCCGGATCGGCTGCCGAAGGCGGCGTCTGACGCGGCGCGGATGCTGCGCGAGCTGCGGGCGATGGCGCGCGGTGCCGCGAGCGACCTGAAGGCCGAGCTCGGTCCCGAGCTGGCGGACTTGGACCTGCGTGGTCTGCATCCGCGGCGCTTCGTCGAGGACATCTTCACCGACGAAGACTCCCCGGCCGCGCCCCGGCAACGCCGCGCGACCGTGGCCCTCCAGGCCGGCGAGCGGCCGCCGTACGACGACGACGCGACCTGACCTGAGGCGACCTCAGCGGTACGCCGACGGGTCGTGGCGGTGGGTTGCCTAGACGGGGCTGAGCGTCAGCATCCGGCCGGCGAGGCCACGCTTCTTGCCCGCCAGCTCCGTGGCGATGGCGACGAACGCCTTCGCGGCGGCCGACTCCGGCGCCCCGACCACGACCGGCGTACCGACGTCGCCACCCTCGCGGATCGCGGGCTCGATCGGCACCGAACCCAGCAGCGGCACGGGCGCGCCGACCAGCGCCGTGAGGCTGTCGGCGACCGCCTGGCCGCCGCCGGAACCGAACACGTCCATCAGCTCGCCGCAGTGCGGGCACGGGAAACCGGCCATGTTCTCGATGACTCCGGCGAGGCGCTGCCGGGTCTGCATCGCGACCGAGCCGGCACGCTCGGCCACCTCGTGGGCGGCGAGCTGCGGCGTGGTGACGACCACCACCTCGGCGCCGGGCAGCAGCTGAGCGGTCGAGATCGCGATGTCGCCGGTCCCCGGTGGCAGGTCGAGCAGGAGGACGTCGAGATCGCCCCAGAACACGTCGGCGAGCAGCTGCTCGAGCGCGCGGTGCAGCATCGGCCCGCGCCAGGCGATCGGGCGGTTGCCTTCGACGAACATGCCCGGCGAGACGACTCGTACGCCGTACGCCTCGGGCGGGACGATCATCCCGTCGACGATCGCCGGTGGAGTGGTGATGCCGAACATGCGCGGCATCGAGTGTCCGTAGACGTCGGCGTCGACGATGCCGACGGTGTGGCCGGCGGCCGCCATCGCTACCGCGAGGTTCGCGGTCGTCGACGACTTGCCGACGCCGCCCTTGCCGCTGGCGATCGCGTAGACCTTGGTCAGCGAACCCGCCTGGGCGAAGCTGATCTGGCGCTGCGGGCGGCCGCCCTGCAAGGTGGCGCGCAGCTGCTGACGTTGCTCCTCGCTCATCACGTCGAGTGCGACCTTGACGCTCGTCACGCCCGGCACTTTGGACACGGCCGCAGTGACGTCGTTGGTGATCCGATCGCGCAGCGGGCAGCCGGCCGTGGTCAACAGGATCTTGACCTCGACCGTGCCGTCGAGGGCGACCGCGACGTCGTCGACCATGCCGAGGTCGGTGATCGGGCGGTGGATCTCAGGGTCCTGGACGGTCGCCAGTGCCGCGGTGACCGCGTCGACGCTCGGCAAAGTGGGCTGGCTCATCGTGCCCCCCAGGTTACGTCGGCGCGGATGGCACCTCGCTACGCCTACAGCAATCCGCATGTGCCATCCGCTCAGCCAGAGCGGTAGCTATGTGCCATCCGCTTCGGGGTCGGGGCGGTCGGGGGCGAGCTCGTCGAGCAGGCGCTGTAGCTCGCCGCGGATGTAGTCACGGGTCGCGACCTCGCCGAGTGAGAGCCGGATCGCCGCGATCTCCCGGGTCAGGTACTCGGTGTCGTTGACCGCTCGCTCCGACAACGCCCGGTCCGCCTCGTACTGCACCCGGTCGCGGTCGGCCTGCCGGTTCTGCGCCAGCAGGATCAGCGGCGCGGCGTACGACGCCTGTAGCGAGAGGAGCAGCGTGAGGAGGGTGAACTTGTTGCTGTACTGGTCGAAGCGCCAGCTGGTCGGTACGACGACGTTGTAGATGATCCAGACGCCGATGAACAGCGACATGTAGCCGATGAACCGCCAGGTGCCGAGGAAGCGCGCTACCCGCTCGGAGATCCGGCCCATCGAGTCGGCGTTGTAGCGGGGCAGCGCGATGCTGCGGCGGGTGTCCTGCGGCTGGTCGAGCCGCGACTGGCGGCGGTTCTCACGCGCCACGGGACGCCCCGGCCTCGCCCGACGGCCGCTCGCGCCAGTCCTCGGGCAGCAGGTGGTCGAGCACGTCGTCGACGGTGACCGCGCCGAGCAGGTGGTCCGCGTCGTCGACGATCGGGATCGCCACGAGGTTGTACGTCGCGAGGTGCGCCGTCACTTCCTGGAGCGGGCAGTCCGGTCCGAGCGGGTCGATCTGGGTATCGACGACCCCGGACACCAGCGTCGAGGGCGGCTCGCGCAGCAGCCGCTGGATGTGCGCGGTCCCGACGTACTTGCCGGTCGGGGTCTCGGTCGGCGGCCGGCAGACGTAGACCTGGGCGGCCAGGGCGGGGCTGATCTGCGGGTCACGCACCCGGGCGAGGGCCTCGGCCACCGTGGCGTCGGGCGGCAGGATGATCGGCTCGCTGGTCATCATCCCGCCGGCCGAGTTG
>DASZPL010000117.1:0-70455 GCA_035550315.1 Mycobacteriales bacterium | reverse complement strand
GGCGTCAGGTCGGCGTTAGGGTCGGTCGCGGTCGAGACCGACGGATTGTTGGCGGTGTGCGCCATGTCGACGCCGCCGGTGTCACCGGAGACCAAGTTGATCGCGCCCGGCGCCGAGGGGCCGAAGGTGGTGCCGTAGGAGTTGTCGCTCATCGCGTACTGCTGCGCGTAGTTCCACAGTGCCGTCACCGTGTTGCCGTCGTAGTAGTTCATGACGTCACCGGCGCTGCACGGGCCGCCTTCCGGGCTGGAGCCGGAACCGTTGCCGACGGTCTGCGGGAACCGATCCATCGCGCCGTGGTCGAATGCCGCCTGCTCGTCGCCGTAGTCGTGGTCCTGGTCGCAGGTCAGCACGTCGTTGATGCTGGCCGGGTCGTAGCGACGCGGGTTCACACCATTCGGGTTCGCGGTCAGAAGGGCATGCGTCAACCCATCGACCGCCGGCGTGTGCGGTGCCGCGGTGAACGGCTGCCCGTCGGCGTTGGTCGCGTTCGGGTAGGTGCCGAAGTAGTGGTCGAACGAGACGTTCTCTTGAAAGATGACGACCAGGTGCTGAATGGGAGTGGTGGTCCGGTCCGGCGGCGCGGCAGCTGAGGTGCCGGTGCCGGCACCGGCAAGCGTCGTGGCTGCGACCGTCACGACGGTCGCGGCTGCTGCCGCGGCCTTCACACGAGTTCTTGGCATTCCACGCCTCTCCTTGGTTGGGGACGGGCGTAGTCGACCGCGCACCGGCAACGCAGAGCGGACGTGGCGGTGACGCATCGGTGGCGAGCAAGCGAAGGTTGCCCGGCCGCCACACCGTCGGGTCAGCCGTTGACCAGCACCGCTACCGGCAAGTCTGGAAGTACGTCGGCGAGCGCCCACCGGCCGCGCGTCACACCGACCTCCCGCCCGGTGAGGCGGTTGCGGAATCGGCTCGGCGCGCCGGCCGGCAGTTTGACCGCCGTGTTCCCCCAACGGTCGCCGATCGGGAATTCGCCCGGCCTCGTCAGCGGTCGCGTCAAGCGCGGGACGATCGTCACGGCCCACTGATCCCGACGCCGACGAGCAAACGCAACGACGCTCGAGCCGTAGTCGCCAGCGACGTCGAGCGGCAGGTAGCGGCCGTCGCCGAACAACCGCGGCAGCGAGCGACGAGCGAGCAGTGACTGCCGGACCACGTGCTGCTTCACCCGGCCGTCACGCCATCCGGCGAGCAGCTCCGCGACCTCGGCGGAATGGTCCGCGTCATCCGAGAGCTCGGGCAGGCCGGCGAGCGACGCCCGGTGCGCCGCCCAATCGACCGGCCGGCGGTTGTCCGGGTCGACCAGGTTGAACGCCCAGCGATCGCAGCCCTGGTAGACGTCCGGCACGCCCGGCGCCGTGGCCTTCAGGACCGCCGCCGCCAGCGAGTTGGTGCCGCCGGCGCACTCGATCTCGGTGACGATCCGCTGGACGGTACGACGCAAGCCGGCCGGGTGGCCGTCGACGACACGCTCGGCCAGGTTCTGAAGCGCGGACTCGTAAGCCTCGTCCGGATCGAGCCAGCTGCTGTGACGCTTCGCCTCGCGCGCCGCCTTCGTCAGGTGAGTCGTGATTCGCGCGAGAAAGTCGGCATCGGGGTTGCCGTCCAGCGGCCAGGCGCCGACCAGGGTCTCGAAGACGTAGCGCTGGTCCGCGGCATCCGGCCGCACCGAGTCGTCATTGCCCGTGCAGGCGAGTCGCGACAGCTCGCGCAGCGCTGACTCCCACGCATCGGGGATCTCGGAGAGGGCAGCCAGGCGGCAGCGCACGTCCTCGCTCCGCTTGCTGTCGTGCGTCGACGTCGCGTTCAGCGCGCGCGAGGCACGCCGCTGCCGATCCCGCATCCGGGCGTGAAACTCAGGCGGCTCGACAGCAGGCCGGTCGGGATCGGCGCCGACGTCAGCGGCGGCGAGCGGCCGACCGGCGTCGTACAGCGCGGTGTCCTCGACCCCCTTCGCGGTCGCGGGGCTCGACAGTTGCTGCCAGTCGGCGACCGCCAACCAGGCGGTGCCGTCGGCCGGCAGCGGGCCAGTGATGACGGCGGCCACCGCGGCCAGCGCCCGCTCTGCCGCGGACGGCAGGCTGCCGCGAGCGGCTCGCACTGCCCGGCCGACCCACCGCCGGTCGGCGGCCGACATCGGCTCTTCGGCGCGCCGGTATGTCCGGTAGACCGGCAGCCGCGCGGTCAGCTCGAGGACCGCCGCGGACAGGGCCGAGTGATCGACCGGCTCGCTGATCGCAGCCGCAAAGGCGTACACCACCTCGTCAAGCTGGTGCGGGAACAGCGCCGTCAGCGCGGCCCGCTTGGCTGCCACGGCTCGCTCCTCAAAGCTCCGCCCGTCGCCGGTGGCGGTCGCGATTGTCCGGGCCACCTGGTCCGCCCCAGCCGGGTCCACGAACAAGCCGATGGCGTCGGCGGCGAACTCATAACCGGTCGTCCCGTCGACCGGCCAACCCGGCAGCCGTTCGTCGCGCTCCAGGACCTTCTCGACCACGATCGCCGGGCGCTCCCCGACCGCGGTCCGCAGTTGCTCGAGGTAGCTGCCGGGGTCTCGCAGGCCGTCGACGTGATCGACCCGCAGACCCGCGACCCCGTCGTCGGACGCGAGCCGCAGCACCAGCGAATGCATCTGCGCAAACACCGCGGGATCTTCCTGCCGCACGCCGATCAGGTCGTTGATGTCGAAGAACCGGCGGTAGTTGAGCTGCTGGTTGGCCACCCGCCACTCCGCCAGCTGGTAGTGCTGCCGATGCAGGACGGCCGCGACCTCCTCACCGGGCGACGGCGGATGTTGCGGATCGAGCGGGAAGGCGTGGTCGAAGTAGCGAGCTGCCACCGCCGCCTCATCGATGGCGATCTCACCGGCTGCGAGCACGTCCGGCAATGGCTGGCCGAGCACCGGCAGCAGCAGCTTGCCGCCGTGCTGCGGCCAGTCGATGTCGAACACAGCGGCGTACGCCGAGTCCCGGCCGTGACGCAGCACGTCGGCGAACCACGGGTTCTCCGTCGACGCCGCCAGGTGGTTGGGGACGATGTCGACCAGCAGCCGCATCTCGTGCGCCGCCAGTTCGCGCAGCAGCGCCTCGAACTCCGCTTCGGTGCCCAGCGCCGGGTCCAGCACGGTCGGGTCCACGACGTCGTAGCCGTGAGTGCTGCCCGCCCGCGCCCGCGTGACCGGCGAGACGTAGCAGACCTCGACGCCGAGGTCGTGCAGCAGCGGCACCAAGTCCGCGGCGGCGGCGAAGCCGAGCCCGTTCAGCTGCAGCCGGTACGTCGCCCCGAGGCCGCGCCCGATCACCTCGCCGGATTCTCGCTGTGCCGCAACAGGATCGTCGAGTGGCCGGGCAGGTTGATCGCGGGCGTCCGCACCAGCCGGCGGCCGGGCCGCGCCGTACTGAAAATCTCCTCCCACACCCCGGGGCGTTCGAGCCGCGGCAGCGTGTACGACCGCGGGGACGTGCCGCCGTTGAGCAGCCACAGCAACGTCTCGCCGCCGACCGCGCGGCCGCGGTCGTCCACCTCGTCGCCGGAGCGCCCCGGCATCAGCATGCCGATGCTGTGGTTGGACTCGTCCTTCCAGTCCTCGTCGGTCATCTCGGCGCCGTCGCCGCGGATCCAGACCACGTCCGGCTCGCCGCGGCCGCCGCTGCCCGAGAAGAAGTGCCGGCGACGCAGCACCGGGTTGTGCTGCATGATCTCGATCAGCTCGCGGGTGAACTCGATCATCTGCTGCGCGCCGTCGTCGAGGTCCCAGCTGACCCAGCTGATCTCGTTGTCCTGGCAGTACGCGTTGTTGTTGCCGTGCTGCGTCCGGCCGAACTCGTCGCCGCCCAGAATCATCCGAACGCCCTGCGAAAACATCACGGTCGCGAGCATGTTGCGCTTGATCCGCTCGCGCAGCCGCACGATCCGGTGCGACTCGGTCTCGCCCTCCGCGCCCCAGTTGCGGCTGTTGTTGTCGGCCGTCCCGTCGTTGTTGTCCTCGCCGTTGGCCTCGTTGTGGCGGCTCTCGTAGCTGACCAGGTCGGTGAGCGTGAAGCCGTCGTGGCAGGTGACAAAGTTGACGCTGGCATAGGTACGCCGACGGCTGGCCGCATAGATGTCGCTCGAGCCCGAGATCCGGGAGGCGAGCTCGGGCACCATTCCCCCGTCGCCGCGCCAGAACCGGCGCACCGTGTCGCGGAAGGCACCGTTCCACTCCGACCAGCCCTGCGGGAATCGGCCCAGCTGGTAACCGTCGGGCCCGACGTCCCACGGCTCGGCGATCAGCTTCACGGTCGACAGCACCGGGTCTTGCTGCACAATCTCGAAGAACGCGCTCGGCGGCCCGCCTTCGTATCCGCGGACCAGCACCGGCGCGAGGTCGAACCGGAAGCCGTCGACGTGCATGTCGGTGACCCAGTAGCGCAGGCTGTCCATGATCAGGCCCATGGTGCGCGGATGCAGGATGTTCAGGCTGTTGCCGGTGCCGGTGAAGTCGACCATGTAGCGCGGGTCGTCGGGGCTGAGCCGGTAGTAGACGGCGTTGTCGATGCCGCGCAGCGATAGCGTGGGACCGAGGTGGCTCCCCTCGGCGGTGTGGTTGTAGACCACGTCGAGGATCACCTCGAGGCCGGCGCGGTGCAGCGTCTTGACCATCGACTTGAACTCGTCGACCTGCTCGCTGCGGCCGCCGCTGGCGTAGCCGACGTGCGGGGCGCAGAAGCCGATCGAGTTGTAGCCCCAGTAGTTGGTGAGGCCGCGGTCGACCAGGTCGCGCTCGGGCAGGAACTGGTGCACCGGCATCAGCTCGACCGCGGTGACGCCGAGCGCCGTGAGGTGGTCGACGACCGGGTCGGACGCCAGCCCGAGGTAGGTGCCGCGCAGCTCCTCCGGCACCGCCGGATGCAGCTTCGTCATGCCGCGCACGTGGCACTCGTAGATGACGGTGCGGTTCCACGGGGTGCGCGGCGCGCGGTCGTCGCCCCAGGTGAACGCGGCGTCGACGACGACGCACTTCGGCATCCCGCCGGCGTCGTCGCGTTCGTCGAAGGACAGGTCCTTGTCCGGGTCGCCGATGGTGTAGCCGAACAGCGAGTCGTCCCAGGTGATGTTGGCGGTGACCGCTTTGGCGTAGGGGTCGATCAGCAGCTTGTTCGGGTTGAACCGATGCCCTTGCTCCGGCTCGTAAGGGCCGTGCACCCGGTAGCCGTATAGCTGGCCCGGCCGGACATCGGGCAGATAGGCGTGCCACACGTCGTCGGTGGTCTCCGGCGTCGCGATGGTCTCGGTCGGCTCGTGCGCGTCGGCCGTGTCGAACAGGCACAGCTCCACTCCGGTCGCATGTTCGGAGAAGATCGCGAAGTTGCCGCCCTCGCCGTCCCAGGTCGCGCCGAGCGGGTACGGCGAACCCGGCCACACCCGGGTCACCATGCCGACCCTCCGGCAACGCCTCGATAGATCGCAAACCCGTACGCCGGCAAGGTCAACCGTTCCTCCGCTTTCAGTTCGTCGGGAAGTCCGGCGCCGTCACCGCCGGTCGCGGCCTCGGCCGAGTCGGCGAGCTTCGTCCAGGTGGGCGCCGCGGGGTCGACCGTGACCTCGGCCCGGCCGCCGGTGAGGTTGAACAGCAGCAGCAGCGGATCGCCGGTGTCACGGCGCAGCAGGCTCAGCACGCCGTCGACGGCGGCCGCTCGGCTTTCCAGCACCTCGCCGCGCAGCGCCGGATGCTCCCGGCGGATCGTGAGCAGCCGGCGCACCAGCGCCAGTCGCGCGGCCCCGGGCGGGTGTTGCCGCGCCGACCAGTCCAGCCGCGCCCGGGCGTAGGTGGCTTCGTCGGCAGGGTCGAACCGGTCGGCATCCCGGCCGAACTCCTCGGCCCGGCCGCGGCGGACCGCCTCGACCAGGTCGGGGTCGCCGTGGTCGATGAAGTACGGGAACGGCGCGGTCTCGGCGTACTCCTCCCCCATGAACAGCAGCGGGACGAACGGCGCGAGCAGGACGAGCGCCATCGCCAGCCGAGCGACATCAGGCTCGACCAGGCTGGTGAGCCGCTCGGCGCCGGCGCGGTTGCCGATCTGGTCGTGGTTCTGCGCGAACCCGACCAGCCGGTCGGCGGGGACGAAACCGGTGGAGCCGTGGCGCCGGCCGCGGAACGCCGAGTAGTCACCACGCAGCACGAAGCCGTGGTTGAAGGCCCGCACCAGCTGCGGGGGCTCGCCGAAGTCGGCGTAGTAGCCCTGCCGCTCACCCGTGAGCAGGGCGTGCAGGGCGTGGTGGACGTCGTCGTTCCACTGCGCGTCGAAGCCGAGGCCACCGACGGCGGGCGGTGACACGACGAGCGGGTTGTTGTCCGCGCTCTCGGCGATCAGGAACTTCGGCACACCGAGCGACGCGGCCAGCGCTCGGACGTCGTCGGTGAGTTCGCGGAGAAACGGCGAGGCGGTCGGGTCGACGATGCCGTGCACCGCGTCCAACCGGAGCCCGTCGACGTGGAAGTCGCGCAGCCACATCAACGCGTTCTCGGTGAAAAACCGGCGCACCTCGTCGGAGCCGGCCTCGCTGAAGTTGACCGCCGCGCCCCACGGGGTGCGGTAGGTCTCGGTGAAGTACGGCGCAAACGCCCCGAGCACGTTGCCCTCCGGGCCGAGGTGGTTGTAGACCACGTCGAGCACCACGGCGAGGCCGCGGGCGTGGCAGGCGTCGACGAAGCGCTGGAACGCCACCGGGCCGCCGTAGCTGTCCTGCACGGCGAACGGGAAGACGCCGTCGTAGCCCCAGTTGCGACGGCCGGGGAACTGCGCGACCGGCATCGGCTCGACCGCGGTGATGCCGAGCGCGGCGAGGTCGTCGAGTCGCGCAATCGCCGCGTCGAACGTGCCCTCGGCGGTGAACGTCCCGACGTGCAACTCGTAGATGACCTGGTCGCCGACCGGCGTCGCGTGGAAGCCGGCATCGGTCCAGTCGAAGTCGGTCGGGTCGAACCCCCGGGACGGTCCGTGCACGCCTTCCGGCTGCCAGCGCGACGCGGGGTCGGCGAGCAGCGTGCCGTCGGCCAGCGCGATCCGGTAGGTGGGCGCCTCGTCGAGGCCGCGCACCACGCCGCCGTGGTAGCCGTCGGCCATCGGCTCGAGCGCGACCGTGCGCAGCACCGGCTGGTAGATCCGCACGGCCAGCTCCGGCTGCTCGGGCGCCCAAACCAGGAACGACCAGTCGCGGTTGCCCACTCGGGTCGCGCCCAGCTTCGTGGTGCGGGGGTTCATCGAGCGTCAGGCTTCAGCAGCACGCAGCTCAACGGCGGCACGGTGATCGCGAGGTGGTGCGGGAAGTCACGCCATGACGCGTCCCCGGCGGTGACCACGCCGAGGTTGCCAAGGCCGCTTCCGCCGTACGCTTCTGCGTCGCTGTTCAGCAGCTCCAGCCAGCGCCCGCCGACCGGCACGCCGACCACGTGGTCGTGGCGCGGCACCGGCGTCAGGTTCATGACGCACAGCACGGTCTGCCCGTCGCGAGACTGGCGGAGGTAGGACAGCGTGCCGCGCTCGGCGTCGTCGATGCGCACCCAGCGGAAGCCGGCCGGATCGGTGTCGAGCTCGTGCAGCGCGGGCTCGTCGCGGTAGACACGGTTGAGGTCGGCCAGCCAGCTGAGGACTCCCGCGTGGCTGGCGTCTCGCAGCAGGTGCCAGTCGAGCGAGGCGTCGTGGCTCCACTCCGACCACTGGCCGAACTCGCCGCCCATGAACAGCAGCTTCTTGCCGGGCTGGGTGAACTCGTAGCCCAGCAACAGCCGGAGGTTCGCGAACCGCTGCCAGTCGTCGCCGGGCATCCGGGTGAGCAGCGACCCTTTGCCGTAGACGACCTCGTCGTGGGAAAGCGGCAGCACGTAGTTCTCCGAGAACGCGTAGACACCGCGGAACGTCAGCTCGCTGTGGTGGAAGCGCCGGTGCACCGGCTCGTGCGCGAGATAACGCAGCGTGTCGTTCATCCAGCCCATGTCCCACTTCAGCCCGAAGCCCAGCCCACCGAGATCCACCGGCCGGGAGACACCCGGCCACGCCGTCGACTCCTCGGCGATGGTCTGCACGTCGGGGTGGTCGGCGTAGATCCCGGTGTTCAGCGCCTGCAGGAACTCGATCGCCTCCAGGTGCTCCCGGCCGCCGTACCGGTTGGGTCGCCATTCCCCGGGGCGGCGGGAGTAGTCGAGGTAGAGCATCGACGCGACCGCATCGACCCGCAGCCCGTCCGCGTGGTACGCCGTCAGCCAGTGCTCGGCGGACGAGGCCAGGAAGGCGCGGACCTCCGGCCGGCCGTAGTCGAAGATCAGGCTCTTCCAGTCCGGGTGGAAGCCCAGCCGCGGGTCGGGATGCTCGTAGAGCGCGGTGCCGTCGAAGCCGGCCAGCGCGAACGCGTCGCTCGGGAAGTGAGACGGCACCCAGTCGAGGATCGCGCCGATGCCCGCCTGGTGCAGCGTGTCGATCAGCTCCATCAGCTGCTGCGGGGTGCCATAGCGGCTGGAGGGCGCGAAGAACGACGTGACCTGGTAGCCCCACGAGCCGTAGAACGGGTGCTCCATCACCGGCATGAACTCGACGTGGGTGAAGCCCGCCTTGCGAACGTGGTCGACGAGCAGCGGCGCGATCTCGGTGTAGGAGAGCATCCGGTCGGAGCGCTTCGGATCCCGCCGCCAGGAGCCGAGGTGCACCTCGTAGATCGACATCGGCGCGTCCAGCGCATTGCGCCGGCCGCGCTCGGCCATCCAGGCGTCGTCACCCCAGCTGTAGTCGAGATTCCACAGGATCGACCCGGTCCGCGGCGGCTCCTCGGTGCGCGAGGCGTACGGGTCTGCCTTCTGCAGCCGGTGACCCTCGCGGGTGGTGATCTCGAACTTGTAGATCTGCCCGGCCTCGGCAGCCGGCACCGTCCCCTCCCAGATGCCCGAGGTCGCGCGGGGGCGTAGCGGTGATGCCGCGCCGTCCCAGCCGTTGAAGTCGCCGACGACCGCGACGCCGGTTGCGTTCGGTGCCCACACCGCGAAGAAGGCGCCGCGGTCGTCGTCGAGCAGGTGGCCGCCGAGCCGGCCGGCGAGGCGGCGGTGGGTGCCCTCGTTGAACAGGTAGAGGTCGTCGTCGCTGAGCAGGCTGAACGCCGAGGCCTTGGCTGCGCGGCTCATTGCTGGGCTCCCGTGGTCGTGGCTCGCCGCTGTCGGTGCTCGGCGATCTCGGTCAGCAGCCGGGTGACCGCCGAATCGGAGGTCAGCTCGGCGAGCGGGCGGTCGAGTCGGCGCCGCCAGTTGTCGGCTTCCGGACCGGTGCCGGGTTGGTTGTCCTGGCCTTCCTGCCCGGCGAGGTCGGCCAGGTCGACGAGCAGCAACCGGGCCGATCCGTCAGCCAGCGCTGTCAGGCAGGTCTGCAGTGGCGGCACCCACCGCTCGGTGGCGGCGTAGCTGGCGAACTTGGGCAGGTCGTGACTGCCGAGCGACGCCATCGCCGGAGTGTCCGGCTGCGGCAGCGGCTGCGTCGCGTCGGCGGCGAACTGGTAGACGAACGAGTGCAGCATGCCGTCGCGGTCCATCGCCTGGCGGATCGCGGGGGTGACGGTGCCGAGGTCCTCGCCGACCACGATGGTGCCGGCGCGCGCGGCTTCCAGCCGAACGATGGCGCGCAGCTCGTCGGCCGGATAGGTGACGTAAGCGCCGCCGGTCGCGTCGGTGCCGGCCGGTACCCAGTACTGCCGGTGCAGGCCGAGAATGTGGTCGATCCGCGCGACCCGCGCGTGCCGAAACGTGTGCCGGAGGCAGTCGATGAGGTAGCCGTAACGCCGCGCCCGCATCCGGCCGGGGTGCAATGGCGGGAACCCCCACGCCTGCCCGCCGGCGAAGAAGTCGTCGGGCGGCGCGCCGACCTCGGCGGGAGCGAAGCTCTCCTGCTCCGACCAGGTGTCGAAGCCGTCGGGATGTACGCCGATCGGCAGGTCGAGGTAGAGGCCGGGTGAGGCCGCCGCGGCTGCGGCCAGCTGCTCGCCGGCGACCAGCTGGGCGTAGCGGTAGTAGCGCACCGCGGCGTCGTCGGCGCCGCCGTCCGGTACGACGCCGGGCGCGGCCGGCCAGTCGAGCCACGGCCGGCCCAACTTCTCGCAGCCGGCTCGGAACTCGGCGTACCGGTCGATCTCCGGATGCTCGGCCAGCGCGGCGTCGCACGCGTCGCGACGCGGCGATGCGTGGTCGAACAACTCGCTCGCGCATAGCTCCAGCACCCCCCGTTTGCGGGCCATCACGCCGGCGTAGTCGACCAGCTCGCCTCGACTCAGCCGGCGCAGGTCCTGCTGAAATGCGGGCGATCCGGCGAGCGCCTGCGCGTCCGGGCTGGCGGCGAACTCGGGCAGCGCCTCGACGTCGACGTACAGCTCGCTCCAGAACCGGCGGCTCACCGGGAGGTACGGGCTGGGGTCCACCGGCGGGTCGAGATAGGTCGCGAACAACGGCAACGTGCCGACGAAATCGCCAGCGAGCTCGGCGACCCACTGCTGCAGCCGGCGCAGGTCGCCGAGGTCGCCGACGCCCCAGTCGCGCTCGCCGCGGAGTCCGTAGAGCGGTTGGAAGACGCCGAATCCGATCGGTGCGGGCGGCAGCCGTCGCGGCGGCACCACGAGCATGGCGGAGGGAACGTCCCCGAGGCCGTCGATCCGGAGCTCGTGGTAGCCCACCGGCAAGCCGGCGGCGGCGAGGTCCAGCCCGACGCCGTCGGGTGTCGACCGGAGCACTTCGGGTGCCGGCAGCTGCAGCGATCCTCCGTCCTCCAACGTGATCGCGACGGTCGCGTGGTCGAGCCGGTCGCCGTCCCGCGGCCGAAGCTCGCAGGGCCGCCCGGGCGTCGCGACCACGACCGGGGGCAGCACCTGCCGCTCGCGATGCTCGCGATCGGCCGCGACCGCCGCCCGAAGTCGGTGTTCGTCACCGACGTCGTGACCGAGCGCGGTCAGGACGGCGAGCAGCGTCTCGACGGATGGCCGGGCCCGCCGGCCGTCGTAGCGGGTGTAGCTCAGCTGGATCCCCTGCGCCCGCGCGAACCGCCGCACCATCGCGGCCATCGCGTCGCGGCTCATCCCGCTGCTCCCGCGACGGCGAGCAGGTCCAGCAGTCCCTGCGCGGGGATGTCGACCCAGTCGGGGCGGTTGTTGGCTTCGTAACCGAGCTCGTAGATCGCCTTCTCGAGCAGCAAGAAATCGAGCAGCGCGCCGAGCTGGCCGGGCTCCTTCGGCAGGAACGCGCCGTCCTCAGCGGCGGCAAGGTAGGAGCGCAGGAAGGCGCCGGACACCGCGCGGTACCACAGCGACAGCAGCGGCTCGAGCGACGCCGGCTCGCGCGACTGTAGTAGGTCGCGAGCTAGTCGGTTGCCGGCCGCGCGGGAGGCGTAGTGGAACGACCGGATCATGCCGGCGACGTCGACCAGTGCGGGGCGCTTCTGCCGCCGGCTCGACAGCGTCCGTGCCGGCTCCCCCTCGAAGTCGATGATCACGAAGTCTTTGCCGGTCCACAGCACCTGGCCGAGGTGGTAGTCGCCGTGACAGCGGATCCGCTGCGCGACGATCGGCTGCGCGCTGATGGTTTGCAGCCGGTCGAAGACCTCCGCCTGCCGATCGAGCAGCTCGGTCAGGCACTCACTCGGCTCCCGCACCGACTGCGCCGCGCGCAGCGACTGCCGTAGCAAACTGCGCGCACCGTGGTGCAGCGACCGACGGTCGACGGCGGTCAACGGCACCGGCGCGAACGCGTCGTCGCTGCGATCGGCCGCCAGCGCGAGGTGCATCTCGGCGGTGCGGCGGCCCAACGCCTCGGCCCACTGCAGCTGCGGCCCGACCAGGAAGTGGCCGTGCGCGGGCGGGAGCGCCGCGGCGGCGAGCGGATGTGCGGGCAGGTCGAGGTCGAGCTCGGCGGGGTCGGGTCGCGCGATGGCTTCCTCGAGCACCCGCGACAGCGCGTCGAGCACATAGCTCCAGCCGTCGCCCTCGTTGACCACGAACTCCTGCAGCACCGCGATGGTCGCGGCTTCGTCGTCCTGCGGTCCGGCGCGAAGCTCGAGTGAGCCGCCGACCGCGGGCGAGTGCTCGAACCCGGCGTGCTCGGTGAGGTAGCGCCCCACTTCGACGTCGGGGTTGCGCCCCTCCTCGACCCGCCGGATCAGCTTGAGGATGACCTGGTTGCCGATGATCACCGAGGTGTTGCTCTGCTCGCTGGTGATCGGTACGACGGGGCTCTCGACGTCAATGCTTTGGCGCAGCCGGCGCAGCGCTCGGGCGGGGACGCCGGCGAGGCGCAGGCTGCGGCCCGACAGCTGGCGCCGCCGCCCCATCAGGTCGACGAGCGCCCGGGCGAACTCGGCGTCGCCGAGCGCGTCGTAGATGACACCGTCGCCGTCGGCCGACGAGATCTCGGCGGCGATGCTGTCGGCGCGCCACTTGCGAACCTCGGCGGCAGCGTCGTCGACGGCGTGGGCCAGCGGCAGCACGTACGTCTCGGGCAGGCCGGAGTCGAGCGCGACCCTCACCACGACCAGGTAGCCGACGACGGGCGCGCCCGGCCCGGCGGCCGACGGGACCGGCAAGTAGTCGCAGACCTCAGTCGCGCGGATCCGCCGGGACTTGTCGCGAAACCAGCGGCGGGTCGCGAGCTGGCCGGTGACGGCGCGGCTGAGCGGGCTCCGCGCACCGCCGCGCAACGCGTCGGTCCACGGTCCCTTGACGGTCAACCGCGGCGGCCCGTCCGCGGTGACCGGGCCACGCTGCTCCAGCGAGAACCAGTAGAACCCGTGCGGCCCGAGCGTGACGAAGTACGGCAGGTCGCCGATCGGCGGGAACTCGGTGCTGCCGAACAGCTCAATCGGCGTCAGCCCACGAAACTCGGCAAGGTCGATCTGAACGGCCTGGGTGAACCGCGACAGGTTGACGACGACCAGGATGACCTCGTCGTCGTACCGGCGAAGGAACGCCAGCACCTTGCGGTTGTCGGGAAACAGGATCTCGAGGCTGCCGGTCGCGAACGCGCGATAGCGGTTGCGCAGCGCGACCAGCCGGCGCATCCACCACAGCAGCGAGTTCGGGTTCTGCTCCTGCGCGCTGACGTTGACGGCCTGGGCGTGGTACTCGGGGTCGATGATGATCGGCAGATAGAGGCGTTGCGGGTTCGCCTTGGAGAAGCCGGCGTTGCGGTCGGAGTCCCACTGCATCGGCGTGCGCACGGCGTTGCGGTCGCCGAGATAGATGTTGTCGCCCATGCCGATCTCGTCGCCGTAGTAGATGATCGGCGTGCCGGGCAGTGAGAACAGCAGTCCGTTCATCATCTCGATCAGCTTGCGGTCGTTGCCCAGCAGCGGAGCGAGCCGCCGCCGAATCCCGACGTTGATCCGCGCCTGCGGGTCCTCGGCGTAGACCCGGTACATGTAGTCGCGTTCCTCGTCGGTGACCATCTCGAGCGTCAGCTCGTCGTGGTTGCGCAGGAACAGCGCCCACTGGCAGTTGGCCGGGATCGGCGGGGTCTCGTTGAGGATGTCGACGATCGGGAACCGGTCCTCCTGCCGCGCCGCCATGAAGATCCGCGGCATCAACGGAAAGTGGAACGCCATGTGGCAGGTGCGGCCCTCGCCGAGATAGGCGACGGCGTCCTCCGGCCACTGGTTCGCCTCTGCAAGCAGCATCCGGTCGGTGAACCGGGCGTCGACGTGGGCGCGCAGATCGCGCAGGAAGGCGAACGTCTCGGGCAGGTTCTCGCAGGTGGTGCCGTCGCGGGCGTAGAGGTACGGCACCGCGTCGAGCCGCAGCCCGTCGACGCCCATGTCGAGCCAGAAGTCGACGACGTCGAACATCGCCTTGCGGACCGCCGGGCTGTCGTAGTTCAGGCTCGGCTGGTGCGAGTAGAACCGATGCCAGTAGTAGGCGTCGGCGACCGGGTCGAACGCCCAGTTGGAGGTCTCGAAGTCCTGGAAGATGACCCGGGCGTCGAGATAGCGGTCGGGCGCGTCGCTCCAGACGTAGAAGTCGCGGTACGTCGACCCCTTCGGGGCGAGCCGGGCGCGCTTGAACCAGGGGTGCTCGTCGGAGGTGTGGGCGAGCACCAGTTCGGTGATGACGCGGATGCCGCGGGCGTGGGCGCCGCGCAGCACGGCCCGAAAGTCGCGCAACGTGCCGTAGGCCTCGTGCACGTTGCGGTAGTCGGAGATGTCGTAGCCGTCGTCGCGCAGCGGTGACGGGTAGAACGGCAACAGCCACAGGGCGGTGACGCCCAGCTCCTGCAGGTAGTCGAGCTTGCCGAGCAGGCCACGGAAGTCACCGATCCCGTCGCCGTCGCTGTCGGCAAATGCCCGGACGTGCGCTTCGTAGAAGACCGCTTCCTGGTACCAAAGCGGTTCTGCGGTCAGCGGCATCGAGGCCGCGGCGGAGGTCATGCCCCGGCCCCGTCGGAAGCCGGCTGCACCTGGAAGACGTGGCCGGGGGTGACCTCGGGGTCCAGCATGACGAAGTTGCGGCTGCCCTCCCACCGGTAGCAACCGCCGTTGAGCAGGTCGTGCACCACGTAGCCGCGCTCGCCGTCGACGCCGAGCGCGGCCAGGTCGAGCTCGACCCAGCCGGACTGTTGGTACGCCGGGTCGAGGTTGACGACGACGAGGACCGGTGCGCCGTCCGCCGTACCGATGTCCTCGACGCCGGCCGGCACTGACTTCGAGTACGCAATCAGCTGGTCGTTGTCGATCCGGTGGAACGTCAGCGTGCGGTCGTGTTGCAGCGCCGCGTGGTCGCGGCGGATGCGGTTCAGCCGCTCCAGCAGGGGGGCCAGGCTGTCGGCCGCGTCGAGCTTGAACCGGCGCACCTCGTACTTCTCGCCGTCCAGGTACTCCTCGGATCCCGCGTGGCGAGGTCGGTGCTCGCCGAGCTCGAACACCGGGCCGTAGACGCCGTAGTTGGCGGTGAGTGTCGCGGCCAGCAGTGCCCGCACCCGGAACGTCGCGGCGCCGCCGTGCTGCAGCTGCTCGGTCAGGATGTCCGGCGTGTTCGGCCAGAAGTTCGGCCGGAAGAAGTCGGCGACCGGGCGGTTGGTCAGCTCGGTCAGGTATTGCTCCAGCTCCCACTTGGCGGTGCGCCAGGTGAAGTACGTATAGGACTGGGTGAACCCGATCTTGGCCAGCCGGTACATCACCTTCGGCCGGGTGAACGCCTCGGCCAGAAACAGCACGTCCGGGTGTTCCGCCTGGATCGTCGGGATCAGCCACTCCCAGAACGCGAACGCCTTGGTGTGCGGGTTGTCGACCCGGAAGATCCGTACGCCGTGGTCGATCCAGAACTCCACGACCTCGCGCAGCGCGTCCCACAACGCGCGCCAGTCGGCGGTGTCGAAGTCGAGCGGGTAGACGTCCTCGTACCGCTTCGGCGGATTCTCGGCGTACCGGATTGAGCCGTCCGGCCGGTGCTTGAACCACTGCGGGTGTTCCCGCACCCAGGGGTGGTCAGGGGAACACTGGTAGGCGAGGTCCAGCGCGACCTCGATCCCCCGCTTGCCCGCCGCGGCGACGACCGCGTCGAAGTCGGCGAGGGTCCCGAGGTCCGGGTGCACGGCGGTGTGACCGCCGGCGGTGCCGCCGATCGCCCACGGGCTGCCGACGTCGGTCGGGTCCGCGGTCACCGCGCCGTTGCGGCCCTTGCGGTTGGTAGTGCCGATTGGGTGGATCGGCGGCAGGTAGAGCACGTCGAAGCCGAGCCGCGCAACGTAGTCGAGTCGCCGCACGACGTCGCGGAACGTGCCGTGTCGGCCGAGCCGAGTCGCCGTCGATCGCGGGAACAGCTCGTACCAGCTGCTGAAGCGGGCGCGCGGCCGGTCGGCGTACACCTCGTACGGGTCGGAGGTGGTCGACGGCTCGGGCGACGGCAGTCCGGCGAGCAGCGCGGTCGCGGCCGCGGTGAACAGCTCGGCCGGGTCGAAGCCGGGCCGCCGCACGCGGTCCGCGAGCTCGGTCAGGTGTTGCCGGGCGGCGCCCCGCACCTGCTCCGCCGCCGCGTTCATGAGATCCGCCCCTACGACGAGCTCGACCGCGACGTCCTGTCCGGCGTCGACGCGCGCGCGCAGGTCGTGCAGCCAGGTTGCCAGCGGGTCGATCTGCGCCCGGACCTGGAACTGGTAACGCCCGAGCTCGGTGGGGACGAAGATCGCGCGCCACCGGTCGTTGCCGAGCGGCGCCATCAAACGGCGCTTCCAGCTGCGGCTGCCGGCCGGTCGCCATTGCAGCTCGCAGCGCAGCAGGTCGTGGCCGTCGGCGAACGCGTCCGCCTCGACCTGGACGGGGTCGCCGACGACGGCCTTGGCGGCGTAACGACCGTCATCGACCCGCGGTCGTACGTCTTCGACGACGGTGCGGCTCGGCGCCGCGGCCGTCGCGGCTCGGCTGCTCGCCGCGGGTCGAACGGTGAGCACTGATCGTGTGGGCACTACGTTTCGCGCTACCCACCGGCCGCGGACCTACACAACGAGGGCTGTGGACGGCCGCGGCAACACAGCGCCGACTTCGCTTAGCGTCCCGCCCATGCGGGCGACGCTGACCGTCATCAACGCCCGCAGCGGCACGCGAGCCGACGTGTGCTTGACCGCGGCGGGCGACCGACGCGCGGCGACCGTGCTCGACCGACTGCGGCAGTTGGTCGGTGCCGAGGTTGCTGCATCGCCGTACGTCGACGGCCGGCCGATCGCGGATGCCGCCACCGTCACCGACTGCCGGCTGGTCGACGGAGCCGTGGTCAGTTTCGGCGCTTTAGCGTCGGCGGCGGCGCGCCAGCCGGCATCCGGCATGACGTCGCCGCGCCGTCCGGCTCGCCCATGGCCGGCGGAGCCGGTGGTGTTCCCGATCCTGCCGCCACCGCCCACCCGGGTCCGGCTGCCGGTCGTCGCGGCGCTGGCGCCGCTGCTGGTGGGCTGCGGGCTGGCGGCAGTGCTGCACGAGTGGCAGTTCATGGCGTTCGCCGTGTTGTCGCCGGTGATGATCGGCGGCCAGGCGGCGAACGACTGGTGGCTCGCGCGGCGCCACCGCCGCCGGCAAAAGCGAGAACACGGCCTCGCCCTGGCGGCCACGCAGGCCCGGCTCGCGGAGGCCCTCGACGCCGAACGCGCACACCGCCTGGAAGCGGCGCCCTCGGCGGCCGCGGCGGTCGCGGCCTGCGTCGGATCCACCGAGATCTGGCAGCGGCGGCCGGCCGGTGCGGACTGGCTGCGGCTCCGGCTTGGCCTCGGCACGCTCCCCAGCGACCTCGACGTGCGCAACGCACCCCGACCGAAGGTTGTGGCGGCGCCGGTCGTCGTGACGCCGCAACCGCGGTCGGTGATCGGCGTGGCCGGCCGGCGCGATTTGGCCGTCGGCGTACTGAGGTCGCTGCTGGTGCAGGCCGCGGCCTGGCACCCGCCGAGCAATCTGAATGTCACCGTGTTGGCACCGGGCCGGGCGGCGGAGTGGGAGTGGGTCCGGTGGCTGCCCCACACCGGCTGCCTGGGTGAGCACGGGCCCGGCCGGCTGGCATGCGACGCCGCGGCCGCGGCGGACCTTGCCCGCACGCTGAACGCCCCGCCGAGCGACGGCGGGGCGGATGCGTTGGTCATCGTTGACGCCGGCCGGTCGGGCGGCGGTTGGTTGCCGGCGGCGCTGCCCGACTGCGCCGTAATCTGGTACGCTGAGTCCGCTGCCCGGCTGCCGGCGAACTGCGACGTCCTCGTCGAATGCGCGGCCGGCCCGGAGGCGAGCCGGCTCCGGCGCGCCGACGGCCAGCTCGAATGCTTCACCGTGGAGGCGCTCGACCCCGCGCGCGCCGAAGCCGCGGCGCGGGCGTTGGCGTCACGGCGCGACGACGCCGCAGCCGCGACCGACCGGCTGCCACGGCAGGTTGCGTGGGCCCAGCTCAACCAACTTGATGCCGCGACGCCGGACCGGCTGACCGCGGCGATCCGCCGCCGCTGGTCGGCCGCCGCGACGCCCGGCGTCGTCATCGGGCAGGGGCGCAACGGACCAGTCAGCGTCGACCTCGACCGCGACGGCCCGCACGCCGTGGTCGCCGGCACCACCGGCGCCGGCAAGAGCGAACTGCTGCGCGGCCTCGTCGCCGGTCTCGCCGCTGCCCAGCCGCCCGACCGGCTCGGCTTTTTGCTGATCGACTTCAAGGGCGGAGCGGCGTTCGACGCCTGCGCGCTGCTCCCGCACACCGTCGGCGTCTTGAGCGACCTCGACACCGCCTCGACCAGGCGGGCGCTCGCGTCGCTCGCCGCCGAGATCCGCCACCGCGAACGGCTGCTCGCCGACGCCGGCGTCTCCGACATCCGCGATTACCCGCCGCACGCACCGCCGCTGTCGCGCCTGGTGATCGTCGTCGACGAGTTCGCCACCCTCGCCGAAGAACTGCCCGATTTCGTGACCGGCCTCGTCGGCGTCGCCCAGCGCGGCCGCGCGCTCGGCATCCATCTGATCCTCGCTACACAACGCCCGCAGGGATCTGTCTCCGCCGACATCCGGGCGAACGCCCGGCTCCGCATCTGCCTGGCCGTCACCCACGAGCACGAGTCCCGCGACCTGCTCGACAGCCCGGCGGCCGCCCGGATCAGCCGCCACACCCCCGGCCGGGCGTTCGTGCGGCTCGGCAGCGCCGAGCTGCAGGAGTGCCAGACCGGATTGGTCAGCGCGCCGCCAGCCGCCGACGAGGCCGTCACGATCGAGTTGGCACCGGCCGCCTTGGCCGCACACCCGCCGGTCGTGCAACCGTCGCCGGCCGGTCCGACGCAGCTCGACCTGCTCGTGTCGGCGGCCCGACACCTCGCCGCCACAGCCGGCTACGCCGCTCCGCGTCGGCCATGGCTACCGCCGCTGCCCGAGCGGCTGCCGCTATCCGAGTTGCCGCAACCGGCAGATTCCGAGGACGTCGCCTGGGGTCTGCTCGACCTTCCCGACCGGCAGGCGCAGCAGCCGGCTCGGCTATCGCTTGGCACCGGCGGCTCCACATTGATCGTCGGGGCGGCGACCAGCGGTCGTAGTACGGCGGCGCTCACCGTTGCAGTGGCCGCCGCGGCCAAGCTGTCGCCGGACGACCTGCAGCTGTGGGCGATCGCCTCCGACACCGCACTCGACCCGCTGGCCAGCCTGCCGCAGTGCGGTTCCGTCGTACCGGCCAGTGATCTCGCGCGAGTCAGCCGGCTTCTCGACTGGCTGACCGAGCAGGTTGCCCATCGCCGTGCCGGCGGCGAGCAGGCACCGCGGCTGATGCTGCTCGTCGACGGTTGGGAGCAGTTGCTGGCCGCGGCCGGAGATGCCGCCAGCGGCCAAGTCGGTGAGCGGCTGCTGCGGCTGGCGGCAGACGGGCCGCGGGCCGGGTTGCGGCTGGTTGTGACTAGCGGCCGTGCCGGGCTCACCGGGCGGCTGGGCGCAGCCATCGCGGAGAAGTTGGTGCTGCGGCTGGCCGATCATTTGGAGTTCGCGCTCCTCGGCGTGGACCATCGGGACATTCCTCGGTCGCTGCCGCGCGGTCGCGGCTTCGCGGTCACCGAGCGCGCCCTCATGCAGGTCGCCGTGGCCGACGACGCGACGATCGCGATGGCCGCGGGCTGGGCCTACCCGGTCCGCCCGGCACGCCGGTTTGAGCCGCTGCCAACCACCGTCCACTTGCCGCAAGTGCGTCCGGCCGACCGCTCGCGGCTCGCCATCGGCGTGCGCAGCGACGACTTGGCCGTTGCCTCCATCCCGGCGGATGCAATGGCCGGCGGCTTTCTGATTTGTGGTCCGCCCCGGTCCGGTCGCAGCACGGCACTGCTGACGATCGGTCAGCAGCTGCTCGACCGGCCGGTCACCGTCGCGTGCGGCTCCGGCAGCCCGCTCACGTCGCTGTGTGGGGCGGTGCGGCTGCCCGCCGACGGTGACGCTGCGGCCGAAACGCTGGACGCGATGCTCGACCGCGGGCCACCGCACCTGTTGGTCGACGACGTCGACCTACTGCCTATCGGTCCGTTGGCAGAGCGGATCGAGCGGTGGTTGGTCGAGCACGCGTCGGTCCAGCAGGTGATCGCGTTGGCCGGCGCCACCGACGTGCTCGCCGCGACGTTTCGCGGGCCGGTCGCCGTGGCTCGCCGCCGGCGGCTGGGCCTGCTGCTCCGGCCGGAGTCACGACACGACGGCGACCTGTTCGGCATCCGGTTGCCATCCGAAGCCACTGCGGGGTCCGGTCCGCCGGGCCGTGGCTGGCTCATCTCCGGGAGCGACGCGACCGAAGTGCAGGTGGCCCTCCCCGACGTGTGAAGGACCTACCAGGTGGCGGCGGGCAGCGTCAGCCCGGAGATCCGGCTTGCCGCGCCGTTGCCGTCCCAGCGCCAGACCCCGCCGTTCGCATCCGTGAGCAGCACGTGGCTGCCGTTGCCGGTCACCGCCAGGTCGGTGGGCGTGCCGTTGCCGGGGACGCTGAACGCGACGGTCGGCTTTCCGGCCGCGCACCGAGTCACCTGCATCGCCGTACCGGTCTGCGCGGCGATCCACAACGTCCCCGCGCCGTCGACCCGGACCGCCTGCGGCAGCCCGCCCGCCTCGTCGAACCCTTGGCAGGCCGGCGTGCTGTCGCTCCAGCTGTTCGCCGCGAACGCGTCGTAGCGAGCTAGTTCGCCCTGCATCCCGGTCCGGACGAAGACGTCGATGTGACGGCCGTCCGGCTCCCAGCTGGGGTCGGCGATCGGTGCTGGCGGGTACGACGGAAACGCGATCGCGTGCTGTTGCTGCGTCTGCTGGTCGAACGCCACGATCCGGCCCTGCGGCGACGTCGCCTGCGGGTCGCACGCCTCCTCGACCAACGCGATGTCATTGCCGTCGGCGGACACGGCGTAGCCGGTCAACTTGTAACCGGCAGCGGGATGTGCCACGGCCGTGACGGTCGGCGACTGGTCCGAGATCGAGACCGACATCAGGCCGTCGCCACCGCAGCCGCCAGCTGCTTGCCGGAAGTAGACCCGGTCACCGACGAGCTGCGGGTCGCTGAGCTGGCCGGCGTTGGGTGCGGTGAGGTAGCGCGAGACCTGCCCGCTGCTGGCGTTGAACGCGGCCAGCCGGCCATCGGTCACGCCGTACACCACCGATCCCGACGCTGGCGGGCCGGCCGACACCGGTGCCGGCCGGAAGTGCACCTGCTCGGCGACCAGTCGGGCGGGCTTGCCGTCGATGGCGCTGCCGGCGATTGCAACGACGACCCCGACCCGGTGGGACGACGGCGCGAAGCTCACCGTGGTCGACCACGGGCCGCCGGAGCCGGCGGCCACCTGGGCGTGGCCCAGCAACTGCGGCGTGGCGGCGTCACGCACCTGCGCCGTGACGGACTCGTCGACGCCGAACCCGGGCCCGCCAACCGTCACCGGCGACGTCGCCAGCGCACCCTGCGCGGGAGCGGTGAGTTGCAGCTGGTTCGCCGGGTCGGTTGCGCCGGTCACCAGCCAGGCGTTGCGGTATCGCACGAGGTGCACGGTCGTGACAGCGGTCGGCGACGCCGTTCCCGGTGGCGTCCGACCCAACGTGACGGTGGCCGCGTCGCCGCTGTGCTGCTGCGTCGTGACGTGGTCGATCGACGGCTGCTTGAGGTAGCCGGTCACCCATGACGTGGCGACGCCTTCCGGACTCGCCACCCACGGCATGTGGCCGTTGGGATAGTCCTGCTGCTCCCACTGCGCCTCGGCGGCGGTCGACGTGAAGGGGAAGATTGCGTCGGCCGGGAAGGTGGCAAGCCGCACCGGTGGGTTGGCCGTGGGCGAGCCGAGCGGCTTGGTGTTGAGGCTCTGGTCACCACCGCCGCCCGCGATGGCGATGCCGCCGATCACCACTCCGGCGACCGCCGCGGCCGCCGCGAGCGCCAGTGCCGGGCGGCGCCACCGGAGCCGAAACCGCCGCGCGGCCACCCGCTGCTGGATCCGCGACAGCCCGTCACCGGCAGGCACGACGGTGCGGGCTTCGTCCTGCAGCGCCTCGCGCAGCCGGTCGACGACCTGCTGGTCGCGCGCGTCCTCGCCCATCACTCCGCACGCTCCAAGGTTTCGCGCAGGGCGGCGACGCCCCGCGAGGCGTGGCTCTTCACCGCGCCTTGACTGATGCCGAGCGTGTCGGCGATCTGGGCTTCCGACAGGTCGGCGTAGTAACGCAGCACCAAGACCTCGCGCTGCCGTTGCGGCAACGCGCGCAGCGCGGCCATCACCTCGCGGCCGGCAAGTGCTTGCATTGCGCCGTACTCCGCGCTCGGCATCTGACCGCCGGCGCCGGCCGGAGGCGGCGGCGGCGTCTTGCGCTCGACCACTTCGAGATGCCGCAGCCGGGAGCGGGCGCGGTTGACGACCGCCTGGCGGAGGTAGGGCACCGCCTTGTCGGGGTCACGCAGCCGGCGCCAGGCGCCGTGCATTGCGACGAACGCGTCTTGCACGACGTCTTCGGCGGCAGGTACGTCGTGCAGCAACAGTGCGGCGATCCGCACCAGCGACCGGTAGTGCGCAAGGTAGAGCGCAACCAGCGCCTGGTCCGCATCGCCGACCGGGCTGTCGTCCTGCGCGCTGCGGGGCAGCGGCGGGTCGACCGGCTCGGCGGCCGGCTGGCCGCTGACTCGCGCGGTCCACCTCACGCCGCGAGAGGCAACCACACTGTTGACCGTCACACCAACCAGACGCGCAGTTGCCCGGACGGGTTTACGGCACCGGGCTCAGCCGGCCTCGATCCCGGTGCGCGCCGCGATCGGGCTCGCGGTCGACACCCGGTTGCGGCCGGCGCGCTTCGACGCGTAGAGCGCGCCGTCGGCTGCCGACAGCAAGTGCACCGCGTCGGTACCGTTGTAGGGGTACGTCGAGACGCCCGCGCTGACGGTGACTGGCACGTCGGTCGCGGCCGTCTCCACGGCCGCGCGGAGCCGTTCGGCGACCTGCGCCGCGAGCCCCGCGGAGCAGCCGGGCAGCACCGCGACGAACTCCTCGCCACCGAACCGGGCCACGGTGTCGTATTCGCGGGCCGAGTCGCGCAGCGCCTGCGCCACCTGCCGCAGCACCGAGTCACCGACGACGTGACCGTGGGTGTCGTTCAGCTGCTTGAAGAAATCGATGTCAAGCAACACGATCGACAACCGGCCGTCGTCGCGGGCGGCGCGGGCCAGCTCGGCGTCGAGCCGGCGGTCGAACTCGCGCCGGTTCGCCAGCTGCGTGAGGCCGTCGGTGATCGCCATCTGCTGCATCTGGGCGAGCAGGTTCGCGTTGCGCAACGCCAGGGCGCCGTGCGAGACGAACCGGTCCGCGGTCACCACCATCCGCCGCTCGGCCAGCCCGATCCGGCGCCGGCCGGTCTCCGCGACCAGCACGCCGACCTCGCCGTCGGCGAGCAGCGGGAAGACCGCGAGGTTTCGGCCGTCGGGTAGCAAGCCCGCCAGCCATTGGTCGTGGGCGTCGTCGAGGTTGTGCACCAGAGCGGTCCGGCGGTCGCGCAGCACCGCCCGCATCACCGACGGGGTCGACACCGCGAGGTCCGCGACGCGGGCGTCCCGCAGGCCGCGGACGGCCAGCAAGCTGAACCGGTCGCCATCCACGGCGAACAGCGCCAGCCGCCGGAACCGGAAGGTGTCGGACAGCGCACCGAGCAGCACCGCGCCGACCGCAGCCGGCGCGTGCGCATCCTCCAGCGCACGCCCCATGCTGGCCAGTTGCTCCAGCTCGAACCGCCGCCGCCGCAGCTCACCCTCGTTGACCGCGGCGAGCAGCGTCGTGAGCGTCGCGAGCACCCACATCGCCAGCACCAACGCGACCAACCGCGACCAGATGTCGGAAGTGGGGCCGCCGACGATCCCGGCAGCCTGGGCGGCCGCCACGAGGATCTGGACGAGCGTCTGCCAAAGCGCGACGACGACGCCAGTACGCGACGAGGTCAGCAACGTGACCGACGCGATGTAGACCAACACCAGGTAGCGCTGCGGTCCGCTGCTGCCCCCGGCGACACCGCAGGCGTAGCCGAGGAACAGGCCGTCGAGCAGCAGCAGGCCGATGAAGAACAGCGGCGCCCGGGAGCGCTGCATCCGCCAGAGCATCTCGATCAGCGCGCAGGCAAAGAAGTAGCTGAGCGCGGCCGAGGCGATCGACTCGAACGGCCGGGACAGTAAGTGGGGCAACAGTGCCGCGTCGGCAACCGTCAGCCCGGTGAGGACGGCGCGCAGCACCCGCAGATAGAGCAGCCGGTCAGCGAGCGGGACGAGGTCCCCCCTGCGTGCCGGCGCAGCCGTCATGTCGTCCCTCGCCCTGGTGGCGGCCGACCACCGCCGTGTAACGCAGGTATCGGCTGTTACGCAGCGAACCTTGAGTCCCCGAAGGCGGACAAATCACCCATATGCGGATTGCGCGCTCGCGGGGCGGGTTTTACTCCGTGTCAGCTCGACGACAGGTCGGCGGACCTGGTGTTCATATGTCCGGGGTGCGGCAGCTACTGCCGACGCGGCTAAGGCGCGCGCCAGAGCCGGGCGCTCCCGCTACCATGACTCCTTCGCCTGCTGGCGGAGTCACTGAAACGGGGCTCGTCGTGGCTCACTCACCACACCGCCGTCGAAAGGGCTGCGGGTTGTGCAAGCCCCACAAGCATCGCGGGTACGGGGACGCTGCCCGTGTGCCGTTCGCGGTCAGTCGGCAGGTCGGGCGCCGGCGGCGCTGGAACCGGCACGACATCGACTGATCCAAGACAACGCAGATCCGCCCCGCCAATACCGAGGAAGTGGTGTCGGATGGGGCGGATGGCCTCGCGGCCAGTTCTCGCTGCTGCGCCCACGATGGCGGCGTAGAGTCCGCGACCGTGGAGGTCGATCAGACGCTCGTGGGACGAAATCGCGTCGATCAGTTTCGATGATCCCGGGCGCACACGCGCGGACGGTGCGCTGATCGCGCTGGTCGGCGTGCTCGGCCTGGGCTCGCGCAAGAGTTTCACGCTGCTGACAGTGAATCGTTCAGACGGTCAGGCGTTCTACTTCGAGAACCCGCGAGAGATTGGCCATTGGCGATCGCGCGGCCGTGAGTTACTCGCCGAGCGACCGGCACTCGGAAGAGTGTTGAGGATCGCCGGTTTCTCCGAACCGAACGGCGCAAGCTTGCCCGGCGTGGCAGATCAGCTGGGCCGCCTCGCGGAGCTTAATGCGCAAGGCGCCCTATCTGACGAGGAGTTTGCGGCCGCGAAAGCAGCGGTGCTGCAGCAGCAGATCCGATGAGACCCAGTTCCCCATCTAGCCCATGTGGAGATAACGCCAGTCCCGGGCGGGGGCGAACGTCTCCTTGATCACCCGTGGGCTGGTCCACCGCAGCAGGTTGTAGCGCGACCCGGCCTTGTCGTTGGTGCCGCTCGCCCGCGCGCCGCCGAACGGCTGCTGGCCCACGACCGCGCCGGTCGGCTTGTCGTTGACGTAGAAGTTGCCGGCGGCGTAGCGCAGTGTCTCGGCGGCTGCCGCGATCGCCTGCCGGTCCCGGGCAAACACCGCGCCGGTCAGGCCGTACGACGTACCGTCCGCGGCCTGCCGCACCACGGCGTCGAAGTCGGCGTCGGGGTAGACGAAGACCCCGAGAATCGGCCCGAAGTACTCGGTCGTGAAGACGTCGTGCGTCGGGTCGGTGCCGAGCAGGATCGTCGGCGAGACGAAGAACCCTTCGGCATCATCGGCGCGGCCGCCCGCGATTACGGTCAGCGCCGGATCCTCGCGCGCGCGATCCAGCACCGCCGCCAGCCGGGTGAACGCGCGCCGGTCGATGACCGCGCCGAGAAAGTTGCCGAAGTCGGTGACGTCACCCATCGGCAATGCCTCCGCGGTCGAGACCAGGTCGTCGCGCAACCGCCGCCACAGTGACTCCGGGATGTAGGCGCGCGACGCCGCCGAGCACTTCTGGCCCTGATACTCGAACGCGCCGCGGATCAGGCCGACCTGCAGTTCGGCGAGGTCGGCCGACGGGTGCGCGATCACGAAGTCCTTGCCGCCGGTCTCACCGACCAGGCGCGGGTAGTTGCGGTAGCCGTCGAGCCGCTCGCCGACGGTGCGCCACAACTGCCGGAAGGTCGCGGTCGACCCCGTGAAGTGCACGCCGGAGAGCTCGGCATGAGTGAGCGCCACTTCGCTGACCGCTGCGCCGTCACCGGTCACCAGGTTGATGACGCCCGGTGGCATGCCGGCAGCTTCCAGCAGCCGCATCAACACGTGCGCGGAGAACCCTTGGGTCGGCGACGGCTTCCACACCACCGGGACACCCATCAGCGCCGGCGCCGTCGGCAGGTTCAGCGCGATCGACGTGAAGTTGAACGGCGTGATGGCGAGCACGAAGCCCTCGAGCGGACGGTGGTCGAACCGGTTCCATGTCCCCTCGGCGGATCGCGGCTGGTCGGCGAGGATCTCGCGCGCGAAATGGACGTTGAACCGCCAGAAGTCGGCCAGCTCGCAGGCCGCGTCGATCTCGGCCTGGTAGCAGGTCTTCGACTGGCCGAGCATGGTCGCGGCGTTGACCGTGTCGCGCCACGGGCCGGCGAGCAGGTCCGCCGCCCGCAGCAGGATCGCGGCCCGGTCGTCGAAGCCGAGTGCCCGCCAGCCCGGTCCGGCGGCGAGGGCCGCACCGACGGCGCGCCGCACCTCGCCCGCGGTCGCGTTGCTGGTGTGGCCAAGCACCGCGGCGTGCCGATGCGGCTGCACCACCGGAATCGGCTCGCCGCTGCCGGACACCTGCTCGCCGCCGATGGTCATCGTCAGGTCGAGCGGGCCGGCGGCGTTCAGCTCTTTCAGCTTCGCCTCGAGCGAGGCCCGCTCCGCGCTGCCCGGCGCGTAGCTGCGAACCGGCTCGTTGACCGGCGGGGGCACCGCAGTGACGGCATCCATCACCGTCATCCTGCCACCGGTCACCCCGCGCTAAGCAGGTCCGAAAGCTCCTGCACGGCGTACCAACCGAGGTCGTGCGCCGCCGCCTCGTCGAGCGCGAACTGCGCATCGGGGTCACCGGCCGCCGCGGCCGACAGCCGCTCGACCGCAGCGGTCACCACCAGCGCCGCGGCCTCGTCGTCGACGAGGGCGCTCGCCCATCGCGTCCGCTCGACCGGCCCGGCGATCGTGACCGCGGCCCGGCCATGGTCCGGCGCCGGTCTCGCGGCGTCATCGGCGACGTCGACGGCGAGCACGGCGCGGCGGCGCGGCGCCGTCGGGTCGTCGGCCAGCAGGTCGAGCGCGGCTTGAGCGGCCGCGACCTGCGCGACATGCTCGAGCTCCTCCAGGTCGCCGTCGCGATACCACTCCCGGACGTCCGGAGTGACCGCGTACGCCCCGGCCGACGTCGTCGCGGCACCGGCCTCGAGCCAGTCGCGCAGCAGCGGGAGCGTCGCCGGCAGGTAGACCCGCATCAGCGCGCCGAGCCGGATGCCGGAGTCACCGATCAGCCGAGTCGTCTGACCAGCGGCCCGGCCTTCGGCGTACCGAGACCGGTCGAGTCGTCGTAGCCACGCAGCGCGTGCAGCGTGCCGAGGTTGCCGAGCGTCCGCAGCGTCACCGACACCTTTGAGGACGTGTTTGCCGGGTCGGCGTAGTCGGGCCGGACGTTGGCGAACAGCGACTGGCCGCCGCGGGTCGTCACGGTGTCGGGCTCATGGAACAGCCGGGTCCGCCCGGCGGTGGTGCGGGCGGCGTGGTAGAGCGTCGGCGTCACCAGCCCGAGCGGGCGACCGTGACGCAGCTCCACCGCGAGCGCCAGCAGCCCGGAGAACAACGGGCACGCCAGGCTGGTGCCGCCGATCCGGAACTCGACGTAGCGCGCACCGCCGCTGCTCGGCGTCATCGTCTGGCCGATGCGGAAGCCGGTAGTCGGGTCGGCGAC
Organism: Mycobacteriales bacterium; assembly: GCA_035550315.1. Classification (GTDB taxonomy): domain Bacteria; phylum Actinomycetota; class Actinomycetes; order JAFAQI01; family JAFAQI01; genus DASZPL01. The sequence continues at coordinate 42,596 of DASZPL010000117.1, read as the reverse complement.
CATCGACAGGTCCGGTTCCACTCGGCCTGGTCGCGGGACGCCGTCGGTCGTCAGGCTGTTGGGTACGACGCCGCGCTGCCACGCCGGCTCGGCGTACGACCGGCTGACCCCACCGCCGGCCGCACCGTTGAACTCGGCGTGACCCAGGTCCCAGTGGCCGTGCGAAAGCGGGATCTTCTGGTCGCCCCAGTAGGTCTCGCCGCGCCACCGGCCGCCGCGGCCGACCTTCAGTGACGTGCCGCCGACGGCGGTCACCAGGTCGCTGGTCGCCGGGAAGTCGGCGGTGCGGAAGCCCTCGGCGGCGACCTCGTCACCGTCGTCGCCGGTGGAGAAGTCGAGGGTGACGCCGCGGGCGGCGGCCTGCCGCGCGATCGAGTCGAACAGCAGCTTGTCGACCGCCATCGGTGCGTCGTCGCCGCTGCCGTAGGAGTTGCTGACCACCTGCGCACCTGAGTCGACCGCCTGCGCCAACGCCAGGTAAAGCGTCGAGTTCAGGTTGGTCAGCGCGCCGAAGTAATGGATCCGCGCGCGTGGCGCGATGGCGTGCACCGCCTCGACGTCGAGCGTCTCCTCGCTCGACCAGCCTTGCGGGTCGAGCAAGCCGAGCCCGCCGAGGTTGACCTCCGGCGGATTGCTCAACGGGCCGAACGTGGTCTGCGTCAGCTGGCCCGGGCGCAACCTCGGCAGCCCGTGCCGCGCCGAGTAGGTGTCGACGTCGTGCTCGACGGTCGGCGACGCGTAGGCGTCGACGATCGCGACTGTCACCCCTTGGCCGGTCAGCCGGTGCTTACCGATGCGCAGGTCGTGCGGGCCAAGTCCGTACGCCGATCGGATCTGGCGTGGCGTGTAGCCGCAGACGGCGTAGCGCTGTCGGCGGCCGGCGTACTTCGGCAGCGTGGTGGCCGGCTTCTGGCCGAAGTGCGCTGAGCAGGGCCGGGCGTTGTAGAACGCGGCTGGCGGTGGGGCCGCTGGAGTCAGCGGTGTCTGCGTCAGACCGGAGACGCCGGTGATCAGTTTGGCGATGGCGGCCGGAACGGCGGGAGCGGCCAGTGGTGCCCGCAGCAGTTGCCCGGCTCGGCGGAACAGGCCGAATCCGATGTCGAGGGCGGCGCCGAGCACGCCGGTCGAGGCGTGCGCGTAGACCATGGTCCGGCTGGGCGTGGTGCCATCAACCGTCACGCCGCGTGCGGTGAGCCAGCCGCGCACGGCAGCGGCGACGGCTTCGGTCGGCGCGAACCGCGCGCGATATTGCGCGGCCGTGAGGAAGTGGCGGTAGTGCGACGAGGTCGGGTCACTGACCTCGTCGATCAGCCGGGTCAGCGCCGCGTTGTGCCGGGTGCGCAACCCGACGGCCAGGTCGACCCGGGAGCCGGTCGGCGCCGGCCGGATCAGCTGGTACAGCTGCGCCCACCCGGGGACGATGCCGGCGAGCCGCACGAGCGGCGCGGGTGACGGACTCGCGAGGGCGATCGGCGTGACCGCGCCGGTCGCGGCGAGAGCGACCGCAATGGCGGCGACGGTGGCGCGGCGTTTCATCACTTGGTGTTCGATTCTGCGCGACGAAGTCCTCCCCAAACGTAGATGGGGCGGCCCGATTTCGGGCCGCCCCATCTACGAACGACGCATCCTGTCGGACGCGCGTCTGGGCTAAAAGTCCATGTCGCCCATGCCGCCGGCGCCGCCCGGCATGGCCGGGGCGGCCTTCTCTGGCTTGTCGGCGATGACCGCCTCGGTGGTGAGGAACAGCGCAGCGATCGACGCGGCGTTCTGCAGCGCCGAGCGCGTCACCTTCGCCGGGTCGATGATGCCGGCCGACAGCAGGTCGACGTACTCACCGCTAGCGGCGTTGAGACCGTGACCGGCCTTCAGGCTGCGCACCTTCTCCACGACGACGCCACCCTCGAGGCCGGCGTTGACCGCGATCTGCTTGATCGGCGCCTCGAGCGCGATCTGCACCATCCGAGCGCCGGTCGCCTCGTCGCCTTCCAGGTCGAGCTTCTCGAAGGCAGTCTTGCTGGCGTGCAGCAAGGCGACGCCGCCACCGGCGACGATGCCTTCCTCGACGGCCGCCTTGGCGTTGCGGACCGCGTCCTCGATCCGGTGCTTGCGCTCCTTCAGCTCGACCTCGGTCGCGGCACCGACCTTGATGACCGCGACGCCGCCGGCCAGCTTGGCCAGCCGCTCCTGCAGCTTCTCGCGGTCGTAGTCGCTGTCCGACTTCTCGATCTCGGCCTTGATCTGGTTGACCCGGCCGGCGATCTGGTCGGTGTCGCCGGCGCCCTCGACGATCGTCGTCTCGTCCTTGGTGACGACGACCTTGCGGGCCTTGCCGAGCAGGTCGAGCGTGGTGTTCTCGAGCTTCAGGCCGACCTCTTCGCTGATGACCTGGCCGCCGGTGAGGATGGCCATGTCCTGCAGCATCGCCTTACGGCGGTCACCGAAGCCCGGCGCCTTGATCGCGACGCTCTTGAAGGTGCCGCGGATCTTGTTCACGACCAGGGTGGCCAGCGCCTCGCCCTCGACGTCCTCGGCGATGATCGCCAGCGGCTTGCCGCCCTGCATCACCTTCTCCAGCACCGGCAGCAGGTCCTTGACCGCCGAGATCTTGGAGTTGACGAACAGCAGGTACGGCTCGTCGAGCACCGCCTCCATCCGCTCCGGGTCGGAGACGAAGTACGGCGAGATGTAGCCCTTGTCGAAGCGCATGCCCTCGACCAGCTCGAGCTCGAGCCCGAAGGTGTTGGACTCCTCGACGGTGATGACGCCTTCCTTGCCGACCTTGTCCATCGCCTCGGCGATGATGTCGCCGACGCTGGAGTCACCGGCGGAGATGCTCGCCGTCGAGGCGATCTGCTCCTTGGTCTCGACGTCCTTGGCTTGCTTGGACAGCTCCTCGCTGACCCGCTCGACCGCGGCCTCGATGCCACGCTTCAGCGACATCGGGTTCGCGCCGGCAGCAACGTTGCGCAGCCCTTCGCGGACCAGCGCCTGCGCCAGCACGGTGGCCGTCGTCGTGCCGTCACCGGCCACGTCGTCGGTCTTCTTCGCGACCTCCTTGACCAGCTCGGCCCCGATCTTCTCGTAGGGGTCCTCGAGCTCGATCTCCTTCGCGATGGAGACACCGTCGTTGGTGATCGTGGGGGCGCCCCACTTCTTCTCCAGCACGACGTTGCGGCCCTTCGGGCCGAGCGTGACCTTGACGGCGTCCGCGAGCTGGTTCATGCCGCGCTCCAGCGAGCGCCGGGCGTCCTCGTCGAACGCGATGATCTTTGCCATTGCGGTGGGATCCTCCCGCTGTGTCCGAAGGACCCTGCGCCGCCGATTCGGTCGCACTCGCTGTCACTCGGCGGCCCAGAGTGCTAGTGACTCATTGTTAGCACTCGAAGTGTGTGAGTGCAAGCGCGCGGGAGCGGGCGCTTCCCCTATGCTGGCCCGGCGCCGCCCGGCCGGGAGGCGCACCTCTTCGTCCGCCGAGCCTGTCCGTCGGAGGGGTTACTCGAGAATCGGACAGGACCGGGGACCCAAGCACCTGGGGCGCACCGCGCTCCTACGGGGTGAAGCCGCCACGGCGGCAGGGCTAGTCACGGCCCCAACCCGACAGCTAACCCGGCAGGCGTCGGAGACGCACATATGCCTGCTGCGACCCTGCGCGCCCGTCTGGGCGCCGCCGCCGCAACGACAGTCCTAGCCCTCACCCTCGGCACCGCTCTCAGCACGCCCCCGGCGGCCGCCGCGACGACCTCCACCGGCGCGGCCGCCACCGCCCACCAGGCCCAGCCGCACCACCGCCCCTTCCAGCTCTACGAGCACAAGATCAGTCACGTGATGCACGTCGTACGCAACCAGCGCGGCAAGCCGTACGTGTACGGCGCCGCCGGCCCAGGTGCGTTCGACTGCTCCGGGCTGGTGCGCTACGTCTTCGGCCGCGCGGTGCAGCGTTGGCTACCGCACAATGCCGAGGCGCAGTACCAATCCGTGCACCACATCGCGCACCGGCGCAACCTGCGGGTCGGCGACCTGGTGTTCCAGGAGTCCGGCGGCTACGCGTTCCACGTCGGCATCTACGCCGGCCACGACAAGTGGTGGCACGCCCCGCACAGCGGCTCGCACGTCCGCAAGCAGCAGATCTACCAGGGCCATCTCGCCTACGGCCGGGTCATCCTGATCCGCAACCAGCGCTAACCCCGCCGACGGGCGGGCCGCCGGCGACGGCAACTCGCCGCCGACTTCCCGCGATCATGGCGTTAGTGACCACGTTTCACGCCGATCATGGCGTTAGTGCGTCACTAACGCCATGATCGGCAGGGAAGGTCGTTAAGGTCGGTCGGGTCGGTCGGGTCGGTCGGGTCGGTCGGGTCGGGACGGGTCAGCCGCCGGCGACGGCGGGGATGATCGAGACCGAGGCGCCGTCCGGCGTCGGCGTCTGCAACCCGTCGGCGAACCGGACGTCGTCGTCGTTCACGTAGACGTTGACGAACCGGCGCAGCTTGCCGTCGTCGTCGAGCATCCGCGTCCGCGTGCCGGGGTGGTCGGCCTCCAGCCGGTCGATCACCTCGGCGAGCGTCGCGGCGCCGTCGACGTCGACCTCGGCCGCGCCGCCGGTGAGCGACCGCAGGATGGTCGGGATGCGCACGGTCACGCTCATCGATGCATCCTCACTGCGCCAGACCTGCCTCTCGGAATGCCTTCAGGCTCGGGGCGATCGTCACGGTCGGGCCGGCGACCGGCGCCACCGCGTCCAACGTCTTCAACCCGTCACCGGTGTTGAGGATGACGGTCTCGGCGTCGGGATCCAACTCACCCGACGCGAGCAGCTTGCGCAGTGTCGCCACCGTGACGCCGCCGGCGGTCTCGCCGAAGATGCCCGTCGTCGCGGCCAGCAGCCGGATGCCCTCGACGACCTCGTCGTCGGTCACGTCCGCGATCGCCCCGCCGGTGCGGCGTACGACGTCGAGCGCGTACGGCCCGTCGGCCGGGTTGCCGATCGCCAGCGACTTCGCGATGCCGGTCGGCCGGACCGGCTGCACCACGTCGTGACCGGCGCGGAACGCCGCGGCCACCGGCGCACAGCCGCTCGACTGAGCGCCGAACACCTTGTACGGCGTCGGCTCGACCAGGCCGAGTGCGCCGAACTCCCGCCACGCCTTGTCGACCTTCGTGAGCAGCGAGCCGGACGCGATCGGTACGACGACCTGCTCCGGCAGCCGCCAGCCGAGCTGCTCCGCGATCTCGTACCCGACGGTCTTCGAGCCTTCGGCGTAGAACGGCCGGACGTTGACGTTGACGAACGCCCACGGCAGCTCGCCGGCGACCTCGGCGCACAACCGGTTGACGTCGTCGTACGAGCCGTCGACCGCCACCACCGTGCCGCCGTAGACCGCCGTGGTCACCACCTTGCCGGCCTCGAGGTCGTGCGGGATCAGCACGACCGACCGCAGGCCGGCCGCCGCGGCCGCGGCGGCGACGGCGTTCGCCAAGTTGCCGGTCGAGGCGCAGGCCAGCACCTCGAAACCGAGCGTCCGCGCGGCCGACGCCGCGACCGCCACGACGCGGTCTTTGAACGAGTGCGTCGGGTTGCCGCTGTCGTCCTTGACCCACAGCGTCTTCATGCCGAGCGCCTGGGCGAGGTGGTCCGCGCGCACCAGCCGGGTCATGCCGACCTGCAGGTCGACCAGCGGCGTGGTCGGCAGCAAACTGCCGTAGCGCCACATGCTCGCCGGCCCGGCGGCGATCGACGCCCGGCTCACCGACTGCTGCGCGTCCAGGTCGTAGGCGATCTCGAGCGGGCCGAAACACAGCTCGCAGACGTGGGACGGCCCGAGCTCGTAGCTCGATCCGCACTCCCGGCACTCCAGCCGGGCGGCGGCACCGAACGCCGACGTCGCCGGCAGGTCGATCACGGGGGGCATCGCGAAAACCTCTCGTCCTCATCTTTCTCCGGCGCACCTCGCGCCGGAGCCGGAGTTGGCACCTGCCCTTCCGGGTGGTTGCCGGGGCTTCACCGGGCCGGTCCCTCTGCCCCTCTTGATGAGTGCGCGGCCCGCGGGCCGCGCGTGATCAGTGTGCCATATCGATGATCTCGGCCCAACCCGATATGGGTCAGTCCAGCTGGTCGGCGAGCTCCGACAGCCACGCCACCAGGGCCGCCGGGCTGTCGAGCACGAGGTCGGCCTGCTCCCGCAGCGCCGCCGGTGCGTCGACGTCGGCGGCGGCCGCGACGGCCACCGTCAGGCCCGCGAGCCCGCTTGCCCGCAGCTGGTCGACGGCGCGGAATGCCGGTACGTCGCCGAGGTCGTCACCGGCATAGACCACGGCGGCGGCGCCGACCTCCGTCACGAGCTGCCGCACCGCGCCGCCCTTGTCGACGCCGGGCGGCCGCAGCTCGAGGACATAGCGCCCCGGCACTGCCTCCAACCCCACCTCGTCGGCGAGCGCCTGCATCGCCGGTGTCAGCTCCACGAGTGCCGTCTTCGGGTCGGCGGCCGGCCTGGTGTGCACGACCAGCGAGTGCTGCTTGTCCTCGACGTACACGCCGTCCGGCGCAGCTGCGAGCAGGCCGGGCAGCCGGTCACGCACGACGTCGATCGCGGGGTCCGGCGGCGGCGACTCCAGCCGGCCGTCGCGCCACGACTGCAACCCGTAGTGCCCGAGCACGCGGATCCTCGGCACCTCCGCGACGTCGGCGAACCGTACGACGTCCGCCGCCGGGCGGCCGCTGACCAACGCCAGGCCGCCCAGCCGGGCCGCCAGCCGGCGCAGCACGTCCGGCGCGCCGGAGACGGCCCGGGCAGCTTCCGGCCGCTCGACGATCGGCGCGAGCGTGCCGTCGAAGTCCAAAGCCACGGCGGCACGCGCCGGGTCGCTGACGATCGCGGCCACCACCTCGTCGACGTTGTTCATCGTCGGGATGCTTTCCAATAACGGGTGACGACCAACGTCAGCCGGCCATGCACGCCGGCGGCGACATCGGGCTCGACCCGCTGGATCGACGGGAACTGCCGGGCGAGACGGTGTGCGGCGGCCCGCTCGCGCGGCGCGAAGTAGAGCGTCGTCGCACTGAGCCGGCCGCGCAGATTGCCGATCCGCACGACCCGCCAGCCGGCCGACCGCAACTGCGCCGCGACCCGGTGCGCCAATCCCTGCCGGGTCGAGTTGTTGAGGACTCGGACCGGTGCGCTCGGCGGTTGAGGCGGTGGGCTCGTGACGGCCGGTGACGCGGTGGCGGTGGGATGCCGCGGCGTCGTGACGACGCTCGGGGTCGGACCGTTGTCCGGATGACCGTTGACTGCGAGCAACACGACGATGATGACGACGACCGCCGCCACGGCGACGACCGGCGGCGCCAGCCGGTTGACGAACTGTCGCGCCGTCGGCGGCGCTCGGTGCCGGCTGCGAGGGGTCAGACTTCGAAGCCCAACCGACGGGCGGACCGCGCCCGCTGCCGCGCGGCACGCATCCGCCGCAACCGCTTCACCAGCATCGGGTCAGCGGCGAGCGCCTCAGGTCGGTCGAGCAACGCGTTGAGCACCTGGTAGTAGCGCGTTGCCGACATGTCGAACAGCTCGCGGATCGCCTGCTCTTTCGCGCCGGCGTACTTCCACCACTGCCGTTCGAAGGCGAGGATCTCGCGGTCGCGCTCGGATAGTTCCCGGACGGCAGGCTCGCCGCCGGCGCGGGCTTCCTGCGCGGTCATCGGTGCACCTCTCGCTCGCCGAAAGTTACAGCGCTGTCATTTTGGCATGCGGCTGCGGGCAGGTCACGCATCCGGAGACGGTTTTGGGGATAGAGCCCGCCGATACACCGGATGGCTATCCGTCTTACGGATAGAGCCCGCCGATACACCGGATGGCTATCCGGTCTTAGGGATAGAGCCCGCGGAGGTGGTGGGCCTCGGCGACCCGGCCCACTCCGATCATCTGCGCCGCGGTGCGCAACGAGACCTGCCGCTCCGTGGCGAGTGCCGACACCTCGGCATACGCGCGTTCCAGGATGACGGCGAGCCGGTCGGTCACTTCGTGCTCGCTCCAGGCGTATGCCTGCAGATCCTGCACCCACTCGAAGTAGCTGACCGCGACACCGCCGGAGTTCGCCAGGATGTCGGGTACGACGACCACGCCGTGGTCGGCCAGCACTGCGTCGGCGTCCGGCGTCGTCGGACCGTTTGCGCCCTCGACGATGAACCGCGCCCGGATCCGGTCGGCGTTGCCGTCGTGGATCACGCTCTCGAGCGCGGCGGGGACGAGGACGTCGACGTCGAGCTCGAGCAACTCCTCGTTGCTGATCGCGTCGGTGCCGGGGTAGCCGACGACCGACTCCATGCCGCCCCGCACCTCGCGCAGCAGCTTCGCCGGGTTGAGCCCCATCGAGTTGTAGGCGCCGCCTTTGACGTCCGAGACGGCGACCACCTGGCAGCCGGCGTCGTGCAGGTACTGCGCGGCCAGGCCGCCGACCTTGCCGAAGCCTTGCACCGCGACCGTCACGTCCCGCGGGTCGACCCCGGCTTCCCGCAGTGCGGCGAACGCGCTGATCATCACGCCACGGCTGGTCGCTCCCGCCCGGCCGACCGAGCCGCCGATGCTGACCGGCTTGCCGGTGACGACGCCGGTCACGGTGTAGCCGCGGTTCACGGAATAGGTGTCCATGAACCAGGCCATCGTCTGCTCGTCGGTGCCGACGTCCGGCGCCGGGATGTCGCGCTCCGGGCCGACGATCGGCAGAATCTCGCTGGCGTAGCGGCGCGTCACCCGCTCCAACTCAGCGGTGCTGTACAGCCGCGGGTCGATCGAGACGCCGCCCTTGGCGCCGCCGTACGGGATGCCGATCAGCGCGCACTTCCAGGTCATCCACATCGCGAGGGCGCGCACCTCGTCGATGTCGGTCGACGGGTGGTAGCGGATGCCGCCCTTGGCCGGGCCGCGCGACAGGTTGTGCTGCACGCGATAGCCGCGCAGCACTTCGATGTGGCCGTCGTCGCGGCGCAGCGGGATGCTGACGGTCATCTCGCGACGCGGCGTCGCCAGCAGCTGGTGCATCCCGTCGTCGAGGCCGAGCTGGCGGACCGCCTCGCTCAACTGCAGCCGCGCCGACTCCCACGCCGACTGCCGCGCTGCCACGACCTCATCCTGCCACCCGTAAAGCGGGTGACCGGCTATCCCAGTCGCTGCAACCGAGCGAGTGCCTGGCCCGCCGCCTGCTGCAGGATTGCCTGCAGCACCGAGGCGTCGCCGAGGCCGATCACCTGCAAGTCCATCTGCACCGATCCCAGCCGCACGTGCAGGCTGTCGGCGGTGACCGACTGACCCTGGGTCTTGATGGACAGCTGTACGGCGGCCGCATCGTCACCGACGTCCGGACGGGCGAGCGTGCCCACGGTGACCTTCTGGCCGTGCGACGTGAAGTGCGTGCACGACTGAGCGGCCTGCACCGCGGCGTCGAAGGTCCGCTTGGCAACTGTTGGGCTGGCGTAGGAGATCAGCTGCTCCTGCACCTCCGGGCCGTTCTTCGGCTTGAAGAACGTCGCGCCGGCGACGCCTTGGCGCGGGTCGTTGAACTTGGAGTTGCACAGGAAGACAGACGGCGTCCGCGGCGGCGGCGGCTGGGTGACATAGCCCTTCGGCGCATCGCTGCGGCGGAGCAGGGCGGTCGCCAGCTGAGCATCCGTGAGTGCGGTGGTCGGCTCGGCGCTCGAGCTGGTGCTCGCCGAGCTGGTCGGGCTTGCCGCTGCACTGCCGGCCGTCTGGGTCGGCGACGAGCTCGCGTTTGACGCTGCGCTCGACCCACCGCTCGAGCCGCCGCAGCCGGCCAACCCGGCGGCCAACCCGAGCGCAACCAGCCCGGTCACAATCTTGGACATCCGGAACTCCCCCCAGGGCCGTCGTCGGCCTTGAATCATTCGCGTGCACCAATCCAGGCGTGACCCCCGCGTCCCCGTCGTCGTACCGGGTCGGACCCTATCCGGTCCGAAGAAGGCTCTTGTGACGAGCGAAATCAGCCGGTGGCGACGGCGCGGTAGCCCACGCCGCGGACGGTGCCGATGACCTGGTCCGCACCGGCGGCCGCGAGCTTGCGCCGCAGGTTGGAGATGTGCACGTCGACGGCATGGTCGTCGGCCAACCAGTCCTCGCCCCACGCGTGGCGACGCAGCTGCTCGCGCGTCACGACCCGCGCCGGGTGCGCGGTCAGCGCCTCGAAGATGTCGTACTCGAGCTTCGTCAGCGGCACCGGCGTGGCACTGACCGAGACCTCGCGACTGGCGGGGTCGATCGCCACGTTGCGCACCATCCGCTGGCGAGGCAACGCCTCAACGACCGCGGCGGTGTTTCGCGACCGCCGCAACAACGCCTGCACCCGCGCGACCAGCTCGCGAGGCGAGAACGGTTTCGTGACGTAGTCGTCCGCGCCCATCGTCAATCCGACCACCCGGTCGACCTCGTCGTGCCGTGCGGTCAGGATCAGGACGTAGGCATCCGAGCTGCTGCGCAGCCGACGGCAGACCTCGGTGCCGTCGAGGCCGGGCAGCGTCAGATCGAGGATGACGACGTCCGGGCGCCATTCGAGCGCGCGCGCCAGTCCGTGTAAGCCGTCATCAGCCAGCTCAAGCTCGAAGCCCGCTGCCCGCAGCACCGCTTCCAGGACGTCGGCGATCTCGGCGACGTCCTCGATCACGAGGACCTTTGCTGGGCCCGCCGGCATCGCGCGGCTCACCTCCACTGGCTTGCGCTTGCTCGAAGATTCGGCACCGGACGGGCGAATCTTGAGGTGGTCTTGAGGTGCGGTCGAGCCGCGGTTGAGGCGCGGCCCTCATCGTGACTCGGCCAGCGCCGCGACGGTGGCGCCCTCACGATGGAGACGTCACATGTCAGCTCGTCATTCGCGTCACGAGCGGCCGGCATGGCGGCCGCTCGCGGCCGCGGTCGCCGGCGGCGCCGTACTGATCGCGACCGGCTTCGGGGTGTGGGCCTCACTTGACGCCACTGCCAGCAACACCACGGCACAGCACGTCACCAGCGGGACGCTGAAGCTGCAGCTCAGCGACAACGGCGACGGCTTCACCCAGGCGGTCAGCAACCTGGCGCCCGGCGATGTCGTAAACCGCTACGTGGACCTTGCCAACAACGGCAGCCTCGACGCCAAAGGGATGACGCTCGGCATCGTCGCGAGCCCCAACAACGCGTTGGTCACGGACGGTTCGAGCCCGAGCACCACGAAGGCGTTGCACGTCACGGTGACGCAGTGCACCGGCGGGACCTGGGCGCCGAGCACCGGCGTCTGCAGTGGCACGACGTCGAGCGCGTTGAGCAGCACGGTGCTGTCAACGCTGAGCACGCCGCAGTCGCTGACCGGCCTCACCACCATCGGCAACGGCACGACCATCCACCTGCAGGTCACCCTGACGCTGCCGGACCAGACCGAAACCACCACCAACGGCACATTGCCGACCAACACCATCCAGGGCCTGTCGACCGACCTGACCTACACCTTCACCGAGGGTCAGCGCGACGCGACCACGACGACCAGCTAACCGTTGAGTGCTAGCCGAAGGGCGACGGTCGTGGCGGTGGCCATGACCGTCGCCCTCGGCATCACGGCACCGGCGTGGGCGGGCGTGAAGGCCAAGCGCACGTCGGCCGTCGAGCACGTCGGCAGCGGCACTTGGGGCGCGCAAGGGACGACGCTGTCCTGGGGACTGCTCGGCCTGCTGTCGACGACGTACAAGTACTTCACGGTGCCGAACACCGGCACGCTGGACTTGGTCAGCGCGACGTACACCACGACCGGAAACGGCCTGTCGGCGGCGACCGTGACGCTGACCGCCTGTGTCGGCGCGACCTGGAGCACCGGTGGCTCGGGCTCCTGCTCGGGCACAACCGTCCCGCTGGGAACGGCGGGCGGCGGTGCCACCACCGCGCCGACGCCGATCCCGGCCGGCTCGTCGCTCAGCGTGCAGGCCAAAGCGGTCGTGACGCTGAGCCTCAGCCTCAGTACGACGACCACGGTGACCGTGGCACGCAGCAACGTGCGCGCCGCCCGGACGACAAACAGTTAGCGACCGATGACGACAGCGACCATCGTTGCGGGCCGACACCGCGTCCACGGCCCACGGATTCGCCGGGCGCACCCGACCGCCCGCCGCGTCTGGCGGTTTGCCAGCGGCGTCCTGCTGCTGCTGCTCGCGGCCGGCGCCGTCACCGGGATGGTCACCGTGATCCACGAACGGATCGGGTTCTCACCCGTGCTGTCACCAAGCATGGAACCGGCGTTCCGGCCCGGCGACTTGCTGATCACCAAACCGGAGCCGGCGACCGCGATCAAGGTCGGCCAAGTCGTCGTGCTGCCGCTGCCAAACGCGCCCGGACAGCGTTACGTGCACCGCATCGTCGGCGTCACCGTGCAACACGGTCAAGCCGTCGTCCAGACCAAGGGCGACGCCAATCCCGCGCCCGAGCCGTTCCATCTGCGGGTGACGTCACACCTGGTTCCGCAGGTGGTGGCCACCGTGCCCCGGCTGGGTCGGCTCGCGCTCCTCATGCAGCACTCGCTGCTGCGACTTTCGCTGATCCTCCTGACCGCCGGTTTCGGGGTGCTGGCCCTCAAGCGGCTGATCCAGGCGGCGATAACTAAGCCGGACGACTAGCGCGAGCAGAGGACTAGCGATGTGCGCCGCCGATGTCGACGCCGACGAGATGCGACGGCTGCTCGACCCGCTTTGGCGAAAGAACCGCGCGGCGGTGCTCGGGCGACTCGCGCGCGTCCGCGCCGCGGTCGACGCCGGCGGCGTTCTCGACGACGACGCCGCCGAGGATCTGCACGCACTGGTTGGCACGCTCGGCACGTACGGCTGGTCCCACGCTTCGCAACTGGTCCAGCAAATCAGCCGAACCATCGACGGGCCAACCGCGGAACGCTCGGTCGTGCTGCGCCAGCTCGACGAGCTTCGCGTCGCGCTGACCGAGCCGGACGCACCGGCCGAAGTGCTGGCTCGCTCGACACACCGCCAGCTGCTGGCGATCGACGACCAGTCGGAGATCCGCGACGTCATCCGGCTCGCGATCGAGTCGACAACCGACTGGTCGGTCACGACCTGTCCGACTGTGACGGCCGCCGTGCAGGCCGCCGCAACAGCCGCGCCTGACGTGGTGCTCCTCGACGTGCATCTGGCGGGTGGACCGGTCGAACGATCGGTGGTCGAGCTCCGCCCACACGTCCGCGGGCCGATCATCCTGCTGACCGCAGCGCCGCTCACCGCGGCCGAGGTTCGGAGGACCGGTGCCGACGGCCTGCTGGAGAAGCCGTTCGACCCGATGCGGTTGGCCGCCGCCATCGACCGGATCGTGGCGGGCGCTGCCTGACGAAACCCACTGACCTGGAGCCCCGTGTCCGGATCGAACGGACGACCTTCCGCTTACAAGGCGGATGCTCTGCCAGCTGAGCTAACGGGGCGCTCGAAACTGCCGATGAACGCGCTCGACGCTACGGCAATTGGCGCCCGGTCAGCGGCCGCCCGGGCCGTTCTGGCCGCCCCAGCCGTGCTTGATGTGTCCCGGCGGAACGTGCGGCTGCGCCGGCTTGGCCGGCGTCACGGGCGCGGCCGGCAACGGCGTGGCGACCGTGACGGTCACCGTCGCGTCGGTCCGCACCTCACCGGTCGGCGCGATGCCGATCACCGTGCCGCTCGGCTGGCTGCTCGGCTGATCGACCCGATGGGCGGTCAGCCCCAGATGGGTCAACGCCTTCGCCGCCGCGGCGTAGGTCCGCCCGACATACGCACCGGATGCGAGCTTGACCGTGCCGGTGGCGACGGTGAGGCGGACGCGCGATCCGTGGTCGACGGAAGCGCCGGCAGCTGGTCGCTGCGCCGTGACCACGCCGGCCGGCTTGCCGGCAACGTCCTTGCGCTTCACCGTCACCTTGAAGCCGCGGGCCTGCAACGCATGTCGCGCCGCCGCGAGGCGGTCGCCGTGCAGCGATGGCACGGCGACAGTGCCGGGACCGCCGGCCGTCGCGAACGCCGCCGCCAGTCCGGCGCCGACCAACACCAGCGCCGCGACGACGCCGCCGATCAGCAGCCGACGGTGTTGCCGGCCGGCAACGCCGTGCGCTTCTGACGGCACGATGCCCGCCGTGCTCGCGACGGCTTCGTCCGGCGGAAGCACCGCGGTGGCGCCGGGGTCGGCATCGACCGGATACGGGTCAACCGCTGCGCCCTCGCGGGGCATCGCCGAGGTCGGGGTGTCCGGCGGCGGAGCCGGCGCGGCGATGAAGGTGCCGTCGCGCAACAGGGCTGCCGCGGCCTCTGCCACGGCGCGCGCCGACGACGGCCGATCGTCCGGCGACTTCGCCAGCATTGACATCACCAGCCGCCGCAAGCCGTCGGGCACGTAGTCGGGCAGCGGAGGCGGCGGTTGAGTGGAATGTGCCAGCGCGACGGCGACATCCGGGCCTTCCGAGAACGGCGGATGTCCGGCGAGGCAGGCGTACGCCACGACGCCCAAGCTGTAGATGTCGGAGGCGGCGGTCGCCGGCTGCCCGTTCGCCTGTTCGGGCGAGACGTACTGCGCCGTGCCGATGATCGTGCCGGTGCGGGTCAAGGGCACCGCATCGGCGGCCCGCGCGATGCCGAAGTCTGCAATCTTGATCGAGCCGTCCGGAGTGCGCAGCAAGTTGGCCGGCTTGATGTCGCGGTGCACCAGTCCGCGCTCATGCGCCGCCTGCAACCCGACCCCGGCCTGCGCCAGCAGGTCGGCGGTCTCCCGAGGCGACAAACCACGGCCGGAGCGGATCACGTCGGCCAGCGACGGGCCGTCGACGTACTCCATGACGAGGTACGCCGCACACCCGTTGCCCTCGACCTGTTGCTCGCCGTAGTCGTAGACCTCGACCACGTGCGGGTCACTGACGGAGGCAGCGGCGCGAGCCTCGCCCCGAAACCGGGTGCGGAACTCTTCGTTGTCGGCGTACTCGGACCGCAACAGCTTCAACGCGACCCGCCGGTCCAACACGCTGTCGCGAGCCGACCAGACCTCGCCCATGCCGCCGACGGCGATCAGTTCGGTGAGCCGGTAGCGATCCGCGATCGGGGTCTGCGCGGGGACGGGGATCACTCGTCTCTCCTGCGGGTGGTGCGGACAGCAAACCGGTCGACTATGCGCTCGGCGTACCCGGGCCGCGAAAGGACAAACGGGGCGTCACTGCAGGTGACCCGCGGCGCCGGGTGATCGCGCCCGGCGACAGCAGCAGTTAGCTGGCGTCGGCGATGGCCTGCTCGCGCAGGTGACCGTCGAGCTTGCGCTTGATCCGCTGCAGTGCGTTGTCGATCGACTTGACCTGCCGCTGCAACATGCCGGCGATCTCGAGATAGCTCTTGCCATCGACGTAGAGCCGAAGCACCTCGGCTTCAAGGTCAGATAGCGCATCGTCGAAGTGCTGCTGCAACGCGCGGATCCGCTCCGCGCTGATCACCAAGTCACACGGGTCGGAGATCGCGGTCATCGGCAGCACGTCGGCCAGACAACGGTCGCCGTCATCGTCGACGAGCAGCGGCTGCGAGAACGAGATGTAACTGTTCAACGGGCCGTGCTTGTGACGCGTCGCACTCTTGATCGCGGTGATGATCTGCCGGGTGATGCACAGCTCCGCGAAGGTGCGGAAGCTCGAGGCCATGTCCGGCTTGAAGTCGCGAATTGCCTTGTACAGCCCGATCATGCCCTCTTGAACGATGTCTTCGTGATCGGCACCAACCAGGAAGTACGACCGCGCTTTGGCACGCGCGAAGCCGCGGTACTTGACGAGCAGGGCAGCAAGCGCGTCCTCGTCGCCACGACGGGCAGCGTCGACCAACGCGACGTCCTCGTCATTCGTGCGAGTGACCGGCGGCGACGCCGCGGGCCGAAGTCTCATGGAACGCATTTGCGGTCTGCCCTCCGGGTGCTGGGTTGCGGAAGCGGCACTGGACCTGCGGGGAATCTAACGGTTCGTCAGATTGAGGGGAATCGGGCCCTGTCACAACAACGAGTGAGGCGTATTGGGGTGACGGCGAACGGCTTCCACGCTCAGCCAGGCTGACGCCGCCGCGCGATTTCCGCGAGCGCGACGCCGGCGGCGACCGAGGCGTTGAGTGACTCCACCGGCCCGGCGAGCGGGATCCGGACGGTCAGGTCGCACCGTTCGGCCACCAGGCGTGAGAGCCCGCGGCCCTCGGCGCCGATCACCAGCACCAGCGGACCGGTCGCGAGCTCGAGCCGATCCAGGTCGATCTCGCCGGCCCCGTCCAGCCCGGCCAGCATCAGCCCGGCTTGCGCGTAGTCGCCGAGGGTGCGCACCAGGTTGGTTGCGCGCGCGACCGGCAACCGGGCCAACGAGCCCGCACTCGCCTTCCACGCAGCCGGCGTGACGCCGGCCGACCGACGCTGCGCGAGCAGCAGCCCGTGCGCGCCGAACGCGGCCGCGGAGCGAGCGATCGCGCCGAGGTTGTGAGGGTCGCTGATCCCGTCGAGCGCAATCACGAGCGGCGGCTCGGACAGCTCGACCACCCGGCGCAGCAAGTCGTCGGCAGCTAGGTAGTCGAACGGCCGCGCGGCCAAGGCGAGGCCCTGGTGCGGCGCGCCGGATGTCAGCCGGTCGAGGTCGGGGCGCGGGACGTCAGAGATCGTGATCTCGGCCTGGGTCGCGAGCCGGCGCGCCTCGTCGATCCGCCGGTCGTGCTCGAGGCCCAGCGCAATGTAGAGGGCGGTTGACGGAACGCCGGCTCGCAGCGCCTCGACCACGGCATTCCGGCCGGCGACCAGGTCAGCGGTCGACGAGCCGGCGCGGCCGCGTGCCGCGCGACCGCCACCGTCGCCGCGACTGGACGAGGCTGCGCGCTTTGCCGCCGCGCGCGCCCGCCGCTGCGCCGGGTGACCGGGCCGGTCCTGGGCGGCCGGTGTCGGACCACGCCCCTGCAGCCGTCGGCGGCCGTGACCACCGGTGCCCTTCGTCGGTCCCTTCTTCGACGCCACGACGACGCCTCAGCTGCCGACGCGCCAGCGCGGACCGTCAGGGGTGTCCTCGATGACGACGCCGGCGGTGGCGAGGGCGGCGCGGATCCGGTCGCTCTCCGGATAGTCCTTGCGGGCGCGCGCGGCCTCGCGCGCTTCCAGCAATGCCGGCACGACGGCGGCGACGACCCGGCGAAGGCCACCGCCGTCGCTCGCCTCGCCGGCGAAGTCGCCGGGCCACAACCCGAGCAGTTTGGTCATCGCGGCCGCCTCGGCGAAGGCGGTGCGGGCGCCGGCGTCGTCACCGCCGGCAATTGCGCTGTTGCCACGGCGCACGGTCTCGTGCAGTTCGCCGATCGCCGCCGGCACCGCGAGGTCGTCGTTCATCGCATTCGCGAAGCTCGCCGGCACCGCGGCATCGGCGTCCGGCTCGCCGTACTTATCCGCGGCGCGGGTCAGGAACCCTTCGATTCGGGAGTACGCCGCATCCGCCTCGGCCAGCGCGTGGTCGGTCCAGTCGATCTCAGAGCGATAGTGCGGCGCCGTCAACAAGTAGCGCAGCGCCTGCGGCCGCGCCGCCGCCAGCAGGTCGGTGAGGAACAGCGAGTTGCCCAACGACTTGCTCATCTTCGTGCCACGGATGTTGAGCAGGCCGTTGTGCAGCCACCATCTCGCGAAGCCGTCGCCCGCCGCACTCGACTGCGCCAACTCGTTCTCATGGTGCGGGAAGACGAGGTCGAGGCCGCCGCCGTGGATGTCGAACTCGCTGCCGAGGTAGTGCGTGGCCATCGCCGAGCACTCGAGGTGCCAGCCCGGCCGACCGGGTCCCCACGGCGTCTCCCAGGACGGCTCGCCTGGCTTGGCGCCCTTCCAAAGCGCGAAGTCACGCGGGTCGCGCTTGGCGCCGGGATCTTCGCTCGGCTGCATCGCGTCAAGCCGCTGGCCGGACAGCTCGCCGTACGTCGGGTGCGATCCGACGTCGAAGTAGACGTCGCCGCCCGCGGCGTAAGCATGGCCGCCGCCGATCAGCCGCTCGATGAGCGACAGCATTTGCGGCACATGACCGGTCGCCCGTGGCTCACCGGTCGGCGGCAGCACGTTCAGTGCGTCGTAGCCGGCCTGGAACTGGCGCGTCATTTCGGTCGCGAGCGCCCACCATGCGACGCCCTGCTCGTCGGCGTTGCGCAGGATCTTGTCGTCGATGTCGGTCACATTGCGCAGCTGGACGACGTCGTAGCCACTGGCCGTCAACCAGCGGCGCAGTACGTCGAACGACACCGCCGACCGGACGTGACCGATGTGCGGCGCGCCTTGCACGGTCGGCCCGCAGACGTACATCGAGGCCACGCCGGCACGCAGCGGCGCGAAGTCGCGCACGCCGCGACTCCGGGTGTCATACAGCCGCAACGCCACGCAGCAAGGTTATTGGCGCCGGCGACCACCGCCACCAAAGCCTTGTCGAGTTGACGGGTCAGATTTGGCGATTTCGCCGCGTCAGGTCGACAACGCGGTCAGGAGGCGCGCCCGAATTGCCGCCGGCGCGTGGTGATGATGTCGAGCACCTCGCCGACGATTTCGGCTGGCTCCGCGTGCAGTCGTGGATGCGAGTAGCGCACGGTGAGCCAGCCCAGCCGGGCCAGCGCAGCGTCACGTCGAAGGTCGCGCTCTCGCTGGCCCGGCGTGCCGTGGTACGCCGCGCCGTCAAGCTCAACGTCGAGCATCACGTCGTCAAAGGCGCGATCAAGATAGACCCGCCGCGACCCGACGCGGACGGCGCGCTGCGTGGTCGATGGCGGGAGGCGCGAGTCGGTGAACACGTTGGCGTGACCCCAAATTTCGAGCTCGCTATGGAGGCCGCTGTCGAGCAAGCCGAAGAGCTCGCCCATCTGGCGTGCCCCGGGCACCCACGGCTGCTTAGCCAGTGACGCCAACAGGCGGGCACCCGTCGTACGTCGGTCACGGACCGCGATGATCGCCGGCGCCCGCTGGTCGAGCGCCGGCAACAACGGCCAGCTGTCGATCACTGCCTGCTCGATTCGAACGACGCGTAGGCCATCGCGAACCCGGACGACGCCCGGCTCATCGCGGAAGTAGCGGCGGCGATGCAGCTTCACGCCGTCGGCCAGGCAGGCAGAGTGATCGCCGCGAACCGTGACATGTACCGATCCGTCAAGCGCGCCAGGCAAGCCCCAGACATCCAGCGCATCGGTGTGGGACAACGCGCCATCGCGGTGGTGCGCGAGCGCCACCCGCCGGCGCAGCTCGGTGTTGTCTGGCAGCTCCGGCAAGGCATAGACCGCCGGCGCTGCGACCCGCAACGCGCCGACCCGGACGGCGTCGTCGACCACGTGCACGGCCGCAACACCGCACGCTTCGTCGCGGGTACAGATGCCGCCGCGGGCACGGATCGCCGCGATGAGTTCGGCACGCATGCGCGCAGCGTGGTTGTCGCCAAGACGCACCGCTCGGGTCGACTCCGCAACTGTGGACAACGTCGACGACGCGCTGGTCTGCAGGCACATCGCGCCCCGCACGAGCGTTGTCGAGTTGCCGCGCCGAATTCGGCGGTTTCGCCACGTCAGGTCGACAACGCGGGTTGGCGCTGGGCGAACTGGCGGCTCTAGCGCCGGCGGATCACGAGGGCGCTGGCGATGGCAGCGAGCCCTTCGCCGCGTCCGGTGAGGCCGAGTCCGTCGGTCGTGGTGGCCGAGAGGGTGACCGGCGCACCGACCGCGTTGGAGAGCGCGGCTTGCGCCTCCTCCCGCCGGTCGGCGATCCGCGGGCGTTGCCCGATCAGCTGTACGGCGACGTTGCCGATCGCCCAGCCGGCCGCGGTCAACCGCCGCGCGGTCTCGGCGAGCATGGCCGCGCCGGTGGCGTCGGCCCAGCCCGGCTCGGCGGTGCCGAACTGGCTGCCGAGGTCACCGAGCCCGGCAGCGGACAACAGCGCGTCGCAGGCGGCGTGCGCGACCACGTCACCGTCGGAGTGACCGGCCAAGCCCGGCTCCTCCGGCCAGCTCAGACAGGCCAGCGCGAGTGGGCGGCCAGCGGCGAACGGGTGAACGTCGACGCCGACGCCGACGCGGGGCAACCCGGCGACAGGATCGGTCAGCGGCACGACCTCGTCGGCCGTCATCGGCGGCTGCCGGCGCCGCGAGTCAGCCGGCGAGCACCTCGTCGAGGATGGCCTCGGCCTTGTCCTCGTTGGTGCCCTCGGCGAGCGCGAGCTCCGACACCAGGATCTGCCGGGCCTTCGCGAGCATCCGCTTCTCGCCGGCGGACAGGCCGCGCTCGCGGTCGCGACGCCACAGGTCACGGACCACCTCGGCCACCTTGTTGACGTCGCCGGAGGCGATCTTCTCGACGTTCGCCTTGTAACGCCGCGACCAGTTGGTCGGCTCCTCCGTGTGCGGCGCCTTGAGGATGTCGAAGACCCGCTCCAAGCCATCGGCGCCGACCACATCGCGGACGCCGACATACTCGGCGTTCTCGGCGGGAACCCGGACGGTCAGGTCGCCTTGTGCGACCTTGAGCACGAGGTAGGTCTTCTCCTCGCCTTTGATCGTGCGGGTCTCGATTGCTTCGATGAGGGCAGCCCCGTGATGGGGGTAGACGACCGTCTCGCCGACCGTGAACGTCATGCGCTTTGTTCCCCTTCCGCTGAAGTAAGGGTAGCACGCAAGACCGACCCGACCGGCGCCGCCGAACCGACGAAACCGCAGGTCAGGCGCATAATCGTCAACCAGATGGGGCTTGACAGGACGGCCGCAGCCGTGCATGTCGAACGAATCCGGCCCAGCTCTTTCGCCGGTTGGGCGGGCGGCGCATACTGAGCACGTGCCGGACGAAGACGACCGTCCGCGTGACGCATTCGGCGCCGCCCATGACGCGTGGGATGCCGCCTGGGCCGACGACGACAGCTGGACCGACGTGGTCATTCCCGACGACATCCGCGAGCTCGCCCCCGACATCGCCGCCTACCACCGCGAGCTGCGGGCCGCTCGCCGCAACGAGTGGATCGGCCGGCAGCTGTCCCGGCGGGGCGCGCTGACCAGCTGCATCCTGCTCGGTGCCCTGATCGTGGCGGCACTCGCCGCCGGCGCCATGACCGCGCTGACCCCGACTACCGCCCCGAGCCAGCTCGCGGCGGCTCCGATCGCAGCGCCGGCCGTTGCCGACGGGCACGTCGGCGGGCTGCTCCCGAGCGTGCTGCTGCGGACCACCGACCAGCAGCCGGTCGCCGCCCGCGCGCTGCGGCCGAAGGCGATCGCGCTCGTCCCGTTGCACTGCGACTGCACCAACCTGCTCGACCTGGTCGGTGCGCAGGCAACCAAGTCACGGCTGTCGCTAGCCGTGGTGGCTCCGGCGGCGACCGACGCCGAGGCGGCCGCGCTGCCCGGCCAGCTGCACAGCGTCGAACCCGACGTCTTCTTCGACCCGGCGGCAGCCGTCGCCGATTCCGTGCGCAGCACCGGCGTGACCGTCGTACTCGTCAAGCCGGACGGCACGATCAGTTCCATCCAACGGTCGATGACGGTCGCTGCGATCCCGGCGCTTGCCGACCAGCTGCGGCAGTTCGCCGGCACGTCATCCGGCTGAGCCGGACCCCCTCACGAACACGGCGATCCTCGGTCAGTAGGCTGACCCGGCTGTGGTCGCCGGACGCGACCAGGACGAGGTCAAGGAGCCAGCGTGATCCAGCGCCGGGCCGTTGCCACCGCCCTCGCGGTCGGTACGGCGTTACTCCTTGTCGGCTGCGGTTTCCAGTCACCGGCCGAGACCAGCGTCGAGCACGCCACCACGACCGGCACCAGCTTCAACATCGCCAAGGTGCAGGCGCGGAACGTCTTCATCGCCGTCCCCGACACGTCGAGCGGCGCGACATTGAGCGGCCCCAGCGCGAAGCCCTACCTGTTCGCCGGCCTGATCAATCAGCAGGCCAGCTCGGACAACCTGATCGGGGCGACCATCGACGGCAGCGGTTCGGTGACCTTCGGCGGAACGGCCAGCGGCAGCGTGCCGTTGCCACCGAAGGTGCTGATCTCGATCGCCAGCCCGACGCTGCGCCCGGACGGCCCGACCGCGGCCGTCAACACGACCCAGCCGCTCGTCGCCGGCACCACGGTGTCGGTGCAGCTCAGCTTCGCCAACGCCGGCATCAGCCGGGCGGTGCAGGTGCCGGTCGTGTCGGCCGCCGACGTGTCGTTCGCGCCGAGCCAGTTCCAGCCCGTGGTGCGCGCGACCTTCCCGGCCGAGCCCGGCGAGCCCGCCAACGGCTAGCGGCAGGTCCCGCTAGCGGCCCTGGTTCTTGACCGCCTCGATCGACGCCGCGGCAGCATCGGGGTCGAGGTACTCCCCGCCCGGCTTGACCGGTCGCAACCGGTCGTCCAGGTCGTAACGCAACGGGATCCCGGTCGGGATGTTCAGCCCGGCGATCTCGGCGTCGCCGATGCCGTCGAGGTGCTTGACCAGCGCCCGGATCGAGTTGCCGTGCGCGACCACCAAGACGGTGCCGCCGCCCCGCAGGTCAGGCACCAGCGCGTCATACCAGTACGGCAGCAGCCGCTCGACCACGTCCTTAAGGCATTCGGTGCGCGGCACCACATCCGGCGCGAGGACGGCGTAGCGAGCATCGCCGAGCTGGGAGAACTCCGCGTCGTCGGCGATCGGCGGCGGCGGCGTGTCGAACGACCGCCGCCAGGTGAGGAACTGATCCTCGCCGTACTGCTCGCGGATCTCGGTCTTGTTCTTGCCTTGCAGGTCGCCGTAGTGCCGCTCGTTCAGCCGCCACGACCGGCGCACCGGGATCCACACCCGGTCACACGTGCTGAGCGCCTCGACCGCCGTCGCGATCGCTCGCTGCAACACCGAGGTGTGGAGCAGGTCGGGCAGCAGGTCGTGGTCGCGGAGCAGGTCGCCGGCCCGGACCGCCTCGGCCCGCCCCTTCTCTGTGAGGCCGACGTCGACCCAGCCGGTGAACAGGTTCTTGGCGTTCCATTCGCTCTCGCCGTGCCGCAACAGCACGAGCGTCCCGACGGCTTGCTCAGTCACGATGCTCATCCTGCCGGTTGCGGTTGGCGGGGTCGGCGAAGCGCGCGAACGCGGCCAGGTTGGCCAGCGACTCGCCACGGCTGACCCGCCAGTCCCACTCCCGCTCGATCGAGCCGCGGAAGCCGATCTCCAGCGCCGTGTCGAACCAGTCGTCGGCGTAGCTGAGAACGCTGCCGAGGACCCGGTCGAGCTCGTCGGGTTCGATCGACGACAGCGGCAGCCGCCCGACCAGGTAGACGTCGCCGAGGGTGTCGACCGAGAACGCGACGGCGTACATCCGGGCGTTGCGCTCGAGCAGCCAGCGGTAGAAGCGCTCCTGCTCCTCGTCCGGCCGGCGGCAGAAGAACGCTTCGACGTGCAGCGAGTGGTCACCGACGACCAGCCACGTCATCGTCGCCAGCTTGTGGTTGCCGGGCAGCTTGACCAGGAACGAGCCGGGCTGAGGCTCCTCATAGCTGAGCGCCCGCTCGTCGAGCGTCGCGCGGATCACGGCGGCCGGATCGGCGGCGGTCGCGGTCTCAGGTTTGGTCACAGCGCGGCGTAGACCTCGAGGATGCGCTCCGCCGTCATCCCCCACCCGAAGTCGGCGGCGTGCCGCACCGCACCGGCAGCGAGGGTTGCCCAGCGGCGCGGCTCGGCCAGCAGCGAGCGAATCGCGGCGGCGTAGTCACCGGGCACGTGCCCGTCAACGAGTACGCCGGATACCCGGTCCCGGACCGCGGTCCGCAGCCCGCCGACCCGCGCCGCCACGACCGGCGTGCCGCACGCCTGCGACTCGATGGCGACCAACCCGAACGACTCGGTGTACGACGGCACGACGGTGACGTCGGCCGCACGGTAGTAGTCGGCGAGCATCGCCTGCGGCACCGGCGGCTCGAACCGCACGACGTCGGCGAGGCCGAGCGACACCGCCAGCTTGTGCAGGTGCTCGGGGCGCTCCAGCCCGCTGCCGGACGGACCCCCCACGATCGCGATCACCAGCCGCTGCCGCAGCTCCGGGTCGGCCTCGAGCAGATCGGCGGCGGCGCGCAGCACCACGTCCGGCGCCTTCAGCGGCTGGATCCGGCCGACGAACAGCAGCACGACGGCGTCCGCGGGCATCGACAACCGGCGCCGCGCGGCGCCGCGGTCGCCGGGCGTGAAGACCGAGAGGTCGACGCCGGGTGGCACGGTCGTGACGCGGGACGGGTCGGCGTCGTACAACGTGACCAGCTGGGCGGCCTCCTCGCCGGTGGACGCCAGCAACCGGTCCGCCGCCTCCACGACCTGCGCCTCGCCGATCGCGCGCATCGCCGGCTCGGGCGCGTCGCCTTCCGCGAGCGCCGCGTTCTTCACCTTCGCCATGGTGTGCATCGAGTGCACCAGCGGCACGCCCCAGCGCTCCTTGGCCAGCCAGCCGACCTGACCCGACAGCCAGTAGTGCGAGTGCACCACGTCGAACCAACCCGGCTCGTGGACCGCCTCGGCGCGCAGCACGCCGCTGGTGAACGCGCACAGCTGGGCGGGCAGGTCGTTCTTGTCCAACCCTTCGTAAGGGCCGGCGGTGATGTGGCGCACGGTCACGCCGGGGACGAACTCGACCGACGGCGGCAGCTCGCTGCTCGTCGCCCGGGTGAAGATCTCGACCTCGATGCCACGCTCGGCGAGCCGCTTCGCGACCTCGGTCACGTAGACATTCATGCCGCCGGCGTCACCGCCGCCGGGCTGGTCCAGCGGGGAAGTGTGCACCGACAGGGTCGCGACCCGTCGTGGCAACGCCATGCATCCATCCTGCCCGATCGGCTGTAGTACGCCGTCTTTAGGCTCGGGTCGTGGATCGAGTTGCCGTCGTCACGGGCGCCAGCAGCGGCATCGGTGCAGCCACCGCGCGCCGGTTGGCCGCCGACGGGTTCCAGGTCGTCGCGGCGGCGCGACGGCGCGAGCGGCTGGAGACACTGGCGAAGGAGACCGGCGCCCGCCCAGTGACCTGCGACGTCACCGACGAGGCATCGGTGCAGGCCCTCGCCGCCTCGGTCGACGGGTGCCACCTCCTCGTGAACAACGCCGGCGGCGCGTTCGGTCTCGACCCGATCGCCGCCGCGAACGACGACGACTGGCAGCGGATGTGGCAGGTCAACGTGATGGGGACGATGCGGGTCGTCCGCGCCCTGCTGCCGGCGCTGGAGGCAACCGGCGACGGGCTGATCGTCACCGTGACGTCGACGGCCGGCCACATCGTCTACGAGGGCGGGGGCGGCTACACCGCCGCGAAGCATGCCGAACGGGCGCTGTCCGAGACGTTGCGGCTGGAGCTCGCGGGCAAGCCGATCCGGGTGACCGAGATCGCACCCGGCATGGTGGCGACCGAGGAGTTTTCGCTCAACCGGCTGGGGGGAGACCAAGCCCGCGCGGATGCGGTGTACGCCGGAGTGCGTGGCCCGCTCACGGCCGACGACATCGCCGACTGCATCGCCTGGGTCGCCACTCGGCCCTGGCACGTCAACATCGACCAGCTGGTCGTCCGGCCCCGCGCCCAGGCGGCGCAGCACAAAGTCATCCGGGAAGGCACGTGACCACACCGCCGTACCCCGAGCTCGTTGCCGCCATCCGGCAGGAGGGCGAGGGGCTACTCGCTGCAGCCGCCCTCGGCCTCGACCCGCCGGTCCCCGGCTGCGACGGCTGGGACGTCGGTGCGCTCGTCCGGCACATCGCGATGATCTACGCCAACGTCATCAACGTCGTCACCAACCGGCTAACGGCGCCACCGGAGGGACCTCCCGCGGTGCCCGCCGGCGAGCCGGTCGCGGCGCTTCGGGAGCTGCTCGACGAGCTCGTCGCCACATTGGCCGACAGCGCGCCGGACACACCGGCATGGAACTGGGACGACGGCGACGCCGGCGTCGCAGCGTTCTGGGCGCGCCGGATGGCGCATGAGTCGTCGGTGCACCGGTTCGACGCGCAGGCGGCGCACGGCATGCGCCAGCCGATCGACGCCGAGCTCGCCGGCGACGGGCTCGATGAGTACGTCGACCTGATCGTGCCGCGGCTGTTCGTACGCGACGGCACGACGGGGCCGGAAGGCACCGTGGCGTTGGCCTCCTCCGACAACGGCACCTGGTGCCTGCAGCTGCAACCGCGCGGCATCGAGCGACTCGACGTACTCAAGCAACCCGACGTCACCGTGACCGGTACGACGAGCGCGCTGCTGCTCGCCTGCTGCAGCCGGGTGGGCTGGGACACCCTCGAGGTCGACGGTGACGTCTCGCTGCTCGACCGCTGGACGGCGGCTCTCAACTTCTGAGGGCGCGGGCGAACTCGTCGTACATGTCCTGGCTGAACAGCACGAACCGGACGTCGCCGACGGCCGTCTCGCACGACCGCACGGTGTCGACGGCAATGTCCGCCGCCGAGGCCGCCGGCCAGCCGTAGATCCCGGCCGACACGGCGGGAAAGGCGACGCTGCCCGCCCCCAGCTCGTCGGCGACCCGGAGCGCCTCGCGGTAGCACGACGCGAGCAAGGCAGACCGGTCTTCGCGCTTGCTGTAGACCGGGCCGACGACGTGGATCACCCAGCGGCAGCGCATCGCGCCGGCATCGGTTGCGGCCGCCTGCCCGGTCGGCAACGGGCCGATCCGGTCCCGCAGCTCGCGGCGGGCGGCGAGCTGCGCGTCGCCGCCGGCACGCAGGATCGCGCCGTCGACACCGCCGCCACCCATCAGACCGCTGTTCGCCGCGTTGACGACGGCATCGACGTCCTGCTCGACGATGTCACCGAGCACCAAGCTGATCTCGGCCGTCATCGCACCATCGACAGCAGCGGCACGAGCAGCTCGCCATCGGTCAGCCCACCGTGATGACCCGGCAGCGAGGACAGCCGCGACTCCCGTTTGCGCTGCACGATCCCGAGCCCGTCGCGGGCGATCGCGAGCACGTCACCGATGCGGGCTGTCGCGATCGGCGTGACGACCGGCCCGAACAATCCGGCCGCGATCGCGTCGTCGCGGCTGATCACCCACGCCCGGTCGCCAAGCAGCTCGCGCCAGGTCGCCAGCAGATCGGCGGCGGCGCCCGGTCGGGCGTGCACGTGCCGCATCCGCGGCTCCCCTGCCAGCGCAAGGACGCCGTCCCGCAGCGGCGACTCCGCGGCATCGGCATCGATCGTCTGCTCGGCCGGCATGTCGACCATGCCGTGGTCGGCGGTGACGAGCAGCAAGGTTCCGGGCGGCAACCGGTCGGCGAGCACGGCCAGATGCCGGTCGACCAGCGCGAGCTGTGCCACCCACGCGTCGGTGCCGGGACCGCGGACATGCCCGACGAGGTCAAGCTCCGAGAGGTAGCCGTAGACCAGCGAGCGATGGCCGCGCTCCACGGCCTCGCCGATCATCGCGATCGCGTCGCCGTTGGCGATCGCGCCATCGAACCGGCCGCCGCCGAACACGGCGCGGGTCAGCCCGCTGTCCTCGAACTGCCGTGCATTCGCGATCGTCACCGCGACGCCGGCGTCGGCGGCGCGCCGCCACATCGTCGGGCTCTCCTGGACCGTCTCGGGCACGATTTGGTCACGCAGATCGTCGCCACTGCCGACCGGCTTCCACGCCAGCCAGTTGATGACCTCGCCGAGGTCGTCGAGGTACGTCGTGTAGCCGGTCATCGCGTGCTCGCCCGCGGGCACGCCCATCGACAACGACGCCAGCGAGGTGACGGTGGTCGACGGGAAGCCGGCGGTCAGCTCGGAGCAGGCCATCGACGACAGGAACGGTGCCGCGTCGGCGAACTGCCGCAGCCCGACCAGGCCGAGCCCGTCGACGAGTACGACGACGACGCGCGCCGCCGGCTCGAGCCCGAGCCGATTGTCGCCACCGGCTTCGAGCGCGGCGAGCACCGATGGCATCACGTCCGCGAGCGCCGCCTCGCCGTACCGGGGCACCGGGAACGGGACGTCGCTCATTCCGGCAGCCGGATCCGGAGCCGGCGAAATCCCTTGCCCTTGTTCTCGACTTTGACGACGTCGATCGCGCCGATCTGTGTCGTCGACGCGACGTGGGTGCCGCCGTCGGCCTGGGTGTCGAGCCCGACGATGTCGACGATCCGCACCTCGGTCAGTCCGGGCGGCAGCAAGTTGGTGGCGGTGCGGATGACGTCCGGGATCGCGAACGCCTCGTCGCGCGGCAGCACCTTCACGTCGATCCGCCGGTCGGCGGCGACCTCGACGGCGCAGGCGGCGCCGATCGCGTCCTTGAAGCCTTCCGGCACCTCCGGCAGGTTGAAGTCCATCCGCGCCTCGAGCGGTTCCATGTTGCCGCCGGTCACGAGCGCGCCGTAGTCGCGGAACACGACGCCGGCCAGCAGGTGCAGTGCGGAGTGCGTGCGCATCAGCGCCGTGCGGCGGGCGTCGTCGAGGGCGCCGGTGACGGCGGTGTCGGCCGGCGGCAGCGGATCGGCTTCGTCGGGGATCAGGTAGATGTCGTCGGCGGTCTTGCGGGCGCCGACGATGCGGGTCTGCACGCCGCCCCACAGCAGCACGCCGTGGTCCGGCGGCTGGCCGCCGCCGCCGGGGTAGAACGCGGACCGGTCGAGCACGATGCCGTCGGCGTCGGCCCGCACGACGGTGGCTTGCCACTCGCGGAGCGTCGCGTCCGCGAGGTCGAGCCGGTGGGTGGTCACCAGCGCGACGAGGAGGAGCCGCCGCGACGCAGCGAACGCAGCGCCGGCCGCACGTCGAGCAGGTAGACGAGGGCGGCGATCAGGCCGAGCAGCGAGAAGAACAGCCCGATCACCAGGATCACGATCCATGCGGTCTTGTTGAGCTTGCCGGCGGCCTGGTACGCCGCGTCCGGGTGCGTCGTGGCGTCGACCAGCGCCCAGACCTTCACGACCAGCATCGCCAGGCCGATGACGAGAAATGCGCCGTTCAGCGGGAACAGCAAGTAACTCATGCCGTTCAGAGTAGGGCTGGAACGACAGCGGCGGGTGCAGCGTCAAACCACAGAGGGCACACTCACGGTGAGGTGATCGACGATGCATCGACCAGCGCTTCGCTCCCGACCGACTCACCTCGCGATCGCAACGCTCGCCCTGTCGGTGATGGCCGGAGCGTCCGCGGTGGCCGCGACGTCCGGGAGCGCTCACCCGAGCCTCGCCCCCGCCATCGATCCGGCCGGCTCGCCGCACGCCGACCGCCCAGCCAAGGAGCACGTGCCGCTCTCGGTGCGTCACGTCGTGGTCGAGAAGCGCGGCGTCGATGGGGCAAGCGACCGGCACGTGCTCGGCGCGAAGCGGCGGCGTCACCTGGTGCGCCGGTTCGACCGGCTCCCGGTGTGGCCGCCCAATCGTGTGCAGTGCGAGATCGCGACGACCACCGAGCAGGTAGTGACGTTCCGCGGCCGGCATCACACCTGGATCGCCACCGTGGACGCGCCGTGCCGCGGCATGACGGTCTCCCGTGACGGCGATGGTCTGCCGATGCTCGTGCCGACCGCGGGCTGGGATCGGGCGGTGGGCCGCATCCTCGCCGAGTAGCCGCCTGCGAGACTGGCCGGATGCTGGGCGTATCCGAGGACACGATTCGGCTGTTCCTGCACGTCCTTGGCGCAACGGTTTGGGTTGGTGGCCAGATCACCCTCGCGGCACTCGTCCCCGTGCTGCGCGCGGCTGGTGTCGACGTACCGAAGTCGGTGGCCCGGCAGTTCGCACGGATCGCCTGGCCGGCCTTCGCGCTGCTGATCGGCACCGGCGTCTGGAACATCGTCGCCACCAACGATCGCTACCAGCACGACGCCGACTACCGGCACACGGTGACGCTCAAGCTCGTCGTCGTCGCGCTGTCCGGGCTGTCGGCGTACCTGCACCAGCGCGCGACGTCGCGCGGCCAGATGGCGGTGTTCGGTGCAGCGACCGGACTCTTCGCGCTGGGTGCGTTGTTCGTCGGGCTGATGCTGTCGACCAGCTGGGGCTAGGTCGCCGAGGCGAACCAGCGGCCGTCGACGTCGAACGCCTTAACCGGCCGCCCGAAACACTCGCTCAACGCAGCAGCATCCGACAACAGCCCGACGTCGCCCTGCGCGATCAACCGACCGTGCCGCAGCAGCGCGACATGACTGGTGGTCGCGGGCAGTTCTTCCAGGTGATGCACGACGATCATGCTCGCCATCTCGGTCGCTGCGGCGGCGGTGTCCTCGATCGCTCGCAGCAAGTCGGCGCGCCCGGGCAGGTCTAGACCGGCGGCCGGCTCGTCGAGCAGCAGCAACCGCGGCCGAGGGACCAACGCGCGCGCCAGTCGCGCGCGCTCGCGCTCCCCGGCCGAGCAGACACCGATCGCCCGCTCGGCGATGTCGGCAAGACCGAAGCGGCCGCACAACTCGCCGACGTACTCGGCCACGTCGGGTGACGACGGGCCGAGCGGCTGCACGGTCTGCGTGGCGCCGGTCGCGACGTACTCCGAGACGGTGAGCTCCGGCGGGACCCGCAACCGCGGGTCGACCGCACCGATCTGCTTGCGCAGCTCCCGGACATCGACCCGGCCGAGCCGCTGGCCGAGGATCTCGACCGTCCCGCGCGACGGGAACCGTTGCGCGCCGGCGATCGCCAGCAGCGTCGACTTCCCCGCGCCGTTGGCGCCGAGCAACGCCCAATGCTCGCCCGGCCGCACCGACAGGCTCACGTCGTACAACGCCTGCGGACCGGCCGGGAACCAGACGTCGCAGTCGCCAATCGCCAGCGCCGTCATGTGGTCGGACCCTAGCCAGGGGTGGCAGGCTTCGGGTCATGGCACCACCCGATGCGGCCGAGCGCGCGCGGCTCGAGCAACGACGCAAGGAGTTGCGTGAGCAGTACGTCGCGCCACCGGCCGACCGACCCGCCTCGACCGCGCGCGGCATTCATCACGCGGCGTTGATCTGCAGCGACGTCGAGCAGACCATCAACTTCTACCAAGGCTTGCTCGGCTTCCCGCTGATCGAGCTGGTCGAGAACCGCGACTATCCCGGCTCGTCGCACTTCTTCTTCGACGTCGGCAACGACACGTTGCTCGGCTTCTTCGACTTCCCGGGCCTCGGTCTCGAGAAGTCGCCGGAAGGGTTCGGCGGCGTGCAGCACATCGCGATCTCGGTGCCGCCGGACACGCACGCCATGCTGCGGCAGCGGCTCGACGACGCCGGCATCCCGTACGACGGGCCGCAACGCGGCATCGAGGAGTCGCTGTACCTGCGTGACCCGGACGGGATCGGGATCGAACTGCTCGCCGACCAGCCGATGTGGTTCGGCGGCCGCTGGCTGGACGACCGCGACGCCCCGCCGGGCGGCGTCCAGCGCTAAGCGGCCCCACAAAGATCATCGCCGTCTGACGGTGCTCGAGCACCATCAGACGGCGAAGATCTTGCCGCGGGGGGTCAGCTGGCGGAGCTGCCGCCGTTCAACGGCGGCTGGCTCGGCGTCGCGAACGTCGGCGCGGCCGGCTTGGTCGGCGTCGCCGGGGCGGCCGGGGTGGTGGCCGACGGCTTGCTCGCGGCGGCCGGCTTGGTCGGCGTCGCTGAAGCGGCCTTGGTCGTGCGCTTTGCGGCCGGCTTCTTCGCCGCGGGCTTCGACGTGCTCGGCTTGGCGGTGTCACCGCGCAGGCTGGTCACGACCTTCTCGCCGCGGGTGGCGAACTCGCCGTACGCGACGGTTGCCTTGGTGGCGAAGTCCTCGACCTGCTTGCGGACGTTGGCGCGCAGCTCCTCGGCCTGCTTGCGAACCGCGGCCGGCAGCGCCTGCACCTGGCTCGGCAGCTCCTGGACCTGGCGGCGCAGCTCGACTGGCAGCACCTCGGCCTGCTTGCGCACGGTTGCCGGCAGCGCCTGCGCCTGGACGGCGAGGTCGGCCTGCCGCGCCTGCACCTTCGCCGGCAGCGTCTTGACCTGCTCGGGAAGCGTCGTGGCGGTGTGGCGCAGTCGCTCGACCGCGAGGTCGCCGACACCGGCGATCGCGTAGAGCGGCTTCACGTCAAGGTTGATCAGGGTTGGCATCGGACCTCCTGGACCGGTTGGGCGCGTCGGCGGTGCCCCCGGCCGCCGACGCTGCACCGTTGCCCGAGGTCGCCGGCTTGGCGCGACGGGCGGTGCGAGTACGGGACGTGGTGCCCTCCGCCGCTTCAGCGGCGGAGGTGGTCTTGTCCGGCGCGCCCGCGAGCGCGTCGTTTTCGCGGCGGTAGGCCTCGTAGAGCTCGAGCAAGACCTGCTTCTGCCGCTCGGCGAGATGGCCATCCGCCATGATCGCGGCCGGGACGTCGCTGTCGCCGTACCGCTCCTCGAGGATGCCGGCCTGGACGTACAGTGCCTCGGCCGAGATCCGCAGCGCCTTGGCGATCTGCTGCAAGATCTCGGCGCTCGGCTTGCGCAACCCACGCTCGATCTGGCTGAGGTACGGGTTCGAGACGCCGGCAAGCGTGGCCAGTTGGCGCAACGAGATCTGCGCCGCCGCGCGCTGCTCCCGGATGTAGTCACCGAGATTGCGCACGTCCAACTTCGCCATATCTGCACTGTACGGGCATGTGCTAACTCTTGCAAGCACTCAGCAAGCGGTACGCCGGGTGACCCTGGTCACGCCATCCCGACGGCGCGCACTTCGCCGACTCGCTCACCATGACCGAGCACCGGTACGACGGCGAGATCGTCGAGGGTCGGCGCCGCGACTCCTAGCTGGCGCAGCGCGGCGACGAGCACCGGCAGCCTCGCTCGACCCGCGCCGTCCTCAATCTTCACCGCGACGGCAGCGCCATCCGACGTCGCGGCGACGTACACCCCTTCGGCGCCCTCCTTTGCGACCAGGCCCGGCACGCCGGCGAGCAGCGCAGTGACATCGCGACCGCTGCCGCCGACGAGATGCGGGTGATCACGCATGGCATGTGCACACCGCCCCTCCGCGGTCTCGGGTGACGCCACCGCCAGCCGCGCGAATGCTCGCGCCAGACCGGTCAGCGACACCGCGAACTGTGGCGCGCCGCAACCGTCGACCACGGTCGCCGCGACCGGCTCGCCGGTCAGGTCTTCGACGGCCTCGCGCAGCGCCCGCTGCAACGCGTGCTCGGGCGCGAGATAGCCGTCGGTCGGCCAGCCGTTGGCGACACAGCTGGCGAGCATCCCGGCGTGCTTGCCCGAGCAGTTCTGGGTGATGCGCGCCGGGCCATGTCCGGCGCGGATCGCGTCGTCTCGGGCCTGCGGGTCCAGCGGGAGGTCCGGCGTGTTGTCTAGCGCCGCCTCGTCCAAGCCCGCCGTCGCGAGCAGCCGCCGGACGCCTGCAACGTGGCCGGCTTCGCCGGAGTGGCTCGCGCAGACCAGCGCGAGCAGGTCGTCGTCGACGTCCAGCCCGGCGCGCACCATGCCGGCGGCCTGCAACGGTTTGAGCGCGCTGCGCGGCAGCATCGGCGCGTGGGGATCGCCCAGGCTCAGCACGACGTCGCCGTGCGGGTCGAGCGCGATCACGCTGCCGTGATGCCGGCTCTCGACAACGCTATTGCGGACGACCTCGGCGACCACGACCATCCGTCATCGCCTCAGCCACGCCCGTTGTCGACCTGCCGCGCCAAAATCGCCAAAGTCGGCGCGGGAAGTCGACAACGATCTAGGGGCAAGGGCGCGTGTGGGTCACTGGTCGGCCTCGGTCGGCAGCAAGTCGGCGACGTTGGCTTCGCCGTCGCGGTAACGCCGGGTGATCTCCGCCGTACACGCGTCCATCACCTGTTGCACCTCGCGGCGCCGACCCGACACCTGCGCCTCCTCGGTCTCCAGAACGCCGATCACCCGCGCGAGCGTGTCGTCGTCGTGAGCCGCCGGATCCGACAGGTTGACGTCGGCGATCAACTTCTCGACGTACCGGCGGTGCATGTCGGCGCGCGACGGCTCGACGGTCACGTGCCGCCCGAGGCCGTGCGGCGCCGACCGCTGGCCTTCGTCGGCGAGGATGCGCGGCAGCGCCTCGACGAGCGACTCGTCGGGCGCGGGACCGGCGCGGCGCTCCCGCTCGGTGCGCAGGATGTCGATCCGTCCCTGGAGCAGCCGGCGCAGGTAGGAGAGGTCGGTCTCCTCTTGTTCGGCTTCCGTACGCCGGCGACGAACCTCGGCGAGCGGCGCGTCAGCGAGCCCGTCGAGGAAGTCGTCGGCGAGGACTCGATCGATGCGTCGGTTGCCTGGGCTCACGGCGCCCATAGTGTCACGCTGCAGCCCGGCCAGACGCCTCGACGACAGCGGTTGATCAGGCAGCGGGTTCGGCCTGCATCGCCATGCCCGCAACGACCAGCTGAGCATCGTCGGGGGTCTGTCGCTTGACGACCGCGAGCGCGACCGGCCCGAGCTCGGCGTGGTGCACGGCGGTGCCGAGGAACCCGACGGCTCGCCCGTCCAGCTCGACCGGCGTGTGCGGCGGCGGCAGTTCGTCCACGGTGCCGTCGAGGTGCGCGAACACCAGCCGGCGTGGTGGCCGGCCGAGGTTGTGGACGCGCGCGACCGTCTCCTGGCCGCGGTAGCACCCCTTGTCCAGATGGACGGCCGTGCCGATCCAACTGACCTCATGCGGAATCGTCCGATGGTCGGTTTCGAACCCCAGCCGCGGGCGACGGCGCTCGACCCGCAGCGCCTCAAACGCGTCGTGGCCCACGACCGGCAGCGGACCTTGGGTCAACCGGTCGGCGACCTCGGGCCGCCGCACCAGCTCGTCGCGGACGTCACCCTCGCGCACCGTCGTGACCACCGCATAGTCCGCGGACACATCGGCAACGTCGACCCGCAGCATGAACCGCATCGAGTCCAGGTACGACGTCAACGCCTCGGCGGTGCCGGGCTCGACGTGGATCCAGGTCGCCTCAGCGTCGTCGAACAGCACCAGGTGGTGCTCGACGTGACCGTGCGGTGAGAGCACCAGCGCCTCGGTGACGTCACCCGCCGGCAACTCGGTCAGGTGTTGCGTGGTCAGCGAGTGCAACCAGGACAGCCGGTCCGGGCCGCCGACCCGCACCACGCCGCGGTGCGAGCGGTCGATGACACCACCTGCGCCGAGCAGCTGGCGCTGCTCGCCGAACGGCTCGCCGTAGTGCGCCGCGACGCCGGCATCCACGCCACGGCCCGGCGTGCCGCGCCGCAATGCCAACTCGCTCACGCCTCCATCGTAAGAACGTGCTCCTGTGAGCAATCGGACTGTCAAGAAGCTGACACAGAGCGTGACAACGGTCCGGTCACAGGCATAGCGTCCCGACTGTCGATCGAAGCGGGTCCCCACGCTCCGACCTGAGTGTCGAGAGGGGGCCACCGTGCTTATCAATTCGCTACACAACGCACCCGTCGTTGACCTGGCAACTCGCCCGCGGGTCGCCTTCGTTGCTGGGAGCCTGCTGACGCTCGTGCTGTCCGCCGCGGTGTTCGCAGTCAACGAAATGATCGTCGCCGAGCACATGACTCGGCTCGAGGCGGCCGCGTCCGAGTTGTTCGGCTAGCGGTCCGGCAGGCCGGTGTCGGATCAGCGACAGCCCGGGCCACCCCACTTGCCCGGGTTTGTCCACGCCGAGACGATCCGGCCGCACACTCTGATCGACCTTGCCCCGCCAGGGTCCTGTAGCTGGGGGTTCTGTGATGCGTCGAAGTTCACAGGTCACATCGATGCGGCGATCGCTGCGGTTGGCAGCGGTCGTCGGGGCCGTCGGAGCGACCACCATCGTGCTGCCGCTCGCACTCGCTGCACCCGCGTCGGCGGCGGGGCTGTTGCCGACGACGACGACGGTGTCGAGCTCGACGACGTCGGCGACGGTCGGTGACAGCGTCACCTTCACTGCCACGGTCTCCGTCCTGGGCCTTCCTGGCCTTGGCGTGACCCCTGCCGGCAACGTCGACTTCTCGGTCAACAACGGCAGCGGTCCGCAAGATCTCGGCACCGGATCGCTCGGGTTCTGCCTGCTCAAGACTTGTACGGCGAGCCTCACCACCACCGCGCTGCCGGCCGGCACCGACGTCATGACCGCGACGTACGGCGGCGACCTGCTCGCCGGAACCAGCCACGGCACCGTCACCGTGACGATGTTCGACGGGGTCTCGGACACCACCACCTGCGCGCCCGGCCAGTTCTGCAGCATCGACGAGATCACGACCAACGACGGCACCACCTCGTTGGACGTCACGGCCGGTCCCTCGGGTCAGACCGACGTGGTCACCGGGTCACTGACCGAAGGCGAGCAACTGAGCTGCCCGGTCCGCACTGACATCGGCACCGGCGCACTGGCCGACTTCTCGAACACCGCGTCCGACATCGGCAAGACCATCGACTACACCGGCCACGGCGCTACGGGCCAGCAGATGTACAACAACTTCCTGGCCCACCCGCGCTACGCGGGCTGCTTCGCCTCAAAGCACCCGTTCATGGGCTACGTCAACGGCGTCTACACCAATGCGGTCCTGGTCCACGAGACGTTCGGCGACTTCTACGAGGCGCAGATCGCCAACTGCCGCTACGTCGGTGACGGCGACCACGATCGCGATGACCTGGCAGTCCTGCCGTGCTTCATCAACATCGTTCCGGAGTCCGAGTCATCCTTCACCGCACATGAGCTTGTCGGTGGCATGGACGACACCTACCGGGTGTTCACCGCGCCGGGCGACCCCAAGATGAGCGGCTGACCCATCGGATCGAGCGGCGCCCGGCAACAGCCGGGCGCCGCTTCATGTCTGCCGACGCCGCTACACCGGCCCGACCAAGCCGAGTGCGACCGTGAGCTGGTCGTGCTCCGCGCGCCAGCTCGCCGCCTCGGGTTCGTCGACCGGCGAGCCAGAGCGCAGCAATGCAGCGAGCGCCGCCGCGACCTCATGGCGGGCCGCGCGGTCGCGCGACACCTGCAGCGACGCTCGCAGCGCGGCGGTGGCTTCAGCGTCGCGACCCATCGACGCCATCGCCTCGCCTCGCACCCGATGCAACCGCGGCAAGGCGGCGGCCGCCGCGGCGGCGTGTCCGAGGCCAAGCAAGGTCTCGTCCGCCAAGGTCAAAGCGCCCGCCGGATCGCCGGACCACAGCCGGCACTCGGCCAGCAACGCGTCGGCGCTGGCGACCTCATCGGCCTCGCCGAGGTCAGCACACATCTGCCGCGCCTCACCGAGCAGCGAGGCGGCGTCGTCCCAGCGCTGCTCCGCGAGTGCGACGCGGCCGAGCAGCGCGGTGCCAAACGCCAGGTAGCTGGTCGCGCCGGCCGCCCGCCACACCGCCAACGCGTCGGTGAGCAGCGGCGCCGCCTCGGCATGGCGGCCCTGCTCGATCAGCACCTCGGCCCGGTTGGCGGCGTTGACGGCGGCGTCGTACTCCCGGCCGATCCGCCGGTACGCCGACTCCGCCCCGGTGAACTCGAACGCCGCCAAGTCCCACCGGCCGGTGTAGTACGCCGCCGCGCCGAACCGGTTGTGCGCCCGCGCCGCCGAGCGCAGGTCTCCCAGCGCGTCATGCAACGCCAGCGACGCGACGAAGTCGGCATCGTCCCACGGCCGGCCGGCGGTCGCCGCGGCGAGCGCTCGCATCTCCAGCCCCTGCGCTTCGCTCCCGCGATCACCGCAGCGCCGTGCCTCCGCCACGCCACGGTCGGCCCATTGGATCGCCGCGGCGTACTCGCCTTGGCGGTAGCGGATCCGGGCGTAGCGCTCCGCCAGCTCGGCCCGCAGCCGCAACGCCTCCGAATCGTTGAAGGTCTCGAGCAACGACCGCCCGCGGCTCGCCCACCGCAGCGCCTCGGCGTAACGGCCGTCCTGCTCGCGATGGGTAGCGGTCTTCAGCCGCAACCGGGCCAACCGCCGCTTGTCGGCCCGCGCCGCAACCCGCGCCCGGCGCAGCGCCTGCTCGGCAGCCGGCAGCTCACCGAGGTCGATGTGGACGTCGGACAGTGCTTCGCACACTTCCGCGACCTCGACCTCTGCAAGCCCACGAAGATGTGCCGCCGCGCTCAACCCGCGCCGGTAGCACGCCGCCGCCTCGGTCAACGCGTACTGCCGCCGGGCGCGGTCACCGGCGAGCCGGGAGTAGCGCCACGCGGCGTCGTATCGGCCGCCGTGGAGCCAGTGCAGCGACAGCAGCCCGGCCTGCTCGTCGGCGCGGTCACCGGCCCGGCGCTCCAGCACCTCGGCGGCTCGGGCGTGCAGCGTGGACCGGCGGCGGTAGGGCAGCCCTTCGTACGCCGTCTGCTGCACCAAGTGGTGGACGAACTGCAACCGGCCGTCGGCAGCGCGCGCCAGGAAGTCGACCACCTCGTCGTCCGGCGGCGACGGTTCCCCCGCGACGTCGTCGATCACGTCCGGGTCGATCACCATGCCGAGCACCGCGGCCGACCGCAGCCATCGGCGCAGCCGCGGCGCCAGCCGGTCGATGCGCGCGGCGATGACACCCTCGACCGAGTCCGGCAGGGTGTCAGCATCGTGTCCCGCCGCGATGCCAGCACTGAGCTCGCGCAGGAACAGCGGGTTGCCGCCGGAGCGCTCGGCCAGCTCGCGCATCCGGTGCGGCGGCAGCGGCGCGTCGCGGGTGACGGCCGCCAGCAGCTGGTCGGCGGCGGCGGCCGGCAGTGGCGCGAGCCGCATCCGGGTCACGCCGACGCCGTCCGGCAGCGTGGCGTCGCCGAGCGGAGCGGCGAAGTCCGGCCGGCTCGTCAGCACCACCATCCAAGGCCGGCCGGCAACGTCGCGAGCCAGCCGGCGCAGCATGTCGACGGTCGCGTCGTCCATGAAGTAGACGTCGTTGCACACCATCACCAGCGGCATCGGCAACAGCCGGCCGAGCAGCTCGCTGGTCACTTCCTCCAACCGGCCCTTGCGCACCTCCGGGTCGAGCAAGTCGACCTCGGGCGTGCTGGGCAGTTCCACGCCGGCGACGACGCCGATCAGCGGCAGCCACGGCACAAGCTCGGGCGCGGTGCCCTCGACCAGGTCCCGCAGGACTGCGGCGAGCGTCTGCGGCTCGACGTCATCCGGCAGCCCCAGGGTGCGGCGGAACAGTCGCTGCAACGGCTGGTACGGCGTGCCCTTGCCGTAGACGTCGCCATCGGCCCAGAGCATCCGCATGTCGGCGCGGTCGGTCAGCTCCTCGAGCAGCCGGGTCTTGCCGATGCCCGGTGGGCCGACGATCTCGACGACCTGACCGATCCCCCGCTGCGCGGCGCCGGCGATCTCGAGCAAGTCGGCGAGTTCGGCGTCGCGGCCGATCAGTGGCAGCCGGTTGCCCGTGGTTGGCGCCGTCGCAGCGCGCGGGTCGCCGACCAGCACGGCCTCGACCGGCGCGGCCTTGCCCTTCACCGCGAACGGTGCAACCGGCGTGGTCGCGAATGGCGTCTTGCTGCGCGCGACGACGGCCGGGATCGCAAGCACCTCGCCGTCGCCCGCCTTCGCCATCAGCCGGGCGGCGAGGTTGACGATGTCGCCGGCGATCGAGTACGTCCGGCGATACGCCGGGCCGTAGTTGCCGGCGAAGACCCGGCCACACGTGACACCCGCCCGCAACCGCAGCCGCCCGCGTGGATGCACGACCCGCCGGACCACGGCGAGCACCCGCGTTTCGTCATCGCCGAGCGACATCGGCACGCCGGAGGTGAGGATCAGCTTGCCGCCATCGGCGCAGATGTCGCTGGCGAGCACGGTCACGCCGTTGTCGTCGGCCGCCGCTTGCACCGCGTCGACGACATAACCGACGGCCTCGACGAACGCCTCGCTGCCGTGCTTCGCGAGCAACCCGTCGACGCCGGAGAACTCGATGAAGCCGACCGTGATCGCCCGGTGCTCGTAGTCGACGACGCCTTGCGCCAAGTAGTCGCGCAGCGGCGCGCAGAAGGCGAGGCCGAGGTCGACATCACTTGGCTTAGCCGCGCGGTTCGGCTGCTGCCCGACGTCGGGGGGGCGGCGCAGCTTCACGCCGTCACCGATCGGCTCACCTCGGCAGCTCGCGGGCAGCGCCGCGGCGGTGTCGGGGCTCATCACGACGTCGCCGCGATTCGCCACCTTCTCCATCGCTGCGACGACGCTCACCCCGGGTCCGGTGAGGATCAACTCGCGGTGCCGGGAACCCAGCAACAGCGCGTCGAACGTTCCGGTGTGCAGACCGATCGACATGCCGAGCCGGACCGCACCCTGCGAGGTGTGCAGCCGGCCGGCGTGTCGCAGGGTGCTCTGCATCGCTCCCGCAGCGCGGGCGGCGCGCGCAGCGTGCTCATCGCCGTCGAACATGAGCAGGACGGCGTCGCCGCCCCACTTCAGCAGGCTGGCGCCGTAGTCGTAGGCGGCCGTCAACAACTGTTCGAACACCTGGTTGAGCAGCTCACCCATCTCCTCGGCGCCGGCCTTATCGCGCACCGCGAGCCGCTCGGTCAGCGCGGTGAACCCGGAGATGTCCGCGAACACGAAGGTGCCGTCGAGCTGTCGGTGACGCACCTCCGGCTGGTCATGCAACCATTCGACGACGAGGCGCGGGACGTACGGCAGCAGCGCAACCGATCCGGGCATGCGCGGCGGCGGCACGCCGGCCGACGATCGTGCGGCGTGCCGCCCGACAAGCTGGTCGGCCGCCCCCATAGGCCGAACCCTAGAAGAACTAGCCGGCCGAAACCGGTGAAGCCGCCGCATTCGGTCGCTTAGCGGACAACCTCCGGCCGAAATCTAGGATGGCCGGTCGTGACCACCCGGTTGTCGATCGTGCTGCCTGCGTTCAACGAGGAAGCCAACATCGGCACCGCGGTCGACCGGGCGCTCGCGGCCGCCGCCCAGCACTGCGCCGACTACGAGGTCGTCGTCGTCGACGACGGCTCGACCGACGGCACGGCGGCGATCGTGCAACGGCTGGCGACCGACGACCCGCATGTTCGCCTGGTGCAGCACGAGTCGAACCAGGGGTACGGCGGCGCCCTGAAGACCGGCTTCCTGGCGGCCAAGCTCGACCTGGTGTTCTTCACCGACGCCGACAACCAATTCGACTTGTCCGAGATCGGCGAGTTCCTGGCATTGATCGACCGGGTCGACGTCGTCGCCGGCTACCGAATCCGGCGATGCGATCCGTGGTTCCGGCGGTTCAACGCCAAAGCGTGGAACTACCTGGTGCGGGCGCTGTACTACGTGCCGGTGCGCGACATCGACTGCGCTTTCAAGCTGTTCCGACGCGAAGTGTTCGACGGACTCGAGCTGGAAAGCGTCGGCGCGATGGTGAACACCGAACTCATGGTGAAGCTCGGCCGCTCCGGCTACCGGGTGGTCGAGCTCGGCGTCAGCCACTACCCCCGGACCGCCGGTACGCCGCGCGGCGCGAACCCGCGGGTGATCGCCCGGGCATTCATCGAGCTCGCCCGCATGCACGCCCGGTTGTCCACCACGGAGCTGTCGCAGTTGCGCCCCGGTCCAACCCGGTGAGCGTCGTCGTCATCGGCGGCGGCATCGCCGGTGCCACCGCCGCGCTGCGGCTGGCTCAGGCCCAGCGGCCGGTGACGCTGATCGAGTCCGGTCCGCGGCTCGGTGGTCTGGTCGTGTCGTTCGAAGTCGGCGGCACTCCGTTGGAGTGCTTCTACCACCATGTCTTCCCGCACGAGCATCACATTCGCGGCCTGATCGACGAGCTGGGACTCGGATCGCAGTTGGCCTGGCTGCCCAGCAGCATGGGCGTGATGAGCGGCGGGCGCATCTGGCCGTTCACCACGCCGCTCGACGTGCTGCGGTTCGGCCCGCTGACGCTGCCGCAGCGCATCCACATGGGCATCGGCGGGCTGCGCCTGCAGCGATGGAAGGACTGGACGTCGCTCGACCGGGTGCCGGCCCGCGACTGGCTGCGAGCCGCCTGCGGCGAGCCGGCGGTGCGCGAACTGTGGGCACCGTTGCTGCGCGCCAAGTTCGGTCCGGCGGCAGCGACCGTCCCGGCGGCGTGGATGTGGGGCCGGCTCGAGCAGCGCCGGGGTGCCCGGACCGGTCGCGGCGAACGACTGGGCTATCTACGCGGCGGCTTCCGGCAGCTGTTCGACGCGCTGGCCGGGCGGCTCGAGCAACTCGGCGTCGAGGTCCGCACCGACACCAAGGTCGCGGCCGTCAACCTCGACGGCGACCGCGTGACCGGGGTGACCGCCGCTGGCGCCGACATCGCCTCGGATGCGGTGCTCTACACCGGCGCGCTGCCCGGCATCACCCGGTTGTTGCCCGACGACCGGCTCGACCAGCGGTGGCGCGAGGCGCAGGGTCTTGGCGTGCTCTGCTCGGTGATCGAAACCGACCGGCCGATCACCGACGTCTACTGGACCAACGTCTGCGACGACCGGCTGGGGTTCGGCGGCATCATCGAGCACACCAACCTGGTGCCGGCCGCCGACTACGCGGGCCGACACGTGACCTACCTGTCGCGCTACTTCACCGCCGACGAACCGATCGCCGGCGCCGACCCGGCGAGCCAGACCGACACCTGGCTGGCGCAGCTGGCCGCGGCGTACCCGCGGTTCGACCCGAGGTCGGTCCTCGACGTGCATCCGTTCCGGACGCCGTACGCCGCGCCGCTCGTGAGCCTCGGCTATCGCAACCGGATCCCGCCGCTGCGGGCGGACGGCCTCGCCGGGCTCTACGTCTGCACCACCGCGCAGATCTACCC
>DASZPL010000116.1:0-6378 GCA_035550315.1 Mycobacteriales bacterium | reverse complement strand
CTCGAAAGCGTTGAAACGTGCGGGTTTGGCGAGTTGGGGGCGGGGTTGAGGGGCGAAAGTCGGGGTGGGGGGCGTGCGCAGGTCGGTTCGCCGTGGGCGTCGTAGTGGCGTGCTGTGATCGTCGGGTGAGCGCGGCGCCCTACGTGCTGGTGCGGTCACCGGTCGATCCGGTCGCCGCGCCACGGCTCGACGATGCGCAACAGGCCGTCGTCGACCATCCGGGCGGCCCGCTGCGCGTGCTCGCCGGACCGGGCACCGGGAAGACGACGACGCTGGTCGAAGCGGTGGTCGAGCGGGTACGCCGGGACGCCGCGCCGGACGACGTCCTGGTCCTGACGTTCAGCCGCAAGGCCGCCGACGAGCTGCGCGAGCGGATCGCCGCGCGGCTCGGGCGCACCACCGCCGAGCCGGCCGCCGCGACGTTCCACTCGTGGTGCTACTCGCTGCTGCGGCTGCACACCCCGGCCGGACGGCCGCCCCGGCTGTTGAGCCAGCCGGAACGCGACGTCCGGATCCGCGAGCTGCTCCGCGGCCACGCCGCCGGTGAGGCGGATCCAGGCTGGCCAGCGACGCTGCGGCCCGCGCTGCTGACCCGCGGCTTCGCCCGCGAGGTCGCGGCGCTGTTCGACCGGGCGCGCGAACGCGGCCTCGACGGCGTCGGCCTGCGCCAACTCGGCGAGCAACACGACCGGCCGGCGTGGGTCGCCGCCGGACGGTTCCTCGACGAATACTTGGCCGTGCTCGACCTGCGCGGCGAGCTGGACTACGCCGGCCTGATCGCCGGGGCCACCGGGCTGCTGTCCGACCCGGCCGTCGCCGAGCCGCTGCGCGGACGGTACGCCGCGGTGTTCGTCGACGAGTACCAGGACACCGACCCCTCGCAGGAGCGGCTGCTCCAGGCGCTGGCGGGCGGTGGCCGCGACCTGGTCGTGGTCGGCGACCCCGACCAGTCGATCTACGCGTTCCGTGGCGCCGACGTCAACAACATCATCGACTTCCCCAACCGGTTCCGCACCGCCGCGGGGATCGAGGCGCCGACGTTGGCGCTGCGCGTCTGCCGCCGCACCGGCCGGCCGTTGCTCGATGCCTCACGGCTGCTCGCGGACCGGCTGACCACGCCCGGCCTGCCGGCCGGTGACCGGGTCGCGCACCGCGACCTCGAGGCGGCGGGTCCCGACTGCGGCCCGCCGGAGATCCGGATCCATCCGTCCGTCGGCGACCAGGTCGCCGGCATTGCCGACCTGCTCCGCCGGGCGCACCTCGAAGACGGCGTGCCGTGGCAGCAGATGGCGGTGCTGGTGCGCTCCGGCGTCCGCAGCCTGCCGG
This sequence comes from Mycobacteriales bacterium, assembly GCA_035550315.1. GTDB lineage: Bacteria > Actinomycetota > Actinomycetes > JAFAQI01 > JAFAQI01 > DASZPL01. The sequence continues at coordinate 5,052 of DASZPL010000116.1, read as the reverse complement.
TGCTTCGGCGGGCGCTGGTGGCGGCCGGCGTACCGGTCTCGGCCACCATCGACGACCTGCCGGTGGCGCAGGACCCGGCGGTCGCGCCGTTGCTGCTCGCGCTGCGGCTCGCCGCCACCGACCTGTCGGCGATGTCCGAGGACGCCGCGCGGGTGCTGCTGACCTCGCCGCTCGGCCGGGCTCGGCCGACGCAGCTTCGGGTGCTCGGCCGCAAGCTGCGGGAGGCGCAGCGCGCGGCCGGCGCGGCGGTGCCGTCGTCGTCCGCCGCGTTGATCCGGGCGGCCGTGCTCGACCCGGCCGAGGTCGCGCTGCTCGACGACTGGCTGGCCCGGCCGGTGCGCCGGCTGCACGACCTGCTGCGACAGGTGCACGAGCTGCTGCACCGGCCCGACCGGGTGACGCCGGAAGAGGCGCTGTGGGTGCTGTGGCACGACAGCGGCTGGGACCGGCGACTGATGGAGGCGGCCGCCGGGTCCGGGTCGCTGGCCCGCACGGCCGACCGCGACCTGGATGCCGCCGTAGCGCTCTTCGGGGCGGCCGCCCGGCTCGAGGAGCGGGAGCCGCGCGCCGACGTCGCGACGTTGCTGGACGAGCTCGGCATGCAGGAGATCCCGGGCGCGCCGCTCGAGGAGCGGCCGGGATCGCCCGACGCCGTCCGGCTGCTCACCGCCCACCGGTCGAAGGGCCTGGAGTGGGACCTGGTCGTCGTCGCGGACCTGATCGACGACGTGTGGCCCGACCTGCGTCGTCGCACCTCGCTGTTGGAAGCCGACCGGGTCGACCACGATGGCCTGCGCCTCGCGCCGGACACCCAGTCGTTGCTGGTCGACGAGCGCCGGCTGCTCTACGTCGCGATGACCCGCGCCCGCCGCCGGCTGGTGCTGACCAGCGTCGCGGCAGTCGACGACGCCGGCGAGCGGCCGTCGCGCTTCCTCACCGAGCTGGTCACCGCGCTGCCGTCCGTGCAGCTGGCCGGCACCGACCTGCTGTCGCCCGGCTCGCTGGTCGCCCGGCTGCGCCGAGCGGTGCAGTCGGAGGAGTCCTCGCCCGGGTTGCGGCGCGCCGCGGCCGAGCGGCTGGCCCGCCTGGTCGCGGCGACCGACGACGCCGGCGAGCCGCTGGTGCCGGTCGCCGCGCCGGCGCGGTGGTGGGGCATGGCCGGCTGGACGCCCGGCGTCGAGCCGATCCGCGACCCCGATCAGCCACTGGCGCTGTCGGGGTCGGGAGTCGCGGGGTACGACGGCTGCCCGCTGCGTTGGTTCCTCGAGCGCGAGGCGCGCGCCGGGTCGGCGGCCAGCGCCGCGCAAGGCTTCGGCACGGTCATCCACGCATTGGCGAAGCTGGTCGCCGACGGCGTGCTGCCGGCCGACGCCGAGGAGCTGACCGCGCGGCTGTCGGGCGTCTGGCAGGCGCTCGGCTTCGAGGCGAAATGGCAGGCCGACCGCGAGCGCGAGGAGGCCGCGGCCGCGCTTCGGCGGCTAGTGCGCTGGCTCGCCGACCGGGAGGTCCGGGGCAGCGAAGTCGGCTTCGACATCACCGTCGGCGACGTCCGGCTGCGTGGCTCCGCCGACCTGTTGGAGATCGACGCCGAGGGCCGGGTGCGGATCGTCGACTTCAAGACCAGCCGCACCCTGCCCACGAAAGCGCAGGTCGCGGTGCATCCGCAGCTCGGCGTCTATCAGGTCGCGCTCCGCGAAGGCGCGTTCGCCGACCAGGTCGGGCCGGAGCCGGTGTCCGGCGGCGCCGCGCTGGTCGGCCTGCGGATCGAACGCAAAGGAGGCCTCCCGGCGACCTGCGACCAGCCGCCGCTCGACGCCGGCCCGCCGGGCTGGGCCGACGAGCTGCTCGACCGGACCGCAACCGGCATCCGCGCCGAGGCGTTCCCCGCCCGGGCCGGTGACATCTGCGGCTCGTGCGCCTTCCACGGCGTCTGCCCCGCCCAGCCCGCCGGGGAGCAGGTGGTGCGGTGAAGACCGACGCCTCGGGGCGCTACCTGCGCGAGCTGCTCAATCGGCCGCTCACCGACCAGCAGCTGAAGGTCGCGACCGCGCGGCTCGCGCCGCAGCTGGTCGTCGCCGGCGCCGGCTCGGGCAAGACCACCGTGATGGCGGCACGCGTGGTGCACGCGGTCGCCCACCACGGCATCGACCCGGCCGCCGTGTTGGGCCTGACATTCACCAATAAGGCCGCCGCGCAGCTCGCCGACTCCGTGCGCAAGGCGCTGTATGAGCTGCGGCCCGACCTCGACGCGACTCCCACCGTCGGCACCTACCACTCGTACGCCGCCGGCATCGTCCGCGACCACGCGCTGCGGATCGGCCGCGAGCCGCAAACCACGCTGCTCACCGAGGCCGGCCGCTGGCAGCTGGCGCTGCGCGTCGTCCGCCGCGCGGCCGGACCGTTCGAACACTTCACTTGGCAGCCGGTCACGGTCGCGGCGTACTTGCTGCAGCTCGACGGCGAGCTGGCCGAGCACCTCGCCTCACCGGAGGCGGTCAAGGAGTTCGACAAGAGCCTTGCCGCCCGCGTTGACGGCTTGGCGTCGTCGACGCTCGACCTGCGCAAGTGTGCGACCGCCGCGCGGGCGCGCGACGAGCTGCTCGGCCTGGTGGAGAGCTACCGCGCGGAGAAGCGGCGGCTCGACCTGCTCGACTACGGCGACCAGGTGGCGCTCGCGGCGGAGATCGCGCAAGCCGCGCCGGAGGTCGGCCGGCTGGAGCGGGAGCGCTACCAGCTGGTGCTGCTCGACGAATACCAGGACACCGGCGTGGCCCAGCGCATCCTGCTGTCGGCGTTGTTCCGCGGCACGGCGGTCACGGCGGTCGGCGACCCGCACCAGGCGATCTACGGCTGGCGTGGCGCGTCCGCGGGAAACCTGATGCGGTTCCACGAGCACTTCGACGGCGCCGGCGGCGCGCAGCCGCTGATGGCCAACTTCCGCAGCGGCAGCAACATTCTGGCCGTCGCCAACGCGGTCAGCCAGCCGTTGCGCGCCGAGGCGCGCCTGGAGGTGCCGCCGCTGGCCGCGCCGGATGACGCCGCCGCCGGCAAGGTGCTGGTGGCGTTGCACGAGCGGGTCGACGACGAGGCGACCTGGGTCGCCGAGCAGGTCGCCGGCGAAGTCACCGCCGGCCGCGTCAGGCCGGGCCAAGTCGCCGTACTCTGCCGCCGCCGCACCGACTTCGCGCTGCTGCACCGCGAGCTGGTCGCCCGCGACCTGCCGGTCGAGGTGGTCGGCCTCGGCGGGTTGCTGGAGATGCCTGAAGTCGCCGACGTGGTCGCCGTGCTGCGGGTGCTGACCGAGCCGACCGCCAACGCCGCGATGCTGCGGCTGCTGACCGGTCCGCGCTGGCGGATCGGCGCGCGCGACCTGGCGGCGCTTGGCCGGCGGGCCGCGTCGCTGGCCGGTACGTCGAGCGATCGCACCGGCGACCCGGCCGACGTCGACGCCGCGTTGCGGGCCGCGACCAGCAACGTCGACGTGGTCGACGTCGCCGCGCTGTCCGACGCCATCGACACGTTGCAGCCGGACGACGCGGCGTTCTCGCCGGAGGCTCGCGAGCGGCTGATCGCGCTGCGCGCTGAACTCGACAGCCTGCGCGCGGCGTTGAACCAGCCGATCGTCGAGATCGCCGCCGAGGTCGTCCGCCGGATCGGGCTGGATGTCGAGCTCGAGGTCGAGAGCTCGCGGGTGGCGGCGGCGCGCACCAGCAACCTCGCCGCGTTCCTCGACCACGCGGCGCAGTTCACCGGCATCGAGGGGGAGAGCGACCTGGCGTCGTTCCTCGGCTGGCTCGACGCGGCGGTTGCCGCCGAGTCCGGGCTCGACGTCGGCGCGGTGTCGGAAGCCGACACGGTGAAGCTGCTGACCGTGCACAAGGCGAAGGGACTGGAGTGGGACGTGGTCGCCGTACCCGGCCTCACCAACACGGTGTTCCCGAGCAGCCAGGGCCGGTCGCGGTGGACCCAGGCCGCGCCGGTGCTGCCGTACCCGTGCCGGGGCGACCGCGACGACCTGCCGCCCGAACCAGAGCTGTCGAACCCTGGCCTGCAGGCCTTCAAGGCCGCCTGCCAGGCCGGCGACGCCGACGAGGAGCGTCGGCTCGGCTACGTCGCGCTGACCCGGGCGCGCTCGCTGGTGCTGGCCAGCGGCTACTGGTGGGGCCGCACGCAGCGCAAGCCGCTCGGCCCGTCGACGTTGCTCGACGAGCTCCGCAAGTTGTCAGCGTTTGCGGGGCCTATGGCCCCCGCAAACGCTGACAACTCCGCGGGGACGGGGCTGGTCGCGGTCGTGGCGTGGTGCCCGCCGCCGGAGGGGTCGGACAACCCGCTCGCGGCGGAGCTGGCGGTCGACGTGCCGTGGCCGCCGCCGTTCGACGATGCCGCGGCCGAGCGGCGACACCGCGCGGCCGACCTGGTCCGCGCCGCCGGCGGCGAGGAGCCGGCGGAGCCGACGGCGGCGGAGCTGACCGCCGCGGAGCGGCGCCAGGTCGCCGCTTGGGACCAGGAAGCCGCCGTGCTGCTCGACGAGCTGCGCCGGTCACGCACCCGCACCCGGGAGGTGCCGCTGCCGCGGCGGCTCACGACCAGCCAGGTGGTGATGCTGGCCCACGATCCGGATGAGCTCGCCGCCGCGCTGGCCCGCCCGGTGCCGGTCCGGCCGCTGCCGCAGGGCCGCCGCGGCTCGCGGTTTCACCGTTGGGTCGAGGAGCTGTACGCCGCCGCGCCGCTGCTCGAGCCGGACGATCTGCCCGGCGCTGGCGACGAGGACCTGAGCGACGCCGAGCTGGCGGAGTTCCAAGACCGGTTCCTCGCGGCCGGATGGGGGGAGCGGCGGCCGGTCGCCGTCGAGGCGGCGTTCGAGCTGGTGGTCGCCGGCCGGCTGCTGCGCGGCCGCATCGACGCCATCTACCCCACCGACGACGGCGGCTACGACGTCATCGACTTCAAGACCGGGCGGGTGCCGGCGGACTTCGCCGCGGCGTCGCTGCAACTGGCGGTCTACCGGCTGGCCTGGGCGGACCTCGTCGGCGTCGACCCCGCCCGGGGCGA
>DASZPL010000115.1:0-36365 GCA_035550315.1 Mycobacteriales bacterium | reverse complement strand
GGCCTCGCATGTGACCAACCATGGGCAGAAGATCCTGCGCCGCGGGTACTCCTTCACCGACGGCATCGCCCAGGACACCGGCCTGCTCGACGCCGGCCTGTTCTTCATCTGCTTCCAGAAGGATCCGCGCAAGCAGTTCGTCCCGATCCAGCGCCGGCTCGGCCAGCGGGACAACCTCAACGAGTACATCCAGCACACGTCGAGCGCGCTGTTCGCGGTGCCGCCCGGGCTCTCCGGCCCCGGCGACTGGTGGGGCAAGTCACTCCTCTCCGGTTGAGTGGCGGCGCGACATCAGTCGAGGGCGAGTGCGGCGGCTGCTTGGCAGAGTTGCTCGGCGGCGTCGCGATCACCGGTCACCACCGCGTCACCGTCGGCGAGCGAGGTCCGGTTGCCGACGATCCGGCAGAACGTGGCCGCGTCGACCACAAGCCGCGTGGGCCGGCGCGGCTTCGTTGTGCTGGCGGTGGCTGGCAGCTGCCAAGTGCCGCCGCCGGGACCGGTCAGCACGACCCGGGCGGTCGGCGTGGCCGGAGTGCGGGCGTCGCTACTCGGCGCCTGGGCGAGGAGCTGCATCGCCAGATCGGTCATCCGGGCGAGTCGCGAGGGGTCCGGCGACCGGGGCGGGCGGCCGGTGGCCCGACGGATGTCCTCGTCGTGAATCCACAGCTCGAACGAGCGGATCACCAGCAACTCGTCGAGCGGCAGGGTGATGCCGAACCAGGTCTTCGGCTCGCGGAGGTCCGCGACGTCGGCGACGAGCGCGACGCTTCGCTCCACCAGCTGTCGCCATTCGCGGTGAGTCTCGGTCGGCGGACGACCTGCCTGGGCGAGCGCCGCCGGCTGCGTCGCCGTCACGTGCTCCGCGACGCCTGGCTGCGGTCCCACTCCGGTGAGGCTGCCGCCAAACGCGGTCTCTACCCCGATGAGGTGCCCGACGAGTCCTTGTACGTCGAGACCGCGCAGCGCCGGTCGTGACCACTCCTCGTCGGTGAGCGATGTCAGCAGCTCATCGAGCGCGGCCGCGGCGCGACGGAACGCATCGGCGCCGTCGATCGGCGGCGCCGGTCGCGCGGCGCGGCCCGGCGGGCGGGCGGCCAGGGCGGCCTGTAGGGCTCGCGACCGCAGCGTGGGCGAGGCGTGCCCGGTCATCGGATCTCCGCCGCCGGCGCCAGCCATTCCGCCAGTTTTGCCTGTGCCAGACGAAGCCGTGACTTCGCCGTACCCTCCGGGATGTTCAGCGCCGTTGCCACCTCGCGATGCGTGTGGCCATGCCAGAACGCCAACTCGACGGCCCGGCGCTGATCGACGGGAAGTCGCTGGATGGCGTCGCGAATCGCCGCGGCCATCGTCAGTCCGTCGAAGGCGTCGTCCGAGGCGGTCTGCAGCGCTTCGTCGAGCCGGGTCGAGACCTCTTCGCGGCGCTTGCGGCGGACGTCACGGCGGAGGGCGTCGACCGCGCGACGATGCGCCTGCATTCCTAGGTACGCGCGCAGCGAGCCCTTGGTCGCGTCGTACCGTTCGGGATCGCGCCAGAGCGCGACCAGGACCTCTTGCAACGCGTCCTCGGCCATCGCGTCACTGCAGGTGACCCGGCGCGCGATGCCGAGCAGGAAGCCGGCGTGCCGGTCGAAGACTTCGGCGAGCGCATCTTCGTCGCCGGCGGCCATCCGGGCGACGAGGACGTCGTCGTCCGCCCCCACGTCCGGAACGATAGCGGCGACCGGGCGTGGCCGGGGAACGTCGACCCGATGGTCGAGGATCGCCGCCGTCACAGCTTGGGTTCGCCGGTCGGACGGTGATCGGATCACTTCGGCGGTGATCCGAGATCGGGTGCGGTGACGAAACCCGGATGCACGTCCGAACGCATTAGGGGGGCACATGCCGCAGTACGCAATCCTGCAGTCGCATCCGCCGGACACCTGCCCGATGTCCAACGCGAAGGTGCGCAAGCACGCGTTGGCGAACCTGCCGCAGCTCGACGACAAGGCGAAGGCCCGGGGGGTCGAGATCGCGCTCAACGTCCATCTCGATCCCGCACACCGGGCGCTGATGGTCTTCGATGCGCCGAGCGCCGAAGCCGTCCGGGACCTGGTGTTCGAGGTCGGCTTGATGCAGTTCACCGAGATGGAGTTCTTTATGGTCACGCCGCTGAGCGAGCTGGTGGCGCGAGTCGACGAGTTCCCCACGATCTACTAAGGACGGTCATGCCAGTAGCGGTCTACATCCACCCAAAGGGCTTGACGCTCGAGCAGTACTTCGAGGTTCATCGGCTGCTCAACGCCGAGGCCGCCGGCTACGGCGAGGGGCGCTTGCACCACTCGTGCTTCGGCGAGGACGGCGACTTGATGGTCTATGACATCTACGAGAGCGCCGAAGCGTTCCAGGCGTTCGGCGATGTGTTACTCCCGGTCCTGGCGAAAGTCGGGGTCGACATGGGCGAGCCGGCGGTGATGCCGGTGCACGGTCTCGACCAGGCGGCGGCGCAGCACGGCCTCTAAGGCCAGCGGCGAACGATCACGAGATGCGCCGCGTGAGTGGCGCTGGCCGGGTGAAACGCGTGCCGCGGAAGGCGAGCGGCCGTGTGCACGGTGAAGCTCGCGTAGATTCGCGGGCCGCCGGGCGCGCGGCCGTGCACCCAGCGAGCGGCGACGTACGGCGGCACGATCAGGTCGGCGCGCTCAAGTTGACTGCGCGGTGAGGTGAGCCGCCGCAGGATCGAGGCGAGCGCGGCATAAGGCGGGTTCGCGACGACGCGGAACCGTCGTGCGGGTAGCCGCAGACAGCTGGCGTCCGCCTCGACGACCAGGCAGGAGCACCCGGCGAACCGGGTTCGCAGCGCCGCCGCGCGTCCGGGGTGCAGTTCGACGGCGCGAACCGTCGCGTCGGCCTTCAGCAGGTGCCCGGTGATCGCCCCCAGACCCGCGCCGATGTCGAGCACGAGGTCGCCTTCGCCGACGTCGGATGCGACGACGAGACGCCGTGCGTAGCTATCGCGAAGCTGGTGAAACCCCCAGCGCGCCCGCCCTGCCGCGGACACGGACGACCATCGTCATGCTCACGCCCCGACAATGCCCGACCCGGCGGCTCCCGGCCACCGAATTTCCCCGCCGAGTGCTACGAAACTCGCGTTCCCAGTCCGCTGCAACGCAAGTTTCGTCGCACTCGGCGAATTGGGAGAGGGCCCTAGCGGCCGTGGGGGTAGGCCATCTTGAGTACGTCGAGCGCCTCGTCGAGCTGTGACTCCGTGACCTGGCCGTCGCCGTCGCCGACGAAGCCGAGGTCAATGACCGCCTGCCGGACGGTGGTGCCATCGGCGAGCGCCTTCTTGGCCGCTTTGGCGGCGTTCTCGTACCCGATGTAACGGTTCAGCGGCGTCACGATCGACGGCGACGATTCGGCGTACCCGCGGCAGCGGTCGACGTCGGCGGTGGTGCCGTCGATGCACCGGTCGGCCAGCAGTCGCGAGCAGTTCGCCAGCAACCGGATCGACTCGAGCAGGTTGCGGGCGATCACCGGCAGCATGACGTTGAGCTCGAGGTTGCCGGCGGCGCCGCCGAACGCCACCGCCGCGTCATTGCCCATGACCTGCGCGACGATCTGGCAGACCGCCTCGGGGATGACGGGGTTCACCTTGCCGGGCATGATCGACGAGCCGGGTTGCAAGTCGGGCAGATGGAGCTCGCCGAGCCCGGCCGTCGGACCGGAGGACATCCAGCGCAGGTCGTTGGCGAGCTTGTAGAGGCTGGCCGCGATGGTGCGCAGCTGGCCGCTCGCCTCGACCAGTCCGTCGCGCGCTCCCTGCGCCTCGAAGTGGTTGCGCGCCTCCGAGAGCGGGAGGCCGGTCGCCGTGGCGAGCCGCTCGATCACCTGCGCGGCGAACCCGGCCGGCGTGTTGATGCCGGTGCCGACCGCGGTGCCGCCCAGCGGCAGCTCACCGATCCGGGGCAGCGACGCCTCGAGCCGCTCGATGCCGTGGCGTGCGGCGGCGGCGTACCCGCCGAACTCCTGGCCGAGGGTGACCGGCGTTGCGTCCATCAAGTGCGTGCGGCCGCTCTTCACCACGTCGGCCCACTCGACCGCCTTGCGCTGCAACGACGCTTCGAGGTGGGTCAGCGCCGGGAGCAAGTCTTCGACGATGGAACGCGTCGCGGCGAGATGGATCGCCGACGGGAACACGTCGTTGGACGACTGCGACGCGTTGACGTGGTCGTTCGGATGGACCTTGCGGCCGAGCGATTTGGTCGCCAGCGTCGCGAGCACCTCGTTGGCGTTCATGTTCGACGACGTGCCGGAGCCGGTCTGGTAGACGTCGATCGGGAACTGGTCGAGGTGCTTGCCCTCATCCGCGATGGCGGCGGCTGCGGTGCTGATCGCCTCGGCCATGTCGGCCTCGACGACGCCGAGCGCGGCGTTGGTGGCGGCGGCCGCCCCCTTGATCGCGGCGAGCGCGCGGATCAGGGCCGGGTCGATGGTGATCCCGGAGAGCGGGAAGTTCTCGACCGCCCGCTGCGTCTGCGCCTGCCACAACGCGTCGACCGGGACGCGCACCTCTCCCATCGAGTCGTGCTCGACTCGAAACTGCGCCGTGTCGTGCTCGACTCGGAACTGCGCAGCGTCGTGCTCGACTCGAGTTTGCTCGCTCGCCATGACGCCATTGTCCCGCAGCCCCGATCGTGCTCGTCAGGGAGACTTAGGTGGTGGAAGCGCACGTTGGCTTCGCCATTGGCGCGCTCGCCTGCGTGTTGCTTGTGCGACCGATCGCGTCCCGCAGTGGCGTGCCCGCGGCGGTGCTGCTCGTCGTGATTGGGGTGATCTACGGCGAGTTGCCAGGCCGCAACATCACGCTGCAACCCGACGTCGTCTTCACGCTCATCTTGCCGCCATTGCTTTACTCGGCGGCGCTGCAGGCCAGCCTGCTCGAGATCCGGGCCAACCTTCGGAGCGTCGCGTGGCTGTCGGTGGGTCTTCCGCTCGTCACCGCGCTCGCTATCGGTGGAGTGTTGTCAGCGGCCGTCCCTGGCCTCCCGTTCGCGCTTGCGCTGGCGGTCGGCGCCGCGGTGGCGCCGCCAGATCCGATTGCCGCCTTGTCAATCGGACGGCGGGTCGGGCTGTCGGCGCGGCTGACAACGCTCATCGAAGGGGAAGGTCTGCTCAACGACGCGACCGCACTGACGACCTACCAGGTCGCCATCGCCGCAGCCGTCGGCGGCGGGTTCTCGGCGGGCCATGCGATCGGAAAGTTCGCACTGGACGCGGTGGGCGGGTTCGTGATCGGCTTCGCGATCGCCGTCCTCGTCCGGGAAATGCGACGCCGGGTTCACGATCCGCTGGTTGACAACGGCATCTCTATCGGCGTGCCATTCGCGTGCTTCATCGCCGCAGACGCGGCGCACACCTCAGGGGTTCTGGCCGTGGTCGTCGCCGGCCTGACGCTCGGGCATTCGTCATCGGAGATCAGCTCCGGCCCGGCGCGGTTGCAGAGTCGTGCGGTGTGGGGCTTCGTCGACTTCCTGCTCGAGGGCTTCATATTCCTGCTGATTGGCCAGCAACTGCCGAGAGTTGTCAGCCGGCTCGACGCGTACGACGCTGCCACGCTCGCCGCCGCAGCGGGTGCCGCGGTCGGCTTGACGCTGGCCATCCGGCCGCTGTGGTTGTTGGGTTACAAGCTGGTGCCCGCAGCGCTGAAAGGCTCGGCCGAGGCGCTGCGCATCAAGGAGATCGTCGCGCTCTCCTGGGTTGGCACCCGCGGCGTCATCTCGCTGGCGGCCGCATTCAGCCTGCCGCTCACCGCGCACGGCTCGCCGCTGCCGAAGCGCGACTTGTTGCTGTTTTGCGCCTACACGGTCGTGTTGGTGACGCTGGTCGGACAGGGCCTAACGCTCGGCCCGCTCCTCCGCTGGCTGCGGCTGCCCAGCTACGGCCCCGAGCGACAGCTTCGGCTCGCGGAAGCCAGGCTCGCGGCGGCGCAAGCTGGAGCGGAGCGGGTCGAGGAGCTGATCCTCGAGGAGGACGTGCCCCCGGTGATCGCCGACCGGGCGCGGGCGAGCGCACGGGCTGCAATCGAGCACTACACCCGCCGCCGCGGCGATCTGAACCTGACCGATCTCGGCGCGGCCGAGTCGGTGATCAGCCTGCTTGCCCGGCTGCGGCGGCTGCGGATCGAAGCAGCGCGCGAGGAACTGGTCCGCTGGCGCGATGCGGGGCGCCTGTCCGACCGGAACCTCCGGCTGCTGGACCGCGAACTCGACCTCGAAGAAGGCCCAGGACCGATGTGACGACCGCTGGTCAGCTGTGGCGTTCGAAGTCGATCGCGCTGTAGGCGCGCAGCTTGGTGAGCTGGTGGTCGCTGTGGATCGATCGGATGGTCCCGCTCTTCGAACGCATCACCAGTGAGTGCGTCGTCGCACCACCGGCGCGGTAGCGCACCCCTTCGAGCAGCTCGCCATCGGTGACGCCGGTCGCGACGAAGAACACGTTGTCGCTGCGGACCAGGTCATCGGTGGTCAACACACGGTCGAGGTCATGCCCGGCGTCGAGCGCCTTCTTGCGCTCCTCGTCGTCGCGCGGCCACAGCTTGCCGAGGATGACACCGCCGAGGCACTTGACCGCGCAGGCCGCGATGATGCCCTCCGGAGTGCCGCCGATGCCGAGCAACAAGTCGACACCGGCGCCGTCGCGCGCCGCCATGATCGCCCCGGCCACGTCGCCGTCGGTGATGAACTTGATGCGAGCGCCTGACTCGCGGATCTCCTTGACCAGACCGTCGTGCCGCGGCCGGTCGAGCACGACCACCGTGACGTCCTCCGGCGAGCCGCCCTTCGACTTCGCGACCGCCTGCACGTTGTGCTCCACCGGTGCGTCGAGATCGACGACGCCGGCAGCGGCCGGGCCCGTGACCAGCTTCTCCATGTAGAAGACCGCCGACGGGTCATACATCGCCCCACGGTCGGCGACGGCCATCACGGCGATCGCGTTGCTCATGCCCTTCGCGGTCAGCGTCGTACCGTCAATCGGATCGACCGCGACGTCGCACTCGGCGCCGCTGCCGTCGCCGACCTGCTCGCCGTTGTAGAGCATCGGGGCTTCGTCCTTCTCGCCCTCGCCGATCACGACGACACCGTTCATCGACACCGTCGACACCAGTCGGCGCATCGCGTTCACCGCAGCGGCGTCGGCGCCGTTCTTGTCGCCGCGACCGACCCAACGGCCGGCCGCCATGGCAGCGGCCTCGGTGACCCGGACCAGCTCGAGGGCCAGGTTGCGGTCGGGGTGCTCCGCCCCGACCCTGAGTTCACCCGGGACTTCGCCGTCCGTCATGTGCCCGATCCTCCCATTTCCTGCGGCTACCTTGCTGGCCTGATACCCGTGGCCTGGGAGAGTAGAAGCGTGCCCGCAAAAGGTACGACGACGCAACGCGGCGGCAACCGGGCGCGCGAAACCCGCGCCACGCTGCTCGCCGCCGCGCGCGAGGTCTTCACCGCGAGTGGCTTCGCCGAGGCGAACATCACGGAGGTCGTCGCGCGGGCGGGCGCCAGCGTCGGCAGCCTTTACCACCACTTCGGCGGCAAGGCGGATCTCTACCTCGCGTTGTTCGAGGACTACCAAGGCCGGCAGGAGGCGCGGGCCGCGGAGGCGGTCCGCACGTCGCGAAGCGCCGGCGTGACGGATCCGCTGCAGTTGTTCCTCGCCGGTGCTCGCGCCTATCTCGGTGGCTGCTGGGAGGAGCGCGAGCTCGCCCGGGTGTTCCTTGCCGGCGGTGGCCCGGCGGGCTTCGAGCTGATCGCGCGGCGGCGCTATCGCGAGTGGATCCGCGTCAACGGCGCGTTGCTGCACGCCGAGGATCAGCCGCTCGGCGATGCGCTGGTGCTGGTGTTGACGAGCGTTGTCGCCGAGGGTGGTCGCGAGATCGCCGTCCAGGAGTCGGCGACGCAGGCGGCGCAGCTCGCCGACGAACTCGTCGAGTTGCTGGGGCGCATAGGAGCGGCGTGACGTTCCCTCATGCGAGCTCGGAAGTTAGGGCTTCGCCCTAATTCCTAACGCTCGCCCGAGGCAACGTCACGCCTGAAACGTCACCAGCTCGGGGCGTGACCATTACCGCGGTCCAAGCTCGGGGCGTGACCATTACCGGCTTCCGGGCTCGGAAGTTAGGGCTTCGCCCTAATTCCTAACGCTCCGGAACCCGGTAATGGTCACGCATACCTGCAACTACCAGTGGCTTCGGTGGATCACTTCGGTTTCGGGGCGGCGCCGTGGTTTTAGGTTGCGGGGAGGGATGGCGGGGTCGGGGTGGCCTAGGCAGACGACGCCGACGACGTCGTGGTCGGCTGGGATGCCGAATGACTCGCGGAAGGCGGGGATGACGTCGGGGGCCATGCCGATGAAGAGGGCGCCGAGTCCTTCGTCGACGGCGGCGAGCAGCATCAGCAGCGCGACCATGCCGGTGTCGACGTGCCAGTAGGGGACCGGCCAGCGGGACTCGGCGCGGTCGGTCCAGCCCTTGTCCGGCTGCGCGTAGCGGTCGAGGTAGGCGCGTTTGCAGGAGAGCGCGACGATGAGGACTGGTGCGCGCATGACGCCGGCGCGAGTGTCCGGCGGCCAGCTAGCCGTCTCTTGCGGAGTCTCGGTGACCTGCCAGAACCGGGCCCGGTCGGCCGGGTCGTCGATGACCAGCAACGCGTAGCCCTGCGAGAACCCGGCCGACGGTGCCCGGAGCCCGGCGGCGAGGATGCGATCGACGGCGGCCGGGTCGACCGGGGTGTCGAGGAAGTGACGCACCATCCGTCGCCGTTTGAGCACCTCGGCAAAGTCCACGCCGCGAGTCTGCCTCCTCGGGTCAGCGCTCGGCGCGCGGGTCCAGGACTGGTTTCACGTCGAGCACCGGCGTGTTATCCGCGCTGCTTCAGTGGCGACTTGACCCAGCCGATCGCCGTCGCGTCGTACTGGGTCACGCCGTCCGTTCGTGGGCCAGCAGCCATTCCTTGGTGGGCAGCCCGTAGTAGTAGCCGCCCAGGCCGGCCGAGCCGGTGCTGACGATGCGGTGGCACGGTACGACGAGCGCGACCATGTTCCGCGAGCAGGCGCTGCCGGCGGCGCGCACGGCCTTGGCGCTGCCGGCGCGGGAGGCGAGCTCCGCGTAGCTGATGGTCTCGCCGGCCGGCACCTCGCGCATCACCTTCCAGGCCGCCTGCCGGAAGTCGCCGCCGGACTGTGCGACGGGGAGGTCGTCGATCGCATGCACGTCGCCGGCGAAGTACGCCGTGATCGCGTCGGAGAAGCGGCCGAGGTCGGGCTGGCGGACCAGCTCCTCGTCCGGCAACCGGCTGGCCTGGTCGTCGATCGAGCCGAAGCCGGCGGCGATCAGCACGTCGTCGCGGACGAGTAGTGCGAAGTCGCCGAGCGGTGTCGGCACCGTGGTCGCCTGGATGGTCATCGCAGTGCTCCTGTCGTGGTGAGGTGTTCGGTCCAGAGGTGCATTGCGGCGTATGACCGCCATGGCCGCCACTGGGTCGGGTCGAGGTTGGTGCAGCGCCGGCGCAGCACGAGGTCGCTGGCCGGGAAGGCGTCGGGGTCGCCGAGAGCCCGCATCGCGACGTACTCCGCCGTCCACGGCCCGACGCCCGGCAGTGCTAGCAGTGCAGCGCGGGCCTGCTCGCGGTCGGCGCCGGGATCGAGCGGCAGCTCGCCCGCGGCATGTGCGGTCGCGGCCGCCCGCAGCGACCGGATCCGGCCGCCGGTGAGTCCGATCCCGTCGTACGACGCGTCGGCGAGCACCTCGGCGGACGGGAACCGCGCGAGTAGGCCGCCGTCCGGCGCGTCCAGCGGCTTGCCGTAGGTCGCGACCAGCCGCGCGGCGAACGTGTTGGCTGCGCCCAGTGACACCTGCTGGGCGAGGATCGTGCGCGCCAGCAACTCGAACCCGTCAACCGCGCCCGGGACCCGCATGCCGGGACGGGCTTCGACCATCGGCCCGAGCAGCGGGTCGCTGCCGAGGGCGTCGTCCACGGCCATCGGATCGGCGTCGGCGTCGAGCAGCCGGCGGCACCGCGCCACCGTGTCGGGCAGCGCGCGCACGTCGTCGACCCGCGTGGTCAGCGTCGTCGCGTCCTCACCGACGGTGAGCGAGGCGACGGCGCCGCTCGGCAGCACCCGCCGATACATCTCCCCGTCGACCTCCTCCAGCCCGGCGACCAGATGTAGCCGCAGCCAGTCGAGCAGCGCGGTGGCGGCGTACGGCCGGCGGTGCGCCAGCCGCAGCGTCAGCGTGCCGCTGCCCGCGACGTCAGGGCCGGAGCGCCGGCGCAGCTCCCGCGGCGGCGCGCCGAAGTGCTCGCGCATGGTGTCGTTGAACTGCCGGATGCTGGCGAACCCGGCCGCGAACGCGATGTCGGTGATCGACAGATCGGTGGCGTCGAGCAGCAGCCGCGCGGTCTGCGCGCGCCGTGTCCGCGCTAGCGCCAACGGGCCGACACCGATCTCGGCGACCAGCACGCGGTGCAGGTGGCGTTCGCTGACGTGCAGCGACTGCGCCAGCGCCGGCACCCCGCCGCCGGCCCGCCCGACGTCCATCGGCGCGTCCAGCGCTCCGGCCGCGATCGCCCGCAACGCGCGGGCCGCCAGGTCACCACGCAGGTCCCAGTCGCTGGAGCCCGGCGCGGCCTCGGGCCGGCACCGCTTGCATGCCCGGAAGCCGGCGGCGACCGCCGCGGCGGCATGCGGGAAGAACGCGACGTTCTCGGGCTTCGGCCGCTGCGCCGGGCACGACGGCCGGCAGTAGATGCCGGTCGTGCGGACCGCGGTGACGAACCGGCCGTCGAACCGGGCGTCGCGGCTGGCGACCGCCCGGTAGCACTGCTCGAAGTCTTCATGCACCCGACCATGATTGCGCCGGGCACCGACGGCTTCTAGCGGATTTCGGACATGGCCGTCGTGCCGGCCGCGAACGGCCCGATGGCACCCTGGAGTGGTGCACGAGGACCTTTTGGCGCGCCGCGCGGACTATCCCATCCTGCAGCGGGTCTCGGCGTACCTCATCAACAACTCGCTCGGCGCGATGCACCGCGAGACCCGGTCCCGGCTCACCGAGTTCGCCGACCTCTGGGACACCCGTGGCGTGACCGCGTGGGACGTCTGGTTCCCCGAGATCCGGCGGGTCGCCGATTTGGTGGGTACGACGCTCGGCGCGCCGCCCGGCACCACGATGCTCCGGCAGAGCGTCGCGGACGCGCTCGTCGCCGTCGCCTCGACGCTCGACCTCTCCGGCCTGCGCAACCGGATCGTCACCACCGCGGCCGACTGGCCCGGCACGCACTACCTCTGGACCGAGCAGTGCCGCCGCCACGGCGCCGAGCTGGTCGTGGTGCCCTACGAGCCGGACGGCCGGACCATCGACCCTGAGCGCGTCGCCGCTGCGATCGACGATCGCACCGCGGTGGTCTCCGTCAGCCTCGTGCAGTTCCGCACGTCGGCGCTGCTCGACCTTGCACCGGTGCGCGCCGCATCGCGGCGGCACGACGCGCTGCTCGTGGTCGACGCCTATCAAGCCGCCGGTGTGGTGTCGGTCGACGTCGTCGCCGAGGAGATCGACGTCTGCGTCGGTGGGTCGGTGAAGTTCCTGTGCGGCGGCCCGGGCAACGGCTGGATCTACGTCCGGCCGGACTTGGTCGAGACGATGCGCCCGAGCGCGGTCGGCTGGATCTCGCACGCCCGCCCGTTCGAGTTCGAGTGGGACGCGATCGACTATGCGCCGGGGGTGCAGCGGTTCGCCGGCGGGACGCCGAACGTGCCGGCGGCGTATGCCGGTGAGCCCGGCTTCCAAGCCGTTGTCGATGTCGGCGTCGAGAGGATTCGCGAGCGCTCCATGGGGTTGACGCAACTGCTGGTCGAAGGAGCACTAGAGCGGGGGATCGATGTGCTCTCCCCGCACGAGGCGAAGGCCCGCGGCGGCCACGTGACGATCGATCCCGGTGACGGGCAGCGAGTCCACGAGCGGCTGATCGAGCGTGGCTTTTACGTCGACTACCGGCCGGGTGGCGGCATCCGGATCGGGCCGCACTTCTACAACACGGACGACGAGTGCCGCGCCGTGCTCGACGAGATCGTGCGGATCCGTGACGAGCACTGACGCGCCGCCGCCAACGCGTAGCGCGGCGACCCAACGGCGCAAGGCGCTCGGCGACATGGTGCGCTCGCTCGGGCTGCTCGGCGTCATCGTGGCGCTGACGTTGGTGTTCGTGCCCGGCCTGCTGCACCCGAGCAAGTCGCAGCGGTTCCCCACGGCGACCTACAGCGACCAGGCGGCCGGGTTCCGTCAGGTGACCGGCCGCCCGGCGTTGACGCCGTCGCCGTTGCCGAGCGGATGGCACGCCAACGCTGCCTCGCTCACCCACAAGGCGCACGCCGCGCACTTCCACGTCGGGTTCGTCACGCCCGACGGCAAGTACGTCGGCGTCGACGAGGGGTACGCCGAACCCCCGACGTTCGTCCGCTCGGTGCTCGGCAAGCGGGGCTTGGCGGTCACCGGCAGCACGCCAATCGCCGGCGCCACCTGGTCGACACGGACCTCGGCGGTCGGCGAGCCCGCCTTCACTCGCGTCGTGCGCGGCGTCACGGTCGTGGTGACCGGAAGCGCATCGACCGTGCAGCTGCGGGAGTTGATGACCGTCCTGCACGGCTGACCAGCGTCAGCGACGTACGTGGTAACGCAGGTGCAGCACGCGGTCGCCTTGAACCACGATGTAGGGATCTTCTAGCAGCTGCTGCTCCGCCATGCTGCCGAAGTACCGCTTGCCGGAGCCGAAGACGACCGGGGCGATGTCCATCGCGACCTCGTCGATCAGGCCGAGCGCCAGCGCCTGGCCGCCGACGTCGCCGGCCGCAACCGCGACGACGCGCTCGCTGGCGAGTTCCTTCGCCCGTCGGACGGCGGTGCTCACGTCGTCGATGAACTCGTACGACGCCTCCGGATGCCACCCCTCGGGCTTCGGCCGGTGCGAGACCACGACGACGTGGTCACCGACCGGCGGCTGCGCTTCCCAGCCATTGGTTTGGTCGAACAGTCGGCGTCCGATCACCATCGCTCCGATGCTCTGCCACATCGGTCGCACGTAGTCGGCCGACGCCTTCGAGACCTTGAACGGCCCGCCGTCGACGATGTCGAGGTCGCCGTTGAAGTACCACTCGAAGAGCGGACCGACCTCGTCGTGCTCGTCCGCGAGGTAGCCGTCGACCGACACCACGGCATGCATCACAACACTGCTCACGCTGCCTCCGATTAGTTCGGCCCGCCGGTGGCGATGACCACGGTGCCAGACTGGGTCTCTGCCCCACCCAGCGGGAGGTTGGAATGCCTGACGCCGTGCGAGTGGTCTCTGGTGATGAGGCATATCAGGAGGCGATGCGGGTCGCTGAGGCCACGCATGCCGAGGCGCTGGACGCGGCGACGACCGTCGCCGACGCCGAGCTCGCCCGTGCCGAGGCGATCAAGGCGGCGACCGTCGCCCGCGCGGAGGCGTTGCGTGCCGCCACCGTCACGCGCGCCGACGGCCTGAAGCGGGTCACCGAGCGCCACGACGAGCAGCTACGTCGTGCCGAAGAGGCCCGCGCCCAGGCGCAGCGCGCCGCCGAGGAGGCGTATGCAGCCGCGCTGCGAGAGGCGGAGCAGGTGGGTCGTCGCCGCGTCGAGCAGGCCTACGAGCAGGAGCTGACCGCGGCCACCACGGCGTATGAGGAAGCGATCCGCGCTGCCGAAGCGGTCGCGGAGAGCGCTCGGGCCCGCGCCGAGGCGATCCGCGACGCCGGCACTGCGCGCGCCGAGGAGATCCGCACGGCGGGCCTTGCGCGCGCCGAGGCACTGCGGTCGGCCGTGGTTGCGCACGACCGCGCGCTGCACGACGCCTCGCAGGAACGGGCGCACAGCCTCGCGGAGATCTCCAGCGCACACGCGGACGCGCTCCGGGAGGCAACCGGCGTCTACGAGCGGATCCTTCGCGATGTCGAGTCCGGCGCGCCGGCTGCGGCGGCCGCGACCGAGCCACCGATCGCCGAGGCGACCGGCGAAGAACCTGCTGAAGAAGCGAACGACGCCCCGCGGCTCATCGTGATCGAGGACGACGGCGCCGCCACCGGTTAGCCGCTCCACGCGTCGTCGCCCGAGCCGTGCCGCGCGCATTGGCTGCCGACGCTCGATGATTCGGTGAGCCGACGCGCGTCTGCCGACGTAGAACCATGTCGGGAAGGGGCGCGATGACGATCCTGCTGGACGAGCTGGTGTTCGGTGAAT
The DNA here is from genome assembly GCA_035550315.1 of Mycobacteriales bacterium. GTDB lineage: Bacteria > Actinomycetota > Actinomycetes > JAFAQI01 > JAFAQI01 > DASZPL01. The sequence continues at coordinate 22,087 of DASZPL010000115.1, read as the reverse complement.
CCGTCCGATGGCATGACGGTCGGCCATGGCTGTGTGACTGGGGGACCGGTGAGGTCATCGCCGCGACCGCCGCCGGTGGTCGGGAGGTCGTCGCGCGGGTGCCGTCGTACCCGCTCTGCATCGACTGGTTGCCCGACGGGCGAATGCTCGCCGTCGCCGGCGGCGACGCCCGGCTGCTGCGGCTGGAGCCCGACGGGTCGCTCGTCACGCATGCCGAACTGCCGCCGGGCGTCGGACGCTGGAACGAGGTCGTCGTCACCCCGGACGGCGGAGCCTTCGTCAACGGCGGCGAGTTCGTCGCGCGGATCGATCCGGACGGCACGGCGCGGGTCGCGGCCGACGGGCTGGCCTTTCCCAACGGGATGGCCGTCACCGCCGACGGCGGTTGCCTGCTGGTGGCGGAGTCGCGCGCCGGCCGGATCACGGCATTCGACGTCGCACCCGGCGGCGACCTCAGCGCTCCCCGTGCCTGGGCGTACGTGGCGGGGTCGGCGCCGGACGGCATCTGTCTCGGACCGGACGGCTCGGTCTGGTACGCCGACGTCCCCAACCGGTGCTGCCGCCGGGTCGCCGAAGGCGGTGATGTGCTGCAGACCGTCGACGCCGACCGCGGTTGCTTCTCGTGCGCCCTCGGCGGGCCGGACGGCGCGACGTTGTTCGTCGCCGCGACCGAATGGCGCGGCTTCGAGCAGATGTTCAGCCCGCCGGCGACCGGCCAGCTACTCGCCGTCGCCGTCGGCTGACTCGCCGAGCAGCGACTCGACCGGTTGCGCCGGGGACGCCGGCCGCGGGATCGGGTGCGGGTCCAGGCAGCGGTCGAGCAGCCGCTCGACGAGCTCCGCGCCGGCGACGACGTCGTCGGCATGCAGCGCGCCCGGCAGGATGCGCACCTCGAGGGTGTCGCGGATCGGGTGATCGCGCAGCAGCTGCGTGAGGTTGACGTCGAAGAACTTCGACAGCTCCCCGCGCCGGGCGGCCTCGCGCAGCTCGTCGTACGTCGGCCTGCCGTCGACCACTTGCATCAGTTCGTCAGGTAGCGGGGCGAGCCGTTGGCAGCGAGGGTTCGTGGCGAGCGTCGTACGCAACTGCTCGCGCCAGTAGCCGAACAGCCGCACGACGTTGGCGAGCGCGCCCGGCTCGCGGAACGGCGCGCCGTCGAAGTGCAAGTGGACCGCAGCCTCCGCCGGCACTGTGAACTCGAGGTCGCGCGCCACCGCCAGCAACCGTTCGAGTGCGGCGGCGTGGTCCGCCGAGATCGGAGCCGTGACGATTTCGCACACCCGTTCCCGCTCGCTGCCGGCTGGCGCAGCGAGCGCGATCGTCGCGCCCTGTGACTCGACCCGCCACACCGCGCCGATGCGCTCAGGGACCTCGCCCCACAACTCACCGAGCCGGTCGAGCACGGTCTCCAACGGTGCCGTCGGCGCGCAAACCTGCGCCATCAACCGGAGCAGCCGCGGCTCGTCGGTGAGCAGCCGGTGCCAGCCGGGCGACGCGGGTGCGGTTGCGTCGAGCTGTGCGCTGATCGTGATGTCGTCGACGAGGGTGCACAGCAGCTCGCCGCCGGCTTCCCGCACCTCGTAGCCGAGGGTGAGCGTCAGGAACCGGCCGCCGAGATGCGGGACCGGCGCCGGCTCGCTGTCGGAATGCCAGACCGGCGCGGCCTCACCGCCACACGCTTTCGCCAGCCGCTCCGCGAGGGCGCGCCGGTCGCTGCCGCGCGGCGCGAGCAGCTCGATCTCGAAGCCGATGCGGCGGCGCAGCGCCACCGCTACGGCTGGATCGGCAGCTGCTCGCCGTTACGCAGCTTCCGGGCGGCCTCCACCTTCGCCTGGTAGGGGTCGCCGGTGTGCCAGATCTGCGCGAGCCGCTGCGCGTCGCTGTAGGTGTAGCCGGCCTTGAAGAAGGCGGCGACGTCGGCCGGCACCGCGCCGTCAGCCGCGGCCGCATCCGGCGTCTTGCCGGTCGGTCCGTTCGACGGGATTGGCAGGCCGTTGGCTCCGACGGATCCGGCGTTGTTCTTCGGCCCGCTCGGCTGGATCGGCAGCGTCTGGCCGCTCTCCAGCATCTTCCCGGCTTTGGTCTTCGCCTGGTAGGCGTCGCCGGTGTGCCACAACTGCGCGAGCTGGACGGCGTCGTTGTACGTGTAGCCCGCATCGAAGAAGGCCTGCACGGCCAGGTCCTGCGGCGTCGCCGGAGTCCCGCTCGGTGCGACCGGCAACGTCTGGCCCGCGAGCAGCTTCCCGCCCGCTTCCGCCTTCACGGCACCGATGTCTTTGCCGGTTTCGTTCCAGAGCCGAGCGAGCTGCTGCGCGTCGTTGTAGTCGTAGCCGGCGTTGAAGTACGCCTGGTACTCCTCGGCCAGCGTCGGCGTCGTACCGGCCGACGTGCCGGACCCCGACGCCGACGAGAGCACGGTCTGCGTCGGACCGGAGCCGGCGATCAGGTCGGGCAGGTTCAGTCCGGCCGCGACGATGCCGGCGCTGAGCACCGCACCGCCCGTGGCGCGGACCGCCCACCGCTGCCGCTGCATCGACCGGGCGATCTGCTCCACCTTCGCCCTGACGATCTCAGGATCCGGCGCCAGCAGTTCGTGTCGCTCGAACGTCTCCTTGAGCTGATCGAGGTCGCGCGTCATCTGAGATCTCCTCCAACTGTGATCCGTTGCGGGTGTGGTTGCGGCTGCACCTGCACTTGCACCTGCAGCCGCAACGCCGCCAATGCCTTGGACGCGTTGCTGCGCACCGTCCCGGGTGTGCAGTTGAGCAACTCGGCAATCTCGCTGTCCGGCAGCTGCTCGTAGTAGCGGAGCACCAGCACCGCCCGTTGTTCGCGGGGCAGCGCCGCGAGCCGGTGCCACAGCTCGTCGCCATCCGCGTGGGCCTGCGCATGGTCGCTGCCCGGGTGCCGCCGGTCGCTGAGGTCGACCAACCGCTCGCCGACCGCCTGGATGTTGCGCACCGCCCAGCGCCGCCGCCACGACAGGTACTCGTTGAGCACCATCTGCCGCACGTACGCGTCGGGCGATCCGGCTCGCTCGATCCGGCGCCATTTGATCTGCGCCCTGGCAAGGACCTCCTGCACCACGTCCTGCGCCAGGTCTGGGTCGCCGGTCAAGACGACCGCGTACTTCAGCAGGGTCGGCAGCCGGGCGGCGGCGAACTCCGCGAACGTCACGTCTCTAAGATGCGCCAACCACCTGATTCGTTGCTTAGCGCCTCAGGCGAGCGGCTTCACCATGATCAAGCAGGGGTTCCCGGGATCCCAGATGTCGTCCCGCTCTTCGAGTGGCAGGAACCCCATCGCGCGGTAGAACTCGCGGGTCGCGGCGTAGCCATCATGGGGCCGCGACGGTCCGAGGGTCTTGACTTCGAGCAGTCGGACGCCGTCCGGGAGAAGGTCGGCCTCGGCGGCGTCCAGCAACTGCCGGCCCACGCCGCGTCGGTGGATCGTCGGATCGACCGCCATCAGGTGAACCTCGGCCGTATCCGGGAAGTGCCGCTCGATGAGCAAGACGCCGACGACGTCCGGTGGCGTGCCGGTCCGCGCCAGGTAGCTGGTCATCGTCGCTGCCGCGGCGACGTACTCGTCGTTCGACTCCGGGATGCCGAACCAGTCCGGCAGCCGGTCGAGCAACCGTCGGATGGCAGCCGGATCGCGCTGCTTGACCACCTCGACGTCGAGCACGGAAGGACGCTAACCCGGTCGCGCTCAGTCGTCGGGCGGCTTGGCGGCGTCGAGGCGCGCGCGGGCGCCGTCGAGCCAGTCCTGGCAGATCCGCGCAAGCTCCTCGCCGCGCTCCCACAGCGCGAGCGACTCCTCCAGTGTTGCCGCCCCGGCTTCGAGCTTTCGCACTACCTCGGCCAGCTCGTCGCGGGCTTGTTCGTACGACGGTCGTGGCTGCTCGGTCATTCGGCTGCCTCCGCGACGACGGTCAGCCGGCCGCGGGCGAGCCGGGCGCGCAGTCGCTCGCCGGCGGCGGCATCGGCCGCGTCGCGCAACGCCGTGCCGTCACCGCGTTGCAGCACGGCGTAGCCACGGTCGAGCGTCGCCTGCGGCGACAGTGCGGTGACCTGCGATCGCATCGCGGCCAGCTCGGCGGCCGCCAGATCCAGCAGCTGTGTCATCGCCCGCCGGCCGCGTTCCCGGCCGACCGCGATCTCCGCCGACCAGGTCCCGATGGCGCCGCGCGGGTCGGCCAGCGCCGGGCGGGTCCGCAACGCGTCCAGCCGATGCAGCTCGGTGGTCACGAGCGCCTCGACGCAGCGCCGGGCGCGGTCGGCCAGCCCGCGGATCCGGGCGGCTTCTTCGGCGACGTCGGGCACCACGAGCTTCGCGGCGTCGGTCGGCGTCGACGCCCGCCGGTCGGCGACGTGATCGACGATCGGCGTGTCGCTCTCATGCCCGATCGCGGTCACGATCGGGGTGAACGCCGCGGCCACCGCGCGCACCAATGACTCGTCCGAGAACGGCAGCAGGTCCTCCATCGAGCCGCCGCCGCGGGCGATCACGATCACGTCGACGTCGGGATCGGCGTCGAGCCGGCGCAGCGCTCCGATCACCTCGGTGACGGCGTACGGGCCTTGCACCGCGACCGGCTCGACCCGGAACGCCACCGCCGGCCAGCGCCGGGTCGCGTTCTCGACGACGTCCCGCTCCGCGGCGCTCGCCCGCCCGGTGACCAGGCCGACGGTGCGCGGCAGGAACGGCAGCGGCCGCTTCCGCTCCGGTGCGAACAGGCCCTCGGCGGCCAGCGTCGTACGCAGCTGCTCGAGCCGGGCCAGCAGTGCGCCGACGCCGACCGGGCGGATGTCGTGCGCGGCGAACGTCAGCGATCCCCGCACCGCCCAGAACTCCGGCTGCCCCCACACCACGATCCGCGCGCCCTCGGCGAGCGGCGGCTGCAGCTGCTCGACGAGCGCGCGCGGCGCGCTGACGTTCAGCGACATCTCGGCGGCCGGATCGCGCAACACCAGGAAGCAGCGGCCTTGACCCGGCCGGCGAGTGAGTTGCGTCACCTGGCCTTCGACCCAGATCCGGCCGAGCCGCCCGATCCAGTCACCCAGCGCCCGCGCCACGGTGCGCACCGGCAGCGGCGATTCCGGGCTGGATTCCAGCGGCATTACGTCAACCTACGATGGAAGGGTGACCAGCGCGGCGTCGAGCACGAAGCGGGTGCTGCTCGCGGCGCCGCGCGGATACTGCGCGGGGGTCGACCGGGCGGTGCAGACCGTCGAGCTGGCGCTGGAGCGCTACGGCGCGCCGGTCTACGTCCGCAAACAGATCGTGCACAACTCGCACGTCGTCGCGAACCTCGAAGCCCGGGGCGCGGTGTTCGTCGAGGAGACCGAGGAAGTGCCGGAGGGCGCGGTCGTCGTGTTCTCTGCGCACGGCGTCGCGCCGTCGGTCCACGACGAGGCGGCCGGCCGCCAGCTCCGGACCATCGACGCGACCTGCCCGCTGGTCACGAAAGTGCACGCCGAGGCGCGCCGGTTCGCGCGCGAGGACCTCGACATCCTGCTGATCGGCCACGAGGGTCACGAGGAAGTGATCGGTACGACGGGGGAGGCGCCCGATCGGGTGCACCTCGTCGCCGGGCCGGAGGCGGTTGCGGACGTCGAGGTTCGCGACCCCTCGCGGGTGGCGTGGCTGTCGCAGACGACGCTGTCGGTCGACGAGACGCTGGCCACCGTGGCCGCGCTCCGCGAGCGGTTTCCGAAGCTGATCGACCCGCCGAGCGACGACATCTGCTACGCCACGCAGAACCGGCAGGCGGCCGTGAAGGCGATCGCCGCCGCCTCCGATCTCGTGCTGGTCGTCGGCTCCACCAACTCGTCGAACTCGGTGCGGTTGGTCGAGGTCGCGCGGGAGGCCGGCGCCCGAGCGGCCTACTTGGTCGACGACGTCAGCCACATCGACCCGGCCTGGCTCGACGGCGTCACGACCGTCGGCGTGACGAGCGGCGCGTCGGTGCCGGAGTCGCTGGTGGCCGCCGTGCTGGCATGGCTGGCCGAGCACGGCTACGGCGACGTCGAGGAGGTCGCCGCGGCCGAGGAGCGGATCAGCTTCGCGTTGCCGAACGAGTTCCGCCAGCCCCGCCGCGCCGCCTCGCTGCGATAGCTACGAGCCGGTGCGGCGGTCGCGCTCGGCGGCCTCCAGACCGAGCGCGTAGTCGGCCGGCCGGTCGAGCTCATCGGCGGGCGTGAGCGACACCAGCGGCCGGGCGCGTTCCGCGCCTTCGACGAGCTCCGGGGCGCCGAGCGGCCGCACCGAGTCCTCGACCGGAGTCGTCGGCTTCAGCTCGGCTTCGACCACCCGTAGCTCGCTCAGCTTGCGCGCTTGCGACAGCACGTTGCGCTCGAGCGACCCGACCGAGTCGTTGTAGGTCTTGACGGCGCTGGTCAGCGACCGGCCGAGCTTGTCCATGTGGCCGCCGAAGACACCGAGCCGCTTGTAGAGCTCGCGGCCGAGGTCGAACACCTCCCGCGCGTTCTCGGCGAGCGCTTCCTGCTGCCACGCATAGGCGCAGGTGCGCAGCATCGAGATCAGCGTCGTCGGCGTCGCGATGTGCACCCGCTTGCCGAAGGCGTCGTCGAGCAGGTCCGGGTCGCGGTCGAGAGCAGCCGCCAAGAACGCGTCGCCGGGCACGAACAGGACCACGAACTCGGGCGCCGCGGAGAACTGCGACCAGTACGACTTCGCGGCCAGCTGGTCGACGTGGTTGCGCAGGTGGCGGGCGTGCGCGGCGAGCCGTTCCTCGCGGACGGCGTCGTCGACGGCGTCGTGGGCTTCCAGGTACGCCGCGAGCGTGACCTTCGAGTCGACGACGATCGTCTTGTCGCCGACCAGCTTCACGACCAGGTCCGGGCGCAGCACGCCGTCGCTGGTCGTCACGGTCGCTTGCTCGACGAAGTCGCAGCGGTCGGTCATCCCGGCGAACTCGACGCAGCGGCGCAGCTGCAGCTCGCCCCAGCGGCCCCGGGCCTGCGGCTTGCGCAGCGCGCTGACCAGCGCGGCGGTCTCGCGCTTCAGGTCCTCACCGCTCAGCCGCACCCGCTCGATCTGCTCGACCAGCGCCTGCTGGGCGCCGGCGCGCTCCTTCTCGATCGCCCGCAGCTGCGACTCGACCTTGCCCAGCGTCTCGGTGAGCGGCGCGCCCGCCTGCTTGAACTTCGCGTCCGCGAGGTCCAGGAACTGCTGGTTGTTCTTCCGCAGCGCATCCTGCGAGAGGCTCGCGAACGTGTCGCGCAACTGGACCTGCGCCTGCTCGAGCAGCGCGAGCTTCTCGCCGCTCGCACTGCGCTCGGCCTCCAGCCGGGCCTGCGCGTCGGCGGCGGCCGCCTCGGCCGCTCGCACCTGCGCCGCGACGGCGTCGCGCTCCGCCCGCACGGTGTCCACCTCGGCGCGGGCAGCGTCGCGCTCGGCGGTTGCCGCTGCGCTGCGCACGCGCGCTGCCGCCCAGCCGGCAGCGAAGCCGGCGAGCAGCGTGACGACGGCGATGGCAACGGCGACGACATCCATGTCCGCATCGTGCCGCGGCGTTCCGACAGTTTCCGCCCGACGCGCCGCGAACGCCGTCCCCGACAATGGAGATATGGCGTTGTCGATCGGGATCGTCGGGCTGCCGAACGTCGGGAAGTCGACGCTGTTCAACGCCCTCACCAACAATGACGTGCTGGCGGCCAACTACCCGTTCGCGACCATCGACCCGAACGTCGGCATCGTCAACGTCCCGGATCCCCGGCTGGACGTGCTGGCGAGCAGGTTCAGCAGCGCGAAGGTGGTGCCGGCGACGGTCACCTTCGTCGACATCGCCGGGATCGTGCGCGGGGCCAGCGAGGGGCAGGGCCTCGGCAACAAGTTCCTCGCCCACATCCGGGAGGCCGACGCGATCTGCGAGGTGGTCCGCGTCTTCGACGACCCGGACGTGGCGCACGTCGACGGCAAGGTCGAGCCCGCCGACGATATCGCCACCATCAACACCGAGCTCGTGCTCGCCGACCTGCAGACGATCGACGCCCGGCTGGCCCGGTTGGAGCGCGAGGCCCGGATGAAGCCGGACAAGCGCGCCGAGCTCGCCGCCGTACAGGCCGCGCAGGCCGTGCTCGACAGCGGCCGGCCGGTCTCCAGCGACCCGTCGCTGGACCGTACGGTCCTGCGCGAGTCGTTCCTGCTCACCGACAAGCCGTTTATCTATGTCTTCAACCTCGACGACACCGCGATCGGCGACGACGGCTTGCGCAGCAAGCTGACCGAGCTGGTGACACCGGCGCGGGCGGTGTTCGTGAGCGCCAAGCTCGAGGCCGAGCTCATCGGCCTCGACCCGGCCGACGCCGCCGAGCTGCTCGCCGAGTACGGGCAGCAGGAGTCCGGGCTGGCCCAGCTCGCCCGGGTCGGCTTCGACACGCTCGGCCTGCAGACCTTCCTGACCGCCGGGCCGAAGGAGTCACGGGCCTGGACCATCCCGCGCGGCGCCACCGCGCCGCAGGCCGCCGGCGTGATTCACACCGACTTCGAGCGGGGCTTCATCAAGGCCGAGATCGTCTCCTACGACGACCTCGTCGCCGCCGGATCCCTGACCGCCGCCCGCGCCGCCGGCAAGGCGCGGATCGAGGGCAAGGACTACGTCATGCAGGACGGCGACGTCGTCGAGTTCCGCTTCAACGTGTAGCCGTCGAGGCGGCGCCGCTTCGCCGGCAGGTTGATCGTTGTGCGCTCAGCGTGCCCAATTCGGCGAAATCGGCGCGGCCATCGCACAACGATCTTGGGCGCCTCTTGTCGGCTGCCTCGAATAGCGTCGGCCGCATGGAGCAGCGGGTCAGCCTGATCACCCTCGGCGTCTCCGACATCGCACGAGCGAAGGCGTTCTACGACGCGCTCGGCTGGCGTGGTCAGGAGGTCGAGCAGACCGTCTTCTGCCAAGCCGGCGGCATGGCGATCGTGCTGTGGGGACGCGACCAGCTCGCCGACGATGCCGGCGTCGACCCGACCCCGCCGTCGGCGTTCGCCGGCTTCGCGATCGCACAGAACGTCCGCACCCCGTCGGAGGTCGACGACGTACTCGACCGGGCCGTGGCCGCCGGCGCCACGATCACCAAGCCGGCGGCGCAGACCTTCTACGGCGGGTACGCCGGCTATTTCCGCGACCCCGACGGCCATTTCTGGGAGGTCGCGCACAACCCCGGCTTCCAGCTGGCGGCCGACGGGTCGTTGACGTTGCCGGACTTCGGCGGCTGAGCCGGGCGGCGCGCAACATACGCTCGATTAGATGCGACGCCATGCCCGCCGAGTCTCTGCCGGATCCGTCGCCGCGGTCGCGGTGGCGCTCACGCTGACCGCGTGCAGCAGCAGTAGCTCCGGCGGTTCGACCTCACCGACGCCGAGCCAGTCGTCATCGCCGTCGCCGTCACCCACCTCGTCGGGCCACCGTCCTGCGCACAAGGCGACCACCGCCGACTACGGGCTCCTGGTCAAGCGCCACTCCCGGGCGCTGCGCCACGAGATCAAGCAGCTGTCGAGCTGCGCAACCGTGACCCCGGCGTGCACCAAGACCGCCAAGGCCGAGCGCAAGCACCTCGCGCACCTGCTCGCCGTACTAGCGAAGGCGCCGACGTCGGCCAAGGTCGGGACGCCGCCGCCGGAGATTCAGCCATTGGTGGTCGACACCCAGACCGACGGCAAGCGCGTCCTCGACGCGGCCGACCGGTTCGCGAAGTCGAACCTCTTCGCCGACCTGCTTGACCAGAAAACCTCGTCGCAGCAGCTGAACAACGACCTGCTGGCCTGGAACACCTACGCCAAACGCTGACGGCGGCGCGCGCTAGCAGTCGTCGTCGCGCCAGCTCTTGGCGCGCACCCAGTGCTCGGTCAGCGGCTGTGGTTTCGGGATCAGGTACTTCGCCGTCACGGTCGCATTCGTCGGGCTGATTGCAGTGATCTTGATCGAGCCCGGCTTGAGCTTGCCGCCGGAGGCGCTGACCGCGCCGACCCGGCTCGCCAGCTGCTTGTGGCCGAGGAGGATCAGGCAGCGGTGCGACGTGAGCGCTTTGACCTGCGCGACGTTGCCACCGAAGTACGCCGCGGAGTACTGCTTCACGGCCGTCGTCAGCGATCGGCGCAGCTGCCCGATCTGGTGGACCTGCGACGCGTGCGGCGAGTGGGTCACGGGTGCCGGCGTGAAACCGAGGTCGGTCGGCGTGCCGCCACCGCAGCCCGCGGCGGTGGCCGCGGTCGCTGCACAAAGCGCCGCGGCGGCGAGTCGTCGTCTCACGAGGCCGGCGTGCCCAGGATCTCGTCGACCCGGCGCGCGTAGGTGACGTCGAGGTCGGTGACGCCGCCGGCCGAGTGCGTGGACATCGTGATGGTCAGTGTCTCGCCGTCGCGGTCGAGGTCGGGATCGTGGTTCATCTCGCGGGTGATCGAGCGAAGCTGACCGAGGAACGGCTCGATGCGATCGGCGTCGAGCGTCACCGTCCGGCTGATCTTGGTGCCGTCGCCGTGCCAGCCGTCCAGCCCGGCCAGCGCGTCGCGTAGCTCGTCGGCGCCCAGCAGCGTCGCCATCGGTCCTCCTTCGCTCGGCCTCCACTCTGCCATGCGGCGTACCCTGCCCGGATGCCCGCCGACCGTCGGTTGCTTCTCGTGCACGCGCATCCCGACGACGAGTCGATCGGCACCGGCGCGACGATGGCGAAGTACGTCGCCGACGGTGCGCACGTCTGCCTGGTCACCTGCACGCTCGGTGAGGAGGGCGAGATCCTCGTCCCCGCGCTGGCCCACCTCGCCGCCGACCGCGAGGACGGCCTCGGCCAGCATCGGATCGGCGAGATCACCGCGGCGATGGCGGCGCTCGGCGTCACCGACCACCGCTTTCTCGGCGGGCCGGGACGCTGGCGCGACTCCGGGATGATGGGCGAGCCCTCCAACGACCGGCCCGACTGCTTCTGGCAGGCCGACGTCGCCAGCCCGGAGCCGGACAGCCCGACCGGCGAGCTGGTCCGCATCATCCGCGAGGTCCGGCCGCAGGTCGTCGTGACGTACGACGAGAACGGCGGCTACGGGCACCCGGACCACATCCAGGCGCACCGGGTCGCGGTCGCGGCGTTCGAGGCCGCCGGCGACCCCGCGCGCTACCCCGACGCCGGCGAGCCGTGGCAGCCGGCGAAGCTCTACTACATCGCCGTCCCGATCTCGATCCTCCGCGAGGCGTTCGCGGCCTTGAAGGCAATGGGCGAAGAGGCGCCGTTCGGCGTGACGGAGCCGGAGGAGCTGGCGTTCGGCGTCAGCGACGACGTCATCACGACCGTGGTCGATGCGCGGGAGCAGCTGCCGAAGAAGCTGGACGCGCTGCGTGCCTATCCGACCCAGATCGCGGTCGACGGCCAGTTCTTCGCGCTCTCCAACGACATCGGCCGGGGCGCCTTCGGGCTGGAGCACTACCAGCTGGCCCGCGGCGCGGCGCACCCCGGCCCGGACGGCCGCGAAACCGATCTCTTCGCCGGCCTCACCATCTCTTCCCGATGATCATGAGCGATTTCGCGGATATCGGGTCATTTCTTGCGAAAACGCTCATGATCATCGCGGGGTTGGTCATCGCGGGGTTGGTCATCGCGGGGTAGGGCGGAGTTGGGCCGGGTGGGTGATTGATCGGCCGCGGCCTGGCCTGACGTCACGCGGCGGGCAATAGTTCGTTGAGGTCGATATGGACACGCCGACGCCGGAACCGCAGCCGCCCGCCTCGACCGCCGTCCTCGGCGGCGACGCGGTGATCGCGATCGACCGCGCCGATGTCGGGCGCCGCCGCGAGCAGCAACGCCGCCGCCGGCTGTGGCGGATCGCGGCCTGCCTGGCCGTCCCGGCCGCATGGCTGTGGGGCCGCATCCTCAGCGGTACGCCGGTGGACCTGACCCGCTTCCCCCACATCGACTGGCTGGTCGTCGTACCGGTGATGTTCTTCGTGCTGCTGATCGGCGGATACGCCGGGATGTTGCTGTGGGCGCGCCGGTCGCCCCACGTGATCTATCAGCCGGAGCAGATCGACACCCGGCTAGCCGACGTGGTCGGCATCGAGCCGGTGAAGGAAGAGATCGTCCGGTCGATCAACCTGTTCCTCGCGCATGACACGTTCTCGACCCAGATGGGCGGCACACCACGCCGGGGCCTGCTGTTCGAAGGCGCGCCGGGCACCGGCAAGACGCACGCCGCGAAGGCGATGGCCGCCGAGGCCGGCGTCCCGTTCCTGTTCGTGTCCGGTACGTCGTTCCAGTCAATGTTCTACGGCGCGACCGCCGGCAAGATCCGCTCGTACTTCAAGGCACTGCGCAAGATTGCGCTCGCCGAGGGCGGCGCGATCGGGTTCATCGAGGAGATCGACGCGATCGGCGCCACCCGCCGCGGCCTCGGCATGACCGAGGCCCCGGCCGCCGCTATGACCACGAACCGCTACATGAGCGAGGGCGTCGGCGGTGTCGTTAACGAGCTGCTCGTGCAGATGCAGTCGTTCGACCAGCCGATGGGCATCGCCCGGGTGTGGTCCGGCCTGGTCCGGAAGGTCAACCTGCTGCTGCCCGCCGACCGCCAGCTGCGCCGGCCGACCCCGCCGCGGCCCAACGTGCTGCTGATCGCCGCGACCAACCGCGCCGACTCACTCGACCCCGCGCTGCTGCGGCCGGGCCGGTTCGACCGCGCACTGCACTTCGACGCGCCCGACCAGCGCGGCCGCCGGCTGCTCGTCGACCATTTCCTGTCCCGGAAGGCGCACGACGAGGAGATGGGTACGCCGGAACGCCGTGACGCGCTGGCGAGCATCACCCAGGGCTACACGCCGGTGATGCTGGAGCAGCTGTTCGACGAGGCGCTGATCAACGCGGTCCGCCGCGGCGACACCCGGATGAGCTGGGCCGACCTGGAGCGGGCGCGGCTAGTGCTCGAAGTCGGCCTCGGCCAGCCGGTCGGCTACACCGAGCACGAGAAGCAGCTGATCGCGACCCACGAGGCCGGCCATGCGACTGCGGCGTACCTGCTGGCACCCGACCGCCGGCTGGAGATCCTCACCATCATCAAGCGCCGGGACGCGCTGGGCTTGCTCGCCCACGGCGACATCGACGAGGTCTACACCCGGTCGCGGGCGCAGATGATCGCGCTGATCCGGATCGCGCTCGCCGGGCAGTGCGCCGAGGAGATCTTCTTCGGCGACATCTCGACCGGGCCGGCCGGCGACCTGCTCTACGCCACCAACCTCGCAGCGCAGATGGTCGGCACCGCCGGCATGGCCGGCACGCTCGTGTCGTTCGCCGCTGTGCAGGGCAGCGCGCTGTCGGACACCAACATCGTCGGGCGCGTGCTGGGCGACACCGAGGGGCGGCGCCGGGTCGAGGATCTGTTGCAGGAGCAGAAGCTCGCGGTGAAGGCGACGCTCGAGGCCAACCAGCATCTGATCGCCGCGCTGCGCGATGCCCTGGTCGAGCGCAACGAGCTGATCGGGCGAGAGATCGAGGCCGTGCTGGTCGAGGCGCAGGAACAGGCCACGGGGCCCGCCGCGCAGGTCATCGACCTGCGCGAACGGGCCCCGGTGGACTAGCTCGGAGTTAGAGGATGCCGGTGTCGGCGATGGTCAGCAGCCCGGCCTGGCCGTTGACCACGGTGCCGTCGGGGGCGATCGCGGTTGCGTGGTAGCCAAGCGTCAGCAGGGTCTGCACGCTCTGGGCGATCGAGCCACAGAACGCCCGGCCGTTGCTGTCGGTGACCGCGTCACAGACGCCGCCGCCGGTGTTGGTGGTGAAGTGGACCGCTGCACCTGCGACCGGTGCGCCGTTGTTGGTGAGCACGGCACTGACCGAGCCGAGGTTGACCGTGGCCGCACCCTGGCTGTTGCTGAACAGGCTCAGCGCGACGGGTCGGACGTTGAGCTGGTAGCCGGTGGCAGCGGCTGCGGGCGCGGCGGACGCAACGCTCGCTGCGATGGCGCCAGCCGCGACGAGGCTTGCGGTAAAACCGAGTTTACGACCGCGCATTGGCAGTCCCCTCCCTTTCACCTGCTGAGCGGTCGGCCCGCCCGCCGGGATCGCATGATTTACAAGAAACATCGTCATCATCGACGGTCGGTACAACGCACGCAATGCAGGTGAATCGGGTACGTCGGGACAAAACGGACGCGTCGCGTCCCGATTAGTCGCCGGATTTCCGGTCGGCCGGCCAACGCAGCAACTCCTCGAGTTTCGCCGCGGCCGGATCATCGTCACCGTCGAGCCAGGCGTGGGCGTGGAATCCGGCGGCGGGCGCGTTCACCGCGATGACGACGTCGCGACTCACGCCGCGGGCGCGCCACCAGCCCTGCCGCACCAGCGAACGTTCCAGGCAGCGCGCGCGCCGGCGGCGCAGCACCGCCAGCACCACCCGCTCGTCGCCCACGCCGCTCGGCGGTCGCGGCAACCGCACCGCCGCGAGACCTTCCGGCAGCTGTCGCCGCGCCGCGCGGCTCGCGCGCATCGTCCACCACACCGTGCGCAGCCCGCTCACCGGATGAGCAGCGAGCAGCGCGTACGCCCGGCGCCAGGCGGGCGGCCGGCGCGCCGGGTTGGCCGCCGCCCGCCATTGCCTGACCGCGGTCGGCACGCGGGGGAGCCGGGAGGCGATCCGCAGTACGTAACCCGCGATCAGGCCGAGCCGGCCACGGCGCGCAATCGGCAGCTGGAATTGGATGAACGCGACCGACGGAAACGCGTGCTGCCACAACCGTCGCAGCCGCGCGGTCACGGTCGGCTCGGCGAGCGTGTCCGCGAGCGTGACCGCCAGCGGCTCGGCGCGGTCCGCGGTCAGCCGCACGATGGCCGGCGCCTCGTCGCGGATGCCGAGTCGATCCGCGAGTGTTGCCCCGGTGACGCTGCGCCGCAGCCCGATGCCGAAGCTCGGCAGCGCGCCCGCCGCCTGCGCCACCGTCGCGGCGTCGCGCCAGACCGGTTCCGGGAAGACCTCGAGGCCGCGGTCGAGGTCGGTGATCGGCTGGTCGAACGCGCCGGGGGCTGCTGCGTGCAGTGCGACGAGGAGCGCGCTGCAGACGGCATCGGGGATCGCGAGCGTCTCGCCGCCCAGCTCGAGGCTCTCGCTACGCTGCGTTAGCTCGCGCCAGAAGACCTCCGGGTCCGCGACGCCGTGGAACCCGGCGTGCAGGTCGATCGCTGCCGGGGCCACTCCCTCGCGTACGAGCGGTCGCTCGAAGGAGAAGTTGTAGCGGTCCGCCGGACGAAAGTCGGCGGTGAAGTCGCGGTAGCCCAAACCGTCCAGCAACTCGATCGCCCGGCTCATGTCGGCCGGCGCGACCACCAAATCCACATCGCAGTAGACGTGCGCGGCGGGGTCGGCCGGATAGAGATAGTGAACCGTCACCGGGCCTTTGATGAGAATCGGCTCGACGCCGCCGGCGCGTAATGCCCGAACCGCCTCGACCGCGCAGACGTCGAGGGCCAGGCACCGCGCGGCGGCGAGCAGCCCGAGGTCGGCGGTCATGCCGAAATGAAAGCACTCGTCGAGTGTCGATTTGGCCGGATTTCAACCTCCCTCGCACAGTGACGGGGGCCGTGGCATACTCGCCGCATATTGCACAGGCCGACATCCGTTCGGCAGGCCCGAGGGGGTTGCGAATGAGTCTGGACCGTGAGGTCGTCGGGTACGAAGCGCCGCGGCTGACCAAGCTCGGCACGCTCGACGAGTTGACGCACGGCATCGCCGGTCCGAACCCGGACGGTTTGCTCGGCACCGGTTTCGGCGGCGGCGGCGGCGGTGGCGGCGGCGGAAGCATCATTCCCTGAGCCCAGCTCGCTAGATCGACCTCCCAGCACTTCACCACCACCACCACCGGCGGTTGCGGGTGACAGCAACCCCGCTCCGCCCACTTGAGCTAGCCAGTGGCGTCCTGGTCGGCGCGTCGCCGATCAGGACGTTCGGCTGTCCGGCGGACTTGTCGCCACTCGACGCCCTCGAGCAGGCGGTCCGCCCCGCGCTGCAACGTCCACCGTGCCTCGTCAGCTTCTCCGGCGGGATTGACTCCTCACTCGTGCTCGCGGTCGCGACCCGGCTGGCCCGACGCGAGGGCCATCCCCTGCCGGTGCCGGTCACGTTGCGTCACCAGGACGCCCCCCGGGCCGAGGAATCCGCGTGGCAGGACCTGGTCGTCCGCGCCTGTGGCTTGTCCGACTGGCAGCAGCTGCATCCCGACCGCGACGAGCTTGACGTCGTCGGGCCGGTCGCGCGGCCGGTGCTGCGGGCCCACGGCGTCCGTCACCCGGCCAACGCCTATCTGCACGCGCCGATGCTGGAACGCGCCCGCGGCGGCTCGCTGCTCACCGGGCTCGGCGGTGACCAGGTGCTCGGCGGCTCCTACCCGCGGCTGGCGCGACGACCGACCGCAATTCGCCGGCAGTGGCAGGCGATGCGGTTGCGCTGGCTGCGACCCGGACCGGCCCGCCGGTTGGCGGCGCGGTCACTGGCCGAGCTCGCGACGTTTCCGCGCCACCGCTACGACCGGCAGACCGCATGGCACGTCCGGCGGCGCAACGTCACCGTGGCGGTCGAGACCATGGAGTTGCTGGCCGCCGACGCCGGCGCGCAGATCGGTCATCCGCTGATCAGCCCGGTCTTCGTCGGTGCGCTCATTCGTGCCGGAGCCGGCATCCGCGACACCGATCGCAACCGGACGGTCCGCCGGTTCTTCGCCGACGTACTGCCCGCGGAGCTGGTGGCCCGGCAGGACAAGGCGGTGTTCTCCGAGGTCATCTTCCGGGGGGTGTCGCGCGACCTGCGGAACACCTTCGACCCGGGCGCGATCGATGAGAACCTTGTCGACGTGACGGCACTTCGCGACGTCTGGCGCAGCGAGCCGCCGCCCTACCAGACGGCGCTGCTGATGCAGCACGCGTGGCTCGCGGCGGACGGTGAAAAGGCAGGGAGCGCGCGATGACGACGTCGGCCGGTGCGTCGGGCGAGTACGACGACCAGACCAAGCTGCGGCTGCGCACGTCGGCGGACAAGGCGTGGCGTCGCGCCGGCGACGAGATCGTCGTGCTCGACGTCGCGCAGTCGACGTACCACGCGACGAACGCCTCGGCGACCGCGTTGTGGGAGGCGCTGGAAGCCGGTGCAACACCGGCCGAGCTGGCCGCTGCGCTGCAGCGCAGCTACGGCCTCGATGACGTCACCGCTCGCCGCGACGTCGCGACGTTCCTCGCCGATCTGAGCGAGGCCGGCCTGCTGGAGCGCGAGGCCGGCGGATGACCGGTGAGACCGTGCTGACGCTCGGCGCGGTCGGTTGCCGATTCGGGGACCGCTGGGTGCTCCGCGACCTCGACCTCAGCGTCGGCAGCGGTGAGCGGATCGGGTTGCGCGGGCCGAACGGCTCGGGCAAGACCAGCCTGCTGCGGCTGATCGCCGGCACGCTGCGGCCCGCGGCCGGGTCGATCGACATCCTCGGCGGGGCGCCGCGGTCGCTGGCCGCGCGGCAGGCGGTCGGTGCCTGCCTCGACCACGAGCGCGCCGTCTACGAGCGGCTCACCGTGCGGCAGAACCTCGAGTTCGTCGCGCAGTTGCGATGCGCCGGGCGGCAGGCGCGGCGGGTCGTCGACGAGGTCATCGCGGAGCTCGAGCTCGACGAGTTCGCGGAGAAGCGCACCGGCGAGTGCTCGACGGGGATGCGCGCGCAGCTCGCCCTCGGCCGGGCGCTGATCGGGGATCCGGCCGTGCTGCTGCTGGACGAGCCGACCCGCGCGATGGACACCGCCGCCCGGGAGCGGACCTGGGCGGCGCTCGGCCGCCGGCCGCAGGTCGCCGTACTGTTCGCCTCGCACCGCGACGACGACCTGCAACGCTGTGACCGGGTGCTCGACCTCGAGCGAGCGGCGGCGTCGTGACCGACCGGGCGACGGCGGTGCGGGTGCCGGCGGCCGGTGCCGGCACGGGACTCTCGACGGTGGCGCAGCTGCAGCGCACCGGCCGGACCGCACTCGCGCTGCTGCGGCGCGACTACGCGCAGCGGCGGGTCATCCGGTTCGCCGTGTTGCTCGACCTGTGCTTCGGCATGGTCAACCTGCTGGTCTTCTACTTCATCTCGCGGCTGCTGCACCACCCGACCGCGCAGCTCGGCGGCGCGCAGAACTACTTCGGCTACATCGCGGTCGGGCTGGCGGTGACCCTCGCGGTGCAGTCGGCGGTCACCGAAGCGGCCACGCAAATGCGCGAGGAGCGGATCACCGGGACGCTCGCGCAGCTGGTCTCCCAGCCGGTGAACTCCGCCGGGCTGGCGCTCGGGCTGGTCGCCTACCCGATCGTGTTCGCGCTGGCCCGCTCGGTGCTCTACGTGCTGGTCGCGGCGCTCGGCCTCGGCCTCGCCGTCGGTCACGCCGCCTGGTTCGGCGTGATCGTGATCGCGCTGCTCGGCTGCGCCGCCGTGGTCGCGGTCGGCATCGTGCTGCTGGCGATCACGCTCGCCATCCCGCGCAGTGACCCGGTGGTGCCGCTTGCGGCGCTGGCGCTGACCTTCTTGAGCGGCGCGTACTTCCCGGTCTCGGTGCTGCCCGGCTACCTGCAGGCGATCAGCGACCCGCTGCCGACTCGGCTGGTCCTGGAGGGGCTGCGGTCGGCGCTGTTCTCCGGTGGTGGCTGGGAGCAGCCGGCGGGCTGGTTGCTGCTGACCGTGGCGGTGCTGCTGCCGATCGCGGTCGTGCTGTTCGGCTGGGCGACGTCGATCGCTATCCGGCTCGGTCGGCTGACCGGCGTCTGAGCGCGTCGATCAGCAGCGTCACGGTCGCGGCCAGGCTGTCGAACGAGCGAGGGCGAGTCAGCTCCCAGGCCGGCGCCGCCGCCATCGCGAGCAGCACCTGCGGGTCGGAGGGCAGGCTGGGGAACTGCCGCGACTGCGCGAGCCGCCCGACCAGCTCACTCGGCCGCAGCCGCCGGACCTGCGGTGAGCCGTTGCCCCACTCCAGGAACACCCAGCCGCCCAGCGGCAGCGCCGGCGCCTCGGCCGGCAGGGTGAGCCGCCAGCGGGCATCGCAGCGCACCTTGGTCACCTCGAACCGCGCCGCCAGCGCCGCGTCGGGCGGGTGGCGGAGGTCGAGGCAGCGGGGCCCGGCCAGCACCTGGCTGCCGTCCGTCACCACGAGGTCGTCCGCCACGATGCGGTAGCCGGCGCCGGCGATCGCCGCCAGCACCGTGCTCTTGCCGCCCTGGCTCGCGGCGGTGATCCCCCAGGCCACGTCGTCGGCGACGAACGCCCCAGCGTGGACCACCTCACGGCCGGACCAGCGGTGCAGGATGGTGGTGATCGGGCCGAGGTACGGGTGCGCGAAATCGGTGTGCGCCAGCGGCGGACCGAGGTACGTCGCCTCGCCCGCGCCGCGTTCCATCACCAGGCCATGTGGCGGCTCGTCCTTGAGTGCGACCTCGGCACGGTCCGCCGTGAGCAGGATGTGGCCGGTCGGCAGCGACCCGGGCGTCTCGCGCACCGCGATGCTGGGCGCGCCGGCGACCGGTGGCGCCAACCATCTCGTGCTGGGCAGCCCGCTCACGTTGATCCCGTAGACGTTGGCCTCTGCCACCGCAGCAGTCTCCCGCACCGAGCGCTGCCGCGCGGCCAACTTGTCAGCCGGTCGCAGCGCTATGGCGCGGTGACGCGCTGACACGTCTCGCCGGCAGGCCGGTGACATGCTGGCGGCGTGGTCGTCGAGGGCAGCAGCCGGCTCGATCGCGGCACCGTCGCGGCGACGTACGTCGTGTTGCTGCTGGCCGGCGGCATGCTGGGCGTCATCGGCACCTTCCTGGTGCCGCTCCGGCTCGACGGCGTGCCCGGCCTGTCGATCGCGCTGGCGATCGCCGGCAACGTCGGCGCCGGCCTGCTCGGCGGGCTCGGTGCCGGCAGCGGGGTGGGAGCGGCCAGCCCGGGCGTTGGCTGGCTGATCACGACCGGCGTGCTGACGACGTTCGGCCCGGGCGGTGACGTCATCCTGCCGGGCTCGTTGGGATCCGACCCGGCGATCCCGCGGGTCGGCACCACCTTCCTGATCGTCGGCATCGTGGCGGCCGTCGTACCCGTCGTGCTCACGACGCGATCGGCTCGGCGAGCGCAGCCGCCTCGCCGCGACGCAGCAGCCGCGCCCGGCGCTGCCGCGCCACCGACTCCCAGGTGAACACCGCCAGCGCGACCCAAACCAGGCAGAAGCCGAACAGTCGCATCGGCGGCAGCGGCTCGTGGCGCACCAGGACGCCGATCAGGAACTGGATCGTCGGCGTCAGGTACTGCATCAGCCCGAGCTGCGACAGCGGCACCCGTGGCGCCGCGCCCGCGAACAGCAGCAACGGCACCGCCGTGACGACGCCGGCGCCGGCCAGCAGCGCGCCGTGACCGGCGCCGTCGCTGCTGAACGTCCCCGCGCCGGTGGCGCCGATCGCGAGCAGGTAGCCGAACGCCGGCACCGTCAGCGTCGCGGTCTCGACCAGCAGGCCGTCGGCCGGCTCCGCACCGACGATCTTCTTCACCAGGCTGTAGCTGCCGAAGCTGCCCGCCAGCACGAGCGCGATCCACGGCAGCCGGCCGGCTTGCACGGTGAGCACGACGACGCCGACGGCCGCGATCCCGATCGCGGCCCACTGCACCCGGCGCAGCCGCTCACGCAGCACCACCACGCTGAGCGCAACCGTGACCAGTGGGTTCACGAAGTAGCCGAGCGCGGTCTCGACCACGTGGCCGTGGTTCACGCCCCAGATGTAGAGCCCCCAGTTGACCGCGATCAGCGCGCCGGCCAGCGCCAGCAGCCGGAACTGCCGCGCGGTCAGCGCCGGTCGCAGCACCGCCCGGACCCCGCCGGTGACCAGCAGCAGGCCGGCGACGACGAGTAACGACCAGACCACCCGGTGGGACAGGATCTCCAGGGCGCCGGCCGGCTCGAGCTCCGGCCAGTAGAGCGGGAACAGCCCCCAGATCAGGTACGCCGCGAAACCGAGCACGGTCCCGCGGCGCGCCTCACTCACTACATGACGTTACAAGCGCCGAAATCCCGTGGCGCAACCGATTTTCCGGCTGGTAGGACGCCTTAGTGAGCGATCTCGACGTCGTACGTGTCGACGACCTGTCGACGCTGCGCGAGTGGCATGCAGTCGGCGTTGCCTGCTACGCCGCCGACTACGTCGACCTGCCGCAGGACCCGATCGAGGAGTTCCTGCCCTGGCTCGGCGACCAGCCGCGGGAAGAGGATCACGAGTTCTGGTTCGGCCGGTTGGACGGGACGCCGGTCGTCGCCGGCGGGATCCAGTTGCCGCTGCACGACAACCTCAACACCGCCTCGATCGACCTGCAGACGCATCCGCAGTGGCGTCGGCGCGGGCTGGGCCGGGCGCTGCTCGACGCTTTGCTCGACCGGGTGCGCGAGCACGGCCGGTCGCTGGTGCTCGCCGAGAGCGCCCATCCGTTCGGCGGCACCGTCGACGACCGGCCGGCCGCGCCGCTCGCTCGCGCGATCGGGGCGCGCTCCGTGCTCGAAGAGGTACGCCGCACCGTCGATGTCGCCGCCGCGAGCGACGAGCAGCTCGACGCCTTGCGTCGTGACGCGGCCGCGAAGGCTGCGGGCTACTCGCTGCTGACGTGGACCGGCGAGGCGCCGGCCGGGTTGCGTGCGGATCTCGCCGCGCTGGTGGCTCGGATGAGCACCGACGCGCCGCAAGGAGACATGAAGTGGGACCCCGAGCAGTGGGACGCGGACCGCTACGTCCTGCGCGAGCAGATGCTGATCGCGCAGGGCCGGCGGCGCACGACCACCGCGGCGCGCCACGACGCGACCGGCCGGCTGGTCGCGTTCACCGAGATCCTGGTCAACCCGACCTGGCCGGTCGGCTATCAGTGGGACACGCTGGTCGCGCCCGAGCATCGCGGTCACCGGCTGGGCCTGCTGGTGAAAGCGGCCAACCTGCAGGCGATCCGCGCGCTGTCGCCGGCGCCCCGGGTGCTCAACACTTGGAACGCCGCGGTCAACCGTCACATGATCGCGATCAACGAGGCGCTCGGCTTCCGCCCCGTCGACGTCTGGACCGAGTGGCAGCTCGAGCTCTG
>DASZPL010000114.1:0-7955 GCA_035550315.1 Mycobacteriales bacterium | reverse complement strand
GTGTCGGTCGACGAGCTGGATCGCTCGCCGCTGCAATGGCACGGCGACGACCGCCACTGCGAGCGCACGCGGCAGAGCGCCGTGCAGCCGCGCCGCCGACAATCCCATCAAGACCACGTGGTCGGCACCGACGTGGGCGGCGGCGATGCCCGCCGCAGCCGCTTCGAGGGTCGGCGACCACTCGTCACCGACGTACTCCTGCGGGACGACCGCGTAGTAGCCCGGGGCCAGTCGGTGCAGTGCGCCGCGCGCTGTGAGGCGGGCGAACTCCGCCCGAGGATGGGCGTAGACGTGCTGCGCGTCGCGGGGTCGCACGACCCGAAGCGGCGCGCGCGCCAGCGGGGTGGGCATCGCCGTTGCTGCCCGCTTCATGTTCGCCATCTTAGCCCGTCATTATGCAATCCGTAGGGTTTAAGCCTACGAATTGCGTATCTCTGTGGCGCACCGACAGAAGAGGCCGGCTCAGCTGTCTGCGGCCTGACCGGCCTCGTTGCTCAGGGCGCCCAGCAACTCCGCCGCCGGTCGGTCACGCGCCGCTCCGGCGCCTTGGCCGGCCCACAGCGACAGGAAGTCCGACCGACCCGCCGCCGTGCAGGCCCGCCGCAGCTCGCGGGTCAGGGCGTTCATCACCGGGTACGGCGGCAGGTCCACGCCCGCCAACGCGTCGGTGATCCGGTTGCCGATGCCGCGCGCCGCGCGTCCCGACAAGGCCCGGGTGATCACGGTGTCGGTCTCGCCGGCCGCCGACACCGCCGCGCGATAGGGCGCGCTCGTGCCCGCCTCGGGGCAGCGCAGGAACGCCGTCCCCAGCGCCGCCGCCGACGCCCCCAGCGCCAGCACCGCCGCGACCCCACGCCCGTCCGCGATCCCGCCGCCGGCGATCACCGGCACGTCGACCGCGTCGCACACCGACGGCACCAGCGCCATCGTGCCGACGAGCACGTCCTCCGGCGTACCGAGAAACGTGCCGCGATGCCCGCCGGCCTCCGCGCCCTGCACGCACACCATGTCCACGCCGACCTCGACCAGCGCCCGCGCCTCCGCGACATGCGTCGCTGTCCCGCAGGTCAACGTCCCCGCGTCGCGCAGCGCCGCCAGCACCTCGGCCGACGGGATGCCGAACGTGAAGCTGAACATCGCCACCCGCTCGGCCAGCACCACCGCGAGCTGCGCGTCGAAGTCCTCCGCAAACCTCGTCGGCATCGTCAGCTCCACGCCGAGCTCGGCGGCGAGTGGCGCCAGTCGCCGCAGCGCGTCGGCGACCAGGGCGTCGTCGACGTCGTACGGTCCCGGCACGAACAGGTTCACTCCGAACGGCGCGTCCGTCGCCGCCCGCACCGCCCGGATCGCGTCGCGGATCGCGTCGGGGGAGTCGTAGCCGCAGCCCAGTACGCCGAACCCGCCGGCCCCCGAGATCGCCGCGACCAGCGCCGGCGTACTCGGCCCGCCCGCCATCGGCGCCCCCACGATCGGCACCCGGCACCCGACCATCCGCGTAAACGGGGTGTCAGTCCACACATCGCCACCTTCGAGCCGCGACCGAGTTGCCGCGGCTCAACTATCTGCCACGCCCGATTCGCCAAACCCGCGCGTCTCAACCGCATCGCGCCCGTTGAGACGTTGATTCGCGCGGGTTTGGCGATTTGGGCGGGTGGGCGGCGGGCGGCCCGGTTCGCGAGTGTCTAGAGGAGCAAGACCTTCGCCGAACCGTCGCTGGCCCGACTCTCGGCGAGAAATTGCCCAGGGTTGGTAATTCTGTCATCCTGGGCGGGTGGACTCCGAGCTGACCCTGATTGAAGTCGACGAGCGCGGTCGCACCAGCCTGGGCCGGCTTCGCCCGGCACCGGGACGCTACCTCGGCGAAGTTCAGTCGGACGGCACCGTCGTACTGCACCCGGCGACCGTGACGACGGCAGGCCAGGCGAAGCTGCTCGCGCGTCCCGACGTGATGGCCGCGATCGACGAACTGGCGTCGGACCCGACGACCGGCATCCGTCGCGGCCGGCCCTCTCGCCGTACGGCGAGGTGACTCGCGAGCCGCTCTACTCGGCGCAAGCCGCGGCCGCCCTCGACGCGCTCGAGGCGGGCACGGACGACGAGCTGTACGACGCGGTCTGCAACGCCATCGATCTCATCTGCGACCACGGCGACAGTGCCGAGGCACGACGCGAACAGTTGCGCACCGCCGCCGGGAACGCGGTCTGGAAGGTGGCCGTGCGGACGCGGGTCGACGACTGGGTGATCCTCTGGTGGCCCGTCGAGGCGGACGCGCACATCTACTACATCGGCGCCTTCTAGCGCTGGGGCGTAGTCAAACCACGGTGATCGACGTGCGCCGAGCGAGGACGCTCCTAACCGATGGGGCTCGCGGAGGCTTCCCCGCTTTGGTATCCGTGAAGGTGCGCCATCACCCGCACGTGGACCATCTGCCCGATATCCGAGCGCTTCACGACGTAGGTCGGGTTAGTCGCGCCAAGGATTTTGTGAGAGCCGTCGTACCACTGGTAGGTGAATCGATGGACGGCCGGCTTCCACAAGCCGTGGTGTGCGGTCAGCCTGTTTCCGACCGCCACTCGGCCACTGACCGACGGTCGGTGGCCGTGGATTGGCTTCGGGGCTGGACCCGGATCAATGATCTCGGGCTCGCTCAACTTGCCTGAGGTGGCGCCGACCTGATTTACGCCGCCGGTCTCGCACGTGACCTTCTGATGTACGTCGGCCGGTTGCGCGGTGTACTTCATGTGGGTCGCTCCGAGAATCGGCCGGAGGTCACGTAGCCACGCGAAATTGACTGCGGTGGCGCCGGAGTAGGCAACACGACAGGTCAATGTACTGCCGACAGTGCCGTGGCCTGGCTCGAACGACACGGCGTCGATGTGCGGCGCGGTGACTAAGCGAGGCGGCTTGGTCGTATCGCCGCTGCCTAGCGGTAAGGGCTTGGCCCAGAGTAGGAACTCGTAGTCCCGCGAGTTGGGGAAGTGACCGCAACCGTGCCAGGAGACCTCGAACTCGACGTAGGCGTCGGTAGCAGGCCGCATATGAAGATCGAAACCGGCGTGCCAGGGGCGGTTTTTCCCTCCGCGCCGGACAAGTGCCACAGTTGGGCGCCGCGTGTGACCATCAAAGAACTGGTCCGAGGCGATCCTGGCGCTTGCTCGTACCGGGCGGTCTGGCGTACGCAAGTTGATCGAAACGCGTCGATCTCCTGACGAAACTCGGTAGGGCGATGGCGCTGCAACGCCATCAGCGGCAATGCCACGGCACTGTCCGTGCACCCGCTGACTCTCTTCGAACGTGAAGGCCTGGAGGTCTCGCGACTTCGAATAGCCGACGACGTGCATCCTGATTTTCAGACCGGGGACCGCTGCGTGCGCGCGCGTGGCCGGAGCCGCGATCGCCGGGACAGCGAGGCCTAGTACTGCCAAGCAGCAAAGAAGTCGCCTGCTCTTCATATCTATACCCCTCCGAATCCGAGGTGGTCCGACGATCGATTTGCCAGCTAGTCCTGACGAACTTGTTTGGGTCGATGATTCCGGGGGCGCTCCAGACTGCTCGACGTCGAGCGCTTGGTGCACTGCTCCTGTGTCGCAGGCAAGCTTGCGACGGAGATCGCCCGCGCAAGAGCAACCCATCGGCCCCCCTCCGTCGTGGGCGCGAACCCACGCGATGAGGAGCACCTTGCCACGCCAGCGCCGGGCCGGCCACCTGCCGATCGGCAGGGTTGCAGCGCCCTCATGTCGGCTGGTGGGATCTCGCCGTTAGCCGTGACTTTCGGGGGAGACGAAAGCTCGGCTACAGAGAGGACTCGGCAGCAGGTCGACTCCGCACGGCGCGTCCGTCGTCGCCTGAGCCGCCTCGCAGGTATGGCTCCAGCGATCAGGGGCGGTGTACTCGGCCCGCCCGCCATCGGTGCCCCCACGATCGGCGCCCGGCACCCGACCATCCGCGTAAACGCGGTGTCACTCCACACATCGCCACCTTCGAGCCGCGGCCGAGTTGCCGCGGCTCAACTATCCGCCACGCCCCGATTCGCCAAACCCGCCCGTCTCAACCACATCGAGGACGTGGAGACGTTGGTATGCGCGGGTTTGGCGAATCGGGCGGATGAGTGGCGCCGCCTAGCTGCCTTCGCGGAGGTCGCCGTGGCGGGCGCCCTCTGCCATCTGCTCGAGTACGGCGACGAACGCGTGCCATTCCCGGTCACCGACCCGGTCGCGCCACTCCTGCTCGACCTCGTGACTGGCGGCGCGAATCGCCGCATCCAGCCGCCGGCCGCGCGCGGTCAGCCGCATGATTCGGGCGCGGCCGTCAGTCGGATGCGCGCGTCGCCGGACGTAGCCCCGGTCCTCGAGGTAGCGGAGCGCATCGTTGACCGACTGCTTGGACAGCCCGGACGAAACGGCGATCTCGCCCGGCTGGCGCCCGTCGATGCCCTCGTGGCGAAACAGCAGCAGATGCGACTGCGTTACGTCGTCGAATCCTTGCGCCTGAATGCGTGCGGCCATCTCGCTGCGGAGTCGCAGGTTCGCCAACCGCAGCTGCCCGACCGCTGTGCCCCGCGGAAAGCCGCTACTTGACGCATTTCGTACGTTATTCGTACTACCGCTAGTACGGCTCATGTACTAACTATATCTCAAGGGAGGGCGACATGGCGACGCCGCGCGAAGAGATGGACAAGTTCATTGCGCAGCACCTGGAAGCAGAGGCCGCGGAGGACCTGGTCGCCGCCACGGCGATGTACGCCGACGACATCATCCACGACGTGGTCGGCTTCCCGACCGGCCCGGTCGTCGGGCCTACCAGTACCTCTACAGCAACGTGAAGGGCGTCACCATGGACGAGACCTACGCGTGGTACGGCGATGACTTCTGCGTCGTCGAGCACACGGCGGGCGGCGACGTCGTCGGCGAGTTCATGGGCCTGCCCGGCAACGGCAAGCGGGTCGAGTTCCGGGTCCTGCACGTCTACGAGTTCAAGGACGGCACCATCACGCGCGAGAACGTCTGGATGGACGGCGCCGCCATCAGCGCGCAGCTGATGGCGCCCGTCAGCCCGTCAGCCGGGCAGGCGGACGACCAGCCCGTCGCCAAACCCGCGCATTTCAACGCCTCACCGGGCACGGAAGCGTTGATTCGCGCGGGTTTGGCGTAGGGATCGAGGCCGGCTCAGCGCGGATGCTGCGCGCCCTGGCCAGCGCGGCAGGGGCCGGCAAGCGGGACGCACTGTGCCTGCATGCCTGCTAGCGTGAATGCATGCGCCAGATGACCTGGCGGGCATCCGATGAGCTGATGGCACGGGTTCGTGCGGCGGCGGCGCGGCATGGCCGCAGCCTGAATGACTATGTCAGTTCTGTGCTGGACGCGGCGACCAATCCGGAGTTGAGCGGCAGCGCCGCCGAGCAGGTCAGGGAGCGGCTCGCCGCCGCGGGGATCTTGGTGCCGCCCGGCCGCCCGCGGCGGCGGCCATCGAAGCAGGCGTTCGAGGCGGCGCGGCGCGCCGCGGGCAAGGGGACGCGGCCTTCGGATCTGGTCAGCGAGAGCCGGGGGTGACGGTCTTCGCCGACGCCTCTGCCCTCGTCACGCTCTATGCGGCCGAACCGGGTCGACGACATCTTGCGGCGGAGCCGGGGGTGGTGATTGCGCAGATCTCGCGGGTCGAAGTGCCGGCGGCGCTGTGGCGCAAGCAGCCGTTGGGCGAGCTCGAGCCGGGCACGGTCCAGGTGTTGACCGAGGCGTTCGAAGCCGACTTCTACGGCACCGACGACGAGCCGCCGAGGTTCGCTGCGGTGGTTGCGGGCGAGGCGGTCTTCGACCGGGCGGCTGCGCTGTGCGCGGCGCATGGGCTTCGGGCGTACGACGCCGTCCAGCTCGCCTGCGCGCTCGCCGCACGCGAGGCGAGTCCCGACTGCGCGACGCTTGCGGCGTACGACGAAAACCTGCGGCGTGCCGCCGCCGCCGAAGGCTTCCGGCTGATGCCGGCGTGAGGCCACCGTCAGCTGATCGTCAAACCCGCGCGTTTCAACGCTTTCCCGCCCGGTGAAGCGTTGATTTGCGCGGGTTTGGCGAGGTGGGCTACGGGGGCCGGTCGTGGCGGGCTAGGCGGCGCGGTCGTGATGGGTTACACGGGGCGGCCGAGCGGGTTACGCGGGGCCGGTTGTCACCGGGGTGGCGCGGAAGCAGCTGACCGAGTAGGGGAAGTCCTGCGTCATCACGTAGTGGTAGGTCCGGACCTTCGCCCCGTCGATCTTCACCGACGACACCAGGCCGTGACATACGTCGAGATCGCGCGTCGTCAGCACGTTGTGCTTGCCGACGACCGGGCCGGTGATCGGGTAACCGTCGAGCGCCCAGCCGATGACGTGATGCACACCGACATTGCGGATGCAGCTCGACAGCGTGTGGTAGTGGTACTCGCTCGACATCTGTGGGTGCCCGTCGCAGCCGTCCTGCACCTCCCACGCCCCCGCGTCGCGGCCGCCCGCGTCGAACGCGTTGAACAGCATCACGCCGGTGTTCATGACACCGACCTCGCCGCCCTCGCACTGCGGCTTGCCGTACGACGGGTGTCGCGCTAGCCGCAGCGTGATCGACTGGCTCGCGATGTGGTTCGGGTTGCGGTCGTAGGCGTACGCCGGATCGGTGCTGCGGATCGGGAACACGCCGGTGTGGTGGCGCGGCAAGTCGTTGGTCGTGACGATGCGATGCGAACCGTGCACCCGGATGTGCAGCCGCGACGTCCAGTGCACGTGGCCGTGCACGTGAATCTTCTGGTTCACGTCGTACTTCTTGTTGTTGTCGATGAACCACGGCCCGCGCACCATCGCGCCACCGCCGCCCGCGGACAGGCTCTGCGCGTACTGCGCGCACACGAACACATAGCCCTTGCGCGCTGACGACGTCCGGTACTTCCCGTCGCCCACCGGCAGGATGCCGTCGGCGTACCGGTCGCCGTAGTCCTTGCCCGGCTTGAGTACGACGGCGCCGCCGCTGCCGTGCGCTGCGACCGCAGCCTGCCGTCCGGCGCTCGGCGTCGACCCGCCGCCGCAGCCCGCCAGCGCTCCACCGGCGATGACCAACGCCGCGGGCACGGTCAACAGCCGGACTGTCACGCGGTTCATCGGAACCCCCTAACGACGCGCGCAGCCATCATCCCGCCAGAGGCGCCAAAACGGGCCAATCGGAAGCGCATTGGCCGGGCCGCTGAACCGCGCACCGCGGACCATCGTGATTGACCACTGTGCACGTCTGGAGGGCCCCATGGGATGGCTCATCGTCGCGATCGTTTTCGTCGTCGCTTGCCTCACCGCGCCCTGGTGGTCGACCGATAGCCGCGACGGCCGCGACTGGCAGTGGAGGGACCCGGACAGCATGCATCCATTGATCACGCAGCAGCTTGCCCAGGGGCGAATCCGCGACCAGCTCGCGACCGCCGAGCGCTACCGCCGCTTCCACGCCGCCCGGCCGCGCGTCGGCGTCGGCGAGCGGGTGCGGATGCTGTTCGGCGCAGTACGCCGCAACGGCGCACGCCTGTGGCGGGACACCGAGGAGGCGCAGCGTCGCCTGATCGCCAGCAACCGGCCGTGGGAGTCCGACGGTCCGCTGCGCTGGCAGCGCCGGGCCGGCGGCTGGGAGCTGCACGGCCACGACGCCCCCGCAACGGCCAAGGTCGTCGACCTGACCGACTCGGGCGATGAGGCGGTCGCCCCGGAAGACGCCCGGGCCTAGCCGACCGCCTCGAGGAACGCCACGGTGCGCTGCATCAGCAACGTCGCAGCGGCCTCGTCGTACGACGGCAGCGTGCGATCGGCGAAGTAGTGCTGGTCGCCGGGATATGTGAACAGCTCCGCCCGCGGCGCCGACGCGACGATCGCGCGGGCGGCGTCGATGTCGCCCTCGTCGACGAAGATCGGGTCGCGGTCCATGCCGTGGATCTGCACCGGCACCTCGGCCGGCCAG
>DASZPL010000113.1:0-7480 GCA_035550315.1 Mycobacteriales bacterium | reverse complement strand
AGCGGGTCACCGTGACCTATCCGGACGCCGCCGCCCCGTCGCTGCGCGACGTCGACCTGCAGATCGACGAGGGCGAACTGTGCCTGGTCGCGGGGACGACCGGCGCCGGGAAGTCGACCCTGTTGCGCTGCATCAACGGGCTGGTGCCGCACTTCACCGGCGGCCGGCTCGCGGGCCGCGTGACGGTCGACGGCCGCGACACCCGCGAACATCGGCCGCGCGACCTCGCCGACGTCGTCGGCTACGTCGGGCAGGACCCGCTCGCCGGGTTCGTGACCGACACCGTCGAGGACGAGCTGGCCTACGGGATGGAGTCACTCGGCGTCGCGCCGGCGGTGATGCGGCGCCGGGTCGAGGAGACGCTCGACCTGCTGGGCCTGGTCGACGTCCGCGACCGGCCGCTGCTCGACCTGTCGGCCGGCCAGCAGCAGCGGGTCGCGATCGGCGCCGTGCTCACCGTGCAGCCCCGGGTCCTGGTGCTCGACGAGCCGACGTCGGCGCTCGACCCACCGGCCGCCGAGGACGTGCTCGCGGTGTTGACCCGGCTGGTGCACGACCTCGGGTTGACCGTCGTCGTCGCGGAGCACCGGCTGGAGCGGGTGGTGCAGTACGCCGACCGACTGCTGCTCGTCGATGGCCAGCGGGTGACCGCCGGCGACCCGGCGGACCTGCTCGCCGAGGCGCCGGTCGCGCCGCCGGTGGTGGAGCTCGGCCGGCTGCTCGGCTGGTCGCCGCTGCCGCTGTCGATCCGGGAGGCGCGGCGGCGGGCGAGCCGGGTGAAGCAGCGGCTCTCGCCGGCGCCGCAGCCGGCGCCGCAGCCGGCCGGGCCGGTGGTCGCGTGGGCCAGCAAGCTCTGGGTCTCGCACCGCGACGTGCCGGCATTGCGCGGCGTCGACTTCGCGATCCGCGGCGGCGAGATCGTCGCGCTAATGGGCCGTAACGGCGCCGGCAAGACCACGTTGCTGTCCGCGCTCGCCGGGTTGCTGCGGCCGGACACCGGGCGCGCCGGCTGCTCGGGCCGCGTCGTACTCGTCCCGCACCAGCCCGGCGACCTGTTGTGGGCGCAGACCGTCGCCCAGGAGTGCCGCGCTGCCGACCGCGACGCGGGTGTCCCGGCGGGCAGCACGCGCGAGCTGCTCACCGAACTCGAGCCGGGGATCGCCGACGAGGCGCACCCGAATGACCTCTCCGAAGGGCAGCGGCTGTCGTTGGCGCTGGCGGTGATGCTGGCCGGCGGCGGCCCGCTGATCGCGCTGGACGAGCCGACCCGCGGGCTGGACTACGCGGCCAAGCATCGGCTGGTCCGGATCGTCCGGCGGCTGGCGGCCAACGGCCGCGCGGTGTTACTCGCCACGCACGACGTCGAGCTGGTCGCGCAGCTCGCCGACCGAGTTGTGCTGCTCGCCGACGGCGACGTCGTCACCGACGGGCCGGCCCGTGACGTCGTGCTCGGCTCGCCGGCGTTCGCGCCGCAGGTGGCGAAGGTGATGGCCCCGCTGCCACTGCTCACCGTCGCGGACGTGGCGGCCGCGCGGTCGGCGGGCGAGCCGGCCGCGGTCGGCGAGGCGCCAGCATGACCGCGTTGCGGCTGCCGGGCCGCTCTGCTTTGGTCCTCGGGCTGGCGTCAGCGGTCGGGCTGATCGGCTTTGGCTGGCCGTTGTTCGCTTCTCGGCTCGGCGGGTCATCCGCCGACGGATCCCACGCCACCGACGCGCCGTGGCTGTTCGTGGCGCTGCTCGCGCTGATCTGCCTGGTCGTGCTGGCCGAGCTGAGCGACGGCCGGATCGACGCCAAGGCGATGGCCGCGCTGGGCGTGCTGGCCGGCTGCGGCGCGGCGCTTCGGCCGCTGTCCGGCGGCGAGACCGGGTTCACCTTCATCTTTCTGCTGCTGATCCCGGCCGGTCGAGTGCTCGGCCGCGGCTTCGGGTTCGCGCTCGGGGCATTGACGATGCTCGCGTCGGCGCTGCTCACCGCCGGGGTCGGGCCGTGGCTGCCGTTCGAGATGCTCGGCGCCGCCTGGGTGGGCTTCGGCGCGGGCTGCCTGCCGCGGGCGTCCGGTCGCCGCGAGCTGGTGATGCTGGCGGTGTACGGCGCGGCCGCCGGGCTGCTCTACGGGCTGATGCTGAACCTGTCGTTCTGGCCGTTCGCGCGCTACCTCGCGCCGCAGATCAGCTTCGTGCCGGGCGGCTCGCTCAGCAGCAACCTGTGGCACTGGCTGCGGTTCGACGTGACCACGTCGCTGGGCTTCGACGTACCCCGCGCGGTCGGCAACGCCGTGCTGATCGTGGTGTTCGGGCGACCCGTGCTGGCGGCGCTGCGCCGGGTGGCCCGCCGCGCCGCCTTCGACGCCCCCGTCGAGTTCACCGCCCCCGCCCCCCTCCGAGGCCCCGCCCTCCGATGATCATGAGCGATTTCGCAGAAATCGCGCCATTTCATGCGAAAGCGCTCATGATCATCGCGTCAGGGGGTGCAGCGCTGGAGCTGCTCGGCGATGCGGAGGGCGAGCTGCGCCGGTGTCGTGTTGGCCTCGTCGAGGATCAGCGAGCTGGCGGCGGCGTACATCGCGGCGCGGCCGGCGTACAGGTGACTCATCGCGACGTCGGGATGCTGGCCGAGCCACGGCCGGTCGGTGCCCTTCACCCGCGCCACCAACGCCGCGATGTCGGCGCGCAGCCACACCACGAAGCCGCCGGCGCGCAGCCGCTCGACGTCGAGCGGGTCGGTGACGATGCCGCCGGCCACGCCGGCGATCAACGGCCCGCCCTCGGACAGCGCGACGGTCAGCGCTGCCGACTCGGCGCGCCGTAGCGCGGCGATGCCGTCCTCCTCCTGCACCCGCCGGGTGTCCTTGCCGACGGCGCGCGCCAGCAGCTCGTCGTTGTCGTAGTAGGGCCAGCCCAGCAGCGTCGCCAGCTCATGCCCGACGGTGGTCTTGCCCGCGCCCATCATGCCGATGAGCAGCACGCGGTCGTACTTCATCGAGTGTGGAGCTCGACGAACGGCGGCTTCACCACCTGCATCTGCGACGGCTTGCCGCGCACGTCGACCCGCACCTGGCCGCCGTCACCGACCGCACGCGACAGCAGCGCCAGCCCGATGCCGACCCGCAGCGTCGGCGAGAACGTGCCGCTGGTCACCTCGCCGAGTTCGTCGTGGTCGAGCGAGCGCACCGGCATGTGCGGCCGCGGGATGCCGCGGTCCTCGCTGCGCAGCCCCCACAACAGCCGCGGCGCCCCGACCTCGCGTTCGCGGGTGAGCACGTCGCGGCCCCAGAACTCCGGCTTCTGCCAGCCGATCGCCCAGCCCAGCCGCGCCTGCACCGGCGTCACCGCGATCGACAAGTCCTGGCCGTGCAGCGGATAGCCCATCTCGGTGCGCAGCGTGTCACGCGCGCCGAGCCCGCAGGGCAGCCCGCCCAGCGGCCGGGCCGCCTCCAGCAACGCGTCCCACAGCTCGCCGGCGCGGTCCGCGCCCGGCATCAGCTCGTAGCCGTGCTCGCCGGTGTAACCGGTGCGGCACACCGTGACCGGCAGCCCCTGCCACTCGGTGCGCGCAAACGCCATGTAGTCCATCTGCTGCGGCAGGCCGACGGCGTCGAGCACCTCGGCCGACCGCGGGCCCTGCACCGCGAGGGTTGCGATCGCCCGGTGACGGTCGTCGATGGTGATGCCGGCCGGAGCCGCCGCCTGCATCCGCCGGATGACCTCGGCGGTGTTCGCAGCGTTCGGTACGACGAAGACCTCGTCATCCTCGCGGTAGACGATGACGTCGTCGACGACGCCGCCGGTCTCCTCGTCACAGCACAGCGAGTACTGCGCCTGCCCGGCACCGATCCGGTCGAGGTCGTTGGTGAAGCAGCGGTTGACGAAGTCGACAGCGCCGCTACCGCTGACCAGCACCTTGCCGAGGTGCGACACGTCGAACAGCCCGACCGCGGTGCGGGTCGCGACGTGCTCGTCGACGACGCCGGAGTAGGACAGCGGCATCGACCAGCCGCCGAACTCCGCCAGTTTCGCGCCCAGCGCCTGGTGGCGGTCGGCGAGCGGGCTGGGGATCGGCGCGTGGTCGGTCACGACGCGCGACGTTATCGAACCCGCCAACCGCCGCCGCATAGGCTGCGTTCACATGACCCGGCTCACACTCACGACCACTTCCCTCGCCAATGTCGCCGCCGACGCGGTCATCGTCGGCGTCGCGAAAGCCGATGGCGGTCTCGTGGTGGCACCTGGTGCCGCCGACATCGACAAGGCACTCAAGCGGCGGCTGAAGGCGACACTGTCCGACCTCGGTGCGACCGGGGCGCTCGGCCAGGTCACGCGGCTGCCGACGTTCGGCGCGACCAAGGCACCGACGGTCGTCGCCGTCGGGCTGGGGCAAGCGCCCGCCCGGCGGCAGGGCTACGACCCGGCGGCGGTCCGCCGCGCGGTCGGCGCCGCGGTGCGGTCACTGGCCGGCACCGGCAAGGTCGCCACCGCGCTGGCCACCGTCAACGGTGACAACGACCCGGCGACGGTGCGCGCCGTCGCCGAAGGCGCCGCGCTGGGCGGCTACACCTTCGCGAAGTACCGCAGCAACGCCAGCAGCGACGCGGCCAAGCCACCAGTCGGCACGGTGTCGCTCGTCGTACCGAACAACCGCGACAAGGGCGTCCGGGCGGCTGTCGACCGCGCCATCGTCCTCGGCGACGCCGTCGCGCTCGCCCGCGACCTGGTCAACACCCCCGCCGCCGACCTGCACCCGGCCGACCTCGCCGCCGCCGCCGAGCGCGCGTGCACCGAGGCCGGCTGCACGGTCGAGGTGTACGACGAAAAGGCACTCGCCAAGGGCGGGCACGGCGGCATCCTCGGCGTCGGGCAGGGCGCGGCGAACCCGCCGCGGCTCGTGCGGATCGCGTGGCACGGCGACACCGGCAACGGCCGCAAGCCGGCGGCCGGCACCGCGGTGCACCTGGTGGGCAAGGGCATCACGTTCGACTCCGGCGGCCTGTCGCTGAAGACCGCGACCGGCATGGAGTGGATGAAGGCCGACATGGGCGGCGCCGCTGCGGTCATCGCCACGTTGCTGGCCGCCGCCCGGAGCAAGCTGCCGGTCGACGTGGTCGGCTGGATCGCATCCGCGGAGAACATGCCGAGCGGCACCGCGATCCGGCCCTCCGACGTACTCACGATGCGCGGCGGCAAGACCGTCGAGGTGATGAACACCGACGCCGAAGGCCGGCTGGTGATGGCGGACGCGATCGTGCGGGCCGGCGAGGAGGAGCCCGCGGCGATCGTCGACATCGCGACCCTCACCGGCGCGCAGCTGGTCGCGCTCGGGTCGCGGGTGTTCGCCGTGATGAGCAATGACGACGAACTGCGCGCCGAGCTGGTGGCCGCCGCCGACGGCGCGGGCGAGCAGGCGTGGCCGATGCCGTTGCCCGACGAGCTGCGCGCGTCGCTGGACTCGCCGGTCGCCGACATCTCGAACATGGGCGACCGCTACGGCGGGATGCTGGTGGCCGGGCTGTTCCTCAAGGAGTTCGTCCCCGACGGCGTCCCGTGGGGTCACCTCGACGTCGCCGGCCCGGCGTGGAACGAAGGCGAACCCCACGGCTACACCCCGAAGGGCGGCACCGGCGTGCCGGTCGCGACGCTGCTGGAGTTCCTGGAGCGTCGCGCGTAGCGACGGCCAGGGTTCGGCGTTGCCGAGCGGTGAAAGAATGGAGCTGGTCCCGACCCGAGGAGCCGACCTGTGGCCGATTCGCACTCCGCTGATCTCGTCATCCTCGGTGCCGGAAGTGGCGGCTATGCCTGCGCGCTCCGCGCCGCCGAGCTCGGCATGTCCGTCGTACTCGTCGAGCGCGACAAGGTCGGCGGCACCTGCCTGCACCGCGGCTGCATCCCGACCAAGGCGTTGCTGCACGCCGGCGAGATCGCGGACGCCACCCGCGAAAGCGCGGACTTCGGCGTCAACGCGACGTTCGACGGCATCGACATGGCCGGCGTACACAAATACAAGGACGGCGTGGTCAGCAAGAACCACAAGGGCCTGGTCGGGCTGATCCGCAGCCGCGACATCACCATCGTCGAGGGCGACGGCCGGCTGACCGGCCCGAAGACGGTGACGGTCGGCGACGACACCTACACCGGCAAGTACGTCGTGCTGGCCACCGGCTCCTATCCGCGCACGCTGCCCGGCCTCGACATCGACGGCGACCGGGTGATCAGCAGTGAGCAGGCGCTGCAGCTCGACCACGTGCCGGCCAGCGCCGTGATCCTCGGCGGCGGCGTGATCGGCGTCGAATTCGCCAGCGCCTGGAAGTCGTTCGGCGCCGACGTCACGATCGTCGAGGCACTGCCCCACCTGGTGCCGCTCGAGGACGAGGACAACTCCAAGCTGCTGGAGCGGGCGTTCCGCCGGCGCGGCATCAACTACCAGCTCGGCGCGCGGTTCGAGTCGGTCGATCGCACGGACAGCGGCGTCACCGTCCACGTCGAGGGCGGCAAGACGATCGACGCCGAGCTGCTGCTCGTCGCCGTCGGCCGCGGCCCGACCTCGGCCAACCTCGGTTACGAGGAGCAGGGCATCCGGCTCGACCGCGGCTTCGTCGTGGTCGACGAGTACTGCCGCACCGGCGTCGACGGTGTCTACGCGGTCGGCGACCTCATCCCGACGTTGCAGCTCGCCCACGCCGGATTCGCCGAAGGCATCCTGGTCGCCGAGCACATTGCGGGCCTGCCGGTGGTGCCGATCGACTACGCCGGCGTCCCGCGGATCACTTACTCCTCCCCCGAAGTCGCGTCGGTCGGGCTGACCGAGCCGCAGGCGGTCGCGAAGTACGGCGCCGACCGGATCACCACGCTGACCTACGACCTGGCGGGCAACGGCCGCAGCTCGATCCTCAACACCAAGGGTGCGGTCAAGCTGGTCGCCGAGAAGGACGGGCCGGTGCTCGGCGTTCACATCGTCGGTGACCGCGTCGGCGAACTGATCGCGGAAGCGCAGCTGATCTACAACTGGGAGGCGCTGCCCGGCGAGGTCGCGCAGCTGATCCACCCGCACCCGACCCAGTCCGAAGCCATCGGCGAGGCGCACCTGGCGCTCGCCGGCAAGCCCCTCCACACCCACGGCTAGGAGCACCCGGTGTCCGTCTCCGTCATGATGCCGCGCCTCGGCGAGAGCGTGACCGAAGGCACGGTCACTCGCTGGCTGAAGGCGGAGGGGGACGCGATCCAAGCCGACGAGCCACTGCTCGAGGTCTCGACCGACAAGGTCGACACCGAGATCCCGTCCCCCGCCAGCGGGGTGCTGCGCAGCATCAAGGTGGCGGAGGACGAAACCGTCGACGTCGGCACCGAACTGGCCGTCATCGAAGAGGGCGGCGAGGCCGGCGGCGACAGCGCGGCGGCGGAGCCGGCGGCCACGCCGGCACCGGAGCCCGAGCCCGAACCGGCAGCCGAGCCCGAGCCCGAGCCGGAGCCGGCGCCACCGGCGCAGCCCG
>DASZPL010000112.1:0-9343 GCA_035550315.1 Mycobacteriales bacterium | reverse complement strand
TAGGAAGAGGCAAGGCCGAGCGACTCCATCCGCTCGGTGTGCCGCTGGGTGAGCCGGGCCAGCATCGCTCCGAGCGCGGCGAGGTCGCCGGCACCGCCGACGATCAGCCGGGTCAGTGCGTCGCGGTCGACCGCGACCCGCTGTGCCTGAACCAGCGCCTCCCCGACGAGGCGGCGTGCCCACAACGCCAGCCGGCCGGCGACGGCCGGATCCGCCTCGATCGCCGACCGGACGTGCGCCACCGCGAACTCGGCGTGTCCGGTGTCGTCGAGGACGTCTGCGACCAGCGACTGCGTCTCGTCGTCGGCGAACTCGGCGATCTCGCGATAGAAGTCGGCCGCGAAGCCGTCGCCGACGTAGGCCTTGACCAGGCTCTCCAGCCAGTCCGACGGCGACGTCGAGTCGTGAAAGGAGGTCAGCGGCTCGACGAACGGCGCCATCGCCACCGTGGAGTCGACGCCCATCGCGGCGAGTCGCTCGTGCAGCACCTGGTAGTGCTCGAACTCCGCGACCGCCATCGCGCCGAGCGCCGCCTTGTCCCCCAGGCTGGGCGCGAGCGAGGCATCCGCGGCGAGCCGCTCGAAGGCGGTCAGCTCGGCGAGGGCGAGTACGGCGAGCAGGTCGACGACCGCTTGATGGTGATCGGCCTCGCTCATCGGGTCAGTCCAGTCCACGTGCACCGCCACCTTCGGTTGGCCGAGCAGTTGGCCGACGCAGCCGGCCAAGTCGACGGCCGAGCCGACGGCGCGGACGCGCCGGCGCCCATGCCGCCCGCCGCACCTTAGCCGCCGCGCCACTACACTTGTGGCTGCAAGATCCGAATCCCCGCACGACCCGTGAAATCCGCGGAGCGCCGTGGTGTGTCGGCCCCCCGCGAACCCGCGGGCGCGGGCCCACCAAGCAAGCAGACGGACTCCGCCCGTAGGCAGGAGCCCGTCCCACCTTGAAAACCTTTGCCGAGCTTGGGGTTTCCGACGACATCGTCGAGACCCTGGCAAGCCACGACATCACCACCCCGTTCCCGATCCAGGCGCTCGCGGTGCCGCTGGCCATCAAGGGCCACGACCTCATCGGGCAGGCCCGCACCGGCACCGGGAAGACCCTCGCCTTCACCATCCCGGTGTTGCAGCAGGTCACCCCGAACGCCGAGAGCGGCCAGCCGCAGGCCCTCGTCGTCGTACCGACCCGTGAGCTCGCCAGCCAGGTGGCGCGCGACGTCGAGCTCGCCGGCGGCGGGCGCGGCACCCGCGTCCTCGTCATCTACGGCGGCCGCTCCTACGAGCCGCAGCTCGAGGCGCTGCAGCGCGGTGTCGACGTCGTCGTCGGTACGCCGGGCCGACTGCTCGACCTCGCCAACCAGCGAGCGCTCGACCTGTCGCAGGTCAAGATCCTGGTGCTCGACGAAGCCGACGAGATGCTCGACCTGGGGTTCCTTCCCGACGTCGAACGGATCGTGTCGCAGCTTCCCGAAGCACGCCAGACGATGCTGTTCTCGGCGACGATGCCCGGACCGGTCGTCGCTCTCTCGCGCCGCTACCTGCGCCACCCGACCCACGTGCGCGCCGAGTCTCCCGAGGACAGCGCGACCGTACCCACCACCAGCCAGTTCGTCTTCCGGGCCCACCACCTCGACAAGCCCGAGGTCCTCGCCCGGGTGATGCAGGCGGAAGGTCGCGGCCTGGCGATGGTGTTCACCCGCACGAAGCGCTCGGCCGACCGGATCGCCGCCGACCTCGCCGAGCGCGGCTTCGCCTCCGCCGCGGTGCACGGCGACCTCGGTCAGGGCGCCCGCGAGCAGGCGTTGCGCGCCTTCCGCAACGGCAAGATCGACATCCTGGTCGCGACCGACGTCGCCGCGCGCGGCATCGACATCCAGGGCGTCACCCATGTCGTCAACTACGAGTGCCCCGACGACGAGAAGACCTATGTCCACCGGATCGGCCGCACCGGCCGGGCGGGCGAGACCGGCACGGCGGTGACCTTCGTCGACTGGGAGGACGGCTACCGCTGGGGCATGATCAACAAGGCCCTCGACCTGCCGTTCCCGGAGCCCGAGGAGACCTACTCCACCTCCGACGTGCTCTACGAAGAGCTCGACATCCCGCGTGAGGCGACCGGTCGGCTGCCGAAGGCGGCGCGGACCCGCGCCGGCCTCGACGCGGAGGAGATCGAAGACCTCGGCGAAACCGGTCGCCGCCGTCCCGCGCAGGGCAACGCCCGCGGCACGGCCGAGCGCCGCTCCGGCGGCGGGTCACGGCGCGGCACGAACGGTGCACCGCACGCCGACGCACCACGTGCCCCGCGGCCGCCGCGGCAGCGTCAGCGCACCCGGGGCGGTACGGCGGTGACGCCCGGCGACAACGAGCCGGCGCGACCGACACCGCCGGCTGAGAGCGCACCGAGCGCCGAGGGCGCACCGCGCAAGCGCCGCCGCCGCCGTTCCCGCGGCGGCAGCGGTCGCCCTGACGGCGCATCAAGCGCGACGACGGCCGCTCCGACAGAATCGGCGTCAACGGACGTCTGAGAACGTGTCCCGGCAGACAGCGACCCGAGGGGGAGTTTGATGGCGCTGCGGACAGTGGGCCCGCGGCTCACCGGTGAGAGTGTCGAGGACCTCGTCGCCTGGGTGACCAACCTCGCCGGATGCCCGACCGTCACCGACACGGTGGTCGCCACCTGCGCGCACCCGTTGCACGCCGACGACCCCGCCGCCTGGTTCTACGTCGAGGCGGACGCCGAGGCAGGCGTGGCTCGGCTGCGCTGCATCGCCGGCGGGCACGTCCACGAGCTGCTCGACTCCGCCGACCACTGGACCTACCCGAAGGCGTGGCAGTGCCCGGCATGCAGCCAGTCCATCGCTGAGGTCGTCTACGGCATCCACACCGAGGACGGCACCGCCCGATGGGTGGTGGTCGCGGTGCGCTGTGTCGAGTGCGGTGAGGTGATGGGCGTCACCGACGTCGTCGTGCCCGAGGTGCCGCTCAAGGAGCTCAAAGCCCAGCTTTGAGCGGCGTCAGATCTGCCAGGTGAAGCGCACCCAGCTGGGTCGGTGGCAGGACGGGCACTTCAGGTACGCCGGGTACTCGCGGTCACCGATCCCGATGGCCTTCACCTCGTCACCGTGCCCGACCCGCAGCGCCAGGTGCAGCGACGGGAAGGTGGCCCGGATCGCCTGGACCGGCCCGAGCACGGTGCGTGCCTGGCAACGCGAGCACTCGACGAGCGCCGAGCCCACCCCGGGGCGGGCCACGTCGGCCGCGGAGGTGAACAGCGCGCGTTTGCCCTCGGCGTCGACCGCGGCCGGCGGCGCGGCCGGTGCGGACGCCGCGTGAGGCGTGCGCGGGCGTACCCGGTCGAAGCCGGTCATCCGGCCTCCGTCCCGGTCTGCGCCACATCGGCGTACGTCGCGTCATCACGTGTCGGGTCGACCTGCGCCGGCTCGCTCGCTGCCGCGTCGAGGTCGATCGTCTTCGCCGGCTCCGGCGGCAGCCCGGCGAGGCGGCGGGCGAGCGCGCGGTAGGCGTTGGCGCCCGGCGTCGTACGACCCGCGCGCATGATCGTCTTGCCGGCCGCCGGCGCCTCGGCGAACCGCACCGACCGCGGGATCGGCGGCTCCAGCACGTCGAGGGCGTACCGGGTGGCGATGTCGGCGAGGACGGCACGCGAGTGCAACGTCCGGCCGTCGAAGAGCGTGGGCAGCACCCCCAGCACGGTCAGCGCCGGGTTGGTGAGGCGCTGCACGTCGTTGACCGTGTCGAGCAGCTGACCGACACCGCGGTGCGACAACGTCTCGCACTGCAGCGGGACGATCACCGAGTCAGCCGCGGTGAGGGCGTTGATGGTGAGTACGCCGAGGGTCGGCGCGCAGTCGAACAAGACGACGTCGTAGTCGGCGCGCAAATCCTCCAGCGCCAGCCGAAGCACGTGCTCGCGCCCGGTCCGGGTGAGCAGCTGGGCCTCGCAGCCCGCCAGGTCGATCGTCGCCGGCAGCAGGTCGGGCCCTTCGGCGGTGTGCTGCAGGACCATGCGCGCCGACACCCGGCCGAGCAGCACGTCGTGGACGGACAGCTCGAGGTCTTCGGGATCGAGACCGAGGGAGAAGGTCAGGCAGGCCTGCGGGTCGAGATCGACGACCAGCACCCGGCGATCGAGCTCGCACAGGGCGGCGGCGACCGAGGCGACCGTCGTCGTCTTTGCGACACCGCCCTTCTGGTTGGCGACGGCGTACTTACGGCAGTTCGTCAAGGTGTCCTGCCAGTGCTCGTAGGGGGCGACGCACCTGTGCGGAGTGCCCAACAGGCTAGCGGTTAGCCTGCCGCGGTGAGCGTCCCCAAGCATTTGCAGCCCGATCCGGCGATGTCGCCCGCCCGGGTTCCGGCCGCCTCGGGCGAGCTGGCCGCACTGGTCGCCTCCCCCGAGCTGGCCGGCGCCACCGGGTCGCGGCGCGGCGTGCTGCTCGTGCCGGGCTACACGGGCAGCAAGGAGGACTTCTGGCACCTGCTGCCGGCACTGGCGCGCAACGGCCGGCCCGCCACAGCGATCGATCTGCGCGGCCAGTGCGACTCGGGTGGTCCGGAGGAGGTCACGGCGTACACGATCGAGGCCCTGGCCGCCGACGTCGCCGCGTTGCTCGCGGCCGCTGACGAGCCGCTCCACCTCGTCGGGCACTCCTTCGGTGGCCTGGTGTGCCGGCAGGCGGTCCTGGCGGGCGCCCCGGTTCGCTCGCTCACCCTGCTCGGCTCGGGCCCCGGTGCGCTCGGCGGGCACCGCGCCGACCTGGTCGAGGTGATGCGGCCGATGCTCGACGAGGGGGGCGTCGCCCACGTGTGGGACGCCATCGGTGCCTCGGCGACGGCCGGACAACCACCCGAGGTCGCCGCGTTCATCGAGCACCGGTTCCGCGGCTCGCCGGCGGCGGCGCTGCTGGGGATGGGCAACGCGCTGGTCGGCGCCGCCGACCGGGTCGACGAGCTCGCCGCGGCCGGCGTACCGATCCTGGTGGCCTGCGGGGAGAACGACGACGCCTGGTCGCCGGCGGACCAGCAGCTCATGGCAGCGCGGCTCGGGGCGCCGTTCGTCCCCCTGCCCGGCGCCGGCCACTCGCCGAACGTCGACGTGCCGGACCTGGTCGTCGAGACCCTGGAGTCGTTCTGGGAGCCGCTCGACTAGGCCGAGTCGTCGATGGTCGACACGATCTCCTCGGCGAGGCCGGCCCACGGCCGGACCGGTTGCGGGGCTGCCTGCTGACCCGCCGCGCAGTGCGCGCGAAAGTCACACCAGCCGCACTGCGGCCCGGGCCGCGACGGGAACAGCTCCTCCATCGCGTCCCGGTCGTCGCCGGCGGCGGCGGAAGCGGCGTGCACCTCGGCAAGCTCCACCCCGATGTCCTCGACGCGGGCGAGCTGACGGGCCAGCGACTGCTCCGTGTGCTCCCACACCACCACCTCGCCGCTCGGCAGATGATGCAGCTCGACCCGGTGACACGGCCGCCGCATCGTGCTCGCCGCGGCGGCCGCATAGATCGCCAGCGCGAGTGAGCCTCGCGCGTCGTCAGTCGTCAGCACGTGACGGCCCG
The DNA here is from genome assembly GCA_035550315.1 of Mycobacteriales bacterium. Lineage (GTDB taxonomy): Bacteria > Actinomycetota > Actinomycetes > JAFAQI01 > JAFAQI01 > DASZPL01. Next base: position 3,768 of record DASZPL010000112.1, on the reverse strand, counting down.
TCTTGTAGTCGACGATCACGAGCTCGTCGCCGCGACGGTCCAGCCGGTCGATGCGCCCCGACAGGGCGAGGCGGCCCGTCTTCATGGCGACGGTTCGCTCGACGCCGAGCGGCTCGTGCGCCGGATCGAGGGTCTCGACGTAGCGCTGCGCCATGTCGGCGGCGCGGTCGCGCCAGGCGGACGCGTGCTCGTCGTCCCGGAAGCCGAGCGGCTCCCACTTGTCGTGGATCAGCCGTCGTACCGCTTCGGGCGTGCGCTGCTCGACCGGCAGGCTCCACCACGCGGCGAGGGCGGCGTGCACGGCGGCGCCGACCGAGTTGTGCGCCCATGGGGCGCCCTTGGCGGGCGTCGGCCGGTCGAGGTAGCTGAACCGGTAACGGCGAGGGCAGTCGAGCCAGCTCGTCAGCCGCGACGGCGTCGCCGAGAACAGCCGCGGCGGCACCGCGAGGTCCAGCGCCCCCTGCTCGGTCACGCCCCCAGTCTGGCGGGCACCTGGGACAGTCGCGGGGAGATCGAGCCGAAACCGACCTCGCGTGCCCCGGTGCGGTCGCGCAGGTCGGTCAGGTGGATCTCGTCGTACATCAGTACGCCGGCGGTCGCCGGCCACACCAGCATCCACAGCCACGCGGCCTGCGCCTCACCGAGGAATCCCGCCCGGTCGGGAGCCAGGGGCACGCTCCACAGCGCGGTCGGGTGAGAGGCCGCGACGACCTTGGCGTCGGCCGCTCCGCGCCCGAAACCCTCGCCGGGGTCGGGCTCGCTGAGTCCGGCGTGGCGCGCGCCGAGCCCGACGCCTGGCTCCTCGGCGATCACGAGCAGCTCCGCGGGACCGCCGACCGGACTCGGGCCCGACATTGCGGTCACAGTGGCGCGGGCGCCCGTGCGCTCGTCGCCGGCGTACGCGAAGCCGCTGCAGACCCAGCCCGGCGGCAGCCCGAAGGCCAACCACAGCGGCACGTTGGCGCGCTGCGCCACGTGGTCCATCGCGTCAGGGCCGGTATGGCTCAAGACGGTGTACGGCGCCACCGAACCATGCAGCGCACACTGCCAGGCGCTCGACCACAGCCCGGGCGCGCGCACCTCGTCGCCGCAGCGCGGGCAGGTCGGAGCGGGGTGCACCCTTGCACGGTCCTCACCGGGATGGGAGATCGTCAAGACCGTGATGCCCCCGGATCCGGCGAGTCAATCGAGCGAGCCGATCGTGTGCGCCGGCGCCGTGATCCGCGACGACGCCGGCCGACTGCTGCTGGTCCGCCGCGCGAACCCGCCGGCGAAGGGCAGCTGGACGCTGCCCGGCGGCCGCGTCGAGGCCGGCGAGACCCCACGGCAGGCGGCGGCGCGCGAAGTCGCCGAGGAGACCGGCCTGACCGTCACGGTCGGTGATTTGCTCGCGACGGTTCCGGTCCTCGGCTACCTCGTCCACGACTTCGCGGCGACCGTCGTGTCGGGCAGGCTGCAACCGGCCGACGACGCCGCCGACGCGCGGTGGTTCTCGCTTCGCGAGCTCGGCGCCCTGGACCTGTCCCCCGGCCTGCTCGACGCCCTTGCCGACATGGGTGTCGGTTAGGACGCGCTCGCCGCCGGCAGTACGACGGTGCAGAACGCGCAGCGGGTCGCCTCGGCCGAGATCGAGCTCTTGCACTCCGGGCAGACCTTGGTCGGCGTCGCCGGCGCCGGACTGGGCTTGAATCGCTCCATCAGGACGTTCACCGGCCGCACCACGAAGTAGTAGACGACCAGCCCGATCAGCACCAGCGAGATGACGGAGTTCAGGAAGTCGCCGTACACGAACTGTGCGCCGCCGAGCGTCCAGTGACGCGTCGCGAAGTCCGACGCCTTGCCGAGCGGGATGCTGACCAGCGGGGTGATGAAGTCCTTGACCAGCGACTGCACCACCGCGGTGAAGGCAGCGCCGATGACGATGCCGACGGCGAGGTCGACGACGTTGCCACGCAGGATGAAGCTGCGGAAACCGTCGAGGTCGAGCCGGCGGGCGCCGGTCCGGACCGCGCCGGTGATCCGGTGCATGGGGGGGTCTTGTTCGCTCATGCCCGCAGGCTAACCACCACCGCTATCAGGTGATCGTCACGCCGCCGTCGACCGCGATCGTCTGGCCGGTGACGTAGCCCGCGGCGTCGGAGACCAGCCAGACCAGCGTCGCGGCGAGCTCCTCGGGGTCGCCCTTGCGGCCCATCACGACGCGCGACATCACCGCGTCGAGGTAGCCGGGCTTGTACTGGTCGCTCATCTCGGAGGTGAAGAAGCCAGGCGCGATGCAGTTGACCCGGATGTCCTTGCGAGGCGTCCACTGCTGGGCGAGGTCGCGGGTCAGGCCGACCAGCGCCGCCTTGGAAGCGGAGTACGCCGCCTGCGGCAGGCCGGCCGTCGTCAGGCCGAGGATGCTGCCGATGTTGACGATCGAGCCGCCGCGGGTCGACGCGCGGGCGAACGCCTGCGCCATCCAGTAGCAACCGTTGAGGTTGATGTCGATGACCTCACGGAACTGCTCCGGGGTTTCCTTCGTGCTCGGCACCGCCGTACCGACTCCTGCGTTGTTGACGAGGATGTCGACGCCCCCGAGCTCCGCGACCGCCGCCGCTACCAGCGCCTCGCAGTCCTCGGGCTTGGACACATCGGTGGCGACGGCGACACATCGCCGCCCGGCGGCTTCGACGAGTGACTTGGTCTCGGCCATCCGCTCGACGCGTCGGGCGCCGATCGCGACGTCCGCGCCGGCCTCGGCGAGGGCTTTCGCGAATGCGACACCGAGCCCGGACGAGGCTCCCGTGACGATCGCCACCTTGCCAGCCAACGAGAAACGATCGAGCACACCCATGCGGCCGAACCTTAGTCAACGGTGTCGGCCAAGCCCGCGACGTCCCCGATCCCCCGCAACTCGAGCGGTAACCTCCGGATCATGGCCACGGGTACGACGACGCGCGTTTTCCTTGCGCGTCTGGCCGACTTGACCGTCCTCGACCCGAAGGCGGACCAGGTCGGCCGCGTTCGCGACGCCGTGGTTGCGCTGCGCGGCACCGCGGCGCCGCCGCGCGTGCTCGGGCTGGTCGTCGAAGTGCAGCCGCGGCGGCGCGTCTTCGTCCCGATGGGACAGGTGACGAGCATCGACGCCGACGCGGTGATCGTGCGAGGCCGGATCAACCTGCGACGGTTCGAGCGCCGGGCCGGCGAGACTCTCGCGATCACCGAGCTGCTCGACCGCAAGGTGACGTTGACCGAGGACGGCTCGGCGGTGACCGTCGTCGACGTCGCGATGGAGCAGAGCCGGACCCGCGACTGGTTCCTGACCCGGGTCGCGGTCCGATCGGGCGGGTCGAGCTTCCGCCGCCGCGGGCCGCTGCGCACGCTGGACTGGGAAGCGGTCACCGGCTTCGCCCAGCACGAGGAGGACCAGGGCGCCGCGAACCTGCTCGCGGCTTTCGACCAGCTCTCGGCGCCGGACCTCGCTCACGTCCTTCACGAGCTGTCGGAGAAGCGACGCGGGGAGGTCGTCGCGGCGCTCGACGACGAGCGGCTCGCCGACGTACTGGAGGAGCTGCCCGAAGACGACCAGGTCGAGATCCTCGCCAAGCTCGAAGGCGAGCGGGCCGCCGACGTCCTCGAGGCGATGGGGCCGGACGACGCGGCCGACCTGCTCGGCGAGCTGCCGTCGGACGAGGCGGAGCGGCTGCTCGGGCTGATGGAGCCCGACGAGGCCGACGACGTACGCCGGCTGCTGACCTACGCCGACAACTCGGCCGGCGGGATGAT
>DASZPL010000111.1:0-23409 GCA_035550315.1 Mycobacteriales bacterium | reverse complement strand
GCCGCGTGACTCCAGCAGGCTGAGCACCGTCGTGTCCGCCCACGAGTCCAGCCGCTGCTGCACCCGCCGGACCTTGCGCCGCGCCGCGACGGCACCGCCGACGCCGCGGTCGGCTTCGTCCGCATGCTCGGCCAGCTGCAGGGCGAGCACGACGTACGTCGCCGCCAGCTCGATGCCGATCCGGCTCGCGATCGCGTCGGCCGGCTCGCCGGACAGCAGCGCCAAGGCGAGCGATCGCAGCGCGTCTCGCTCCTCGCCGTAGATCGTCTGGCGCTCTTCGAGGTACGCCGCGGCGACCGCCCCCGTCACCTGCTGGACGTAGGCGAGCACCCGGCCGGCGGCGATGACGAGGGCTTCGCTCTCCGACGGCTTGGCGTTCTCGACCAACGCCTCCCAGCCGATCCGGCCGCCGACGTGGTAGGCCGCGAGGACGGCATCGAGCGGCACCCGCTCTTCCGCCCGGCGCGCGGCCGAAATGCGAATCTCTGCCAGCTCCTCCTCGGTCAACGACCGGCCGGTGTGCAAAGCCGAGAAGAACAGCCGCAGGTTGCGATCGGTGATCGCGAGGATCTCGCCCTCGATCTGCTCCCGCGGCAGCATCGCGTAGATCGGGATCTCGGCGACGAACCGGTCCAGCATCACGTGAGCTAGCCGGGCGATCTGCTTCTCGACCCGGCCGTACAGCGGTGCGTCCCTGCTGGGCACGAGCGCATCATGCCTCCTCAGAACGCCCGTTGTAGGCCGAACCGGTGAACCGTGTGCCAACGTGGACAAATGCATGCGGTGCGCTGCGACGGCGCGGGCGACGTCGACGTGCTGCGCTGGGGCGAGGTCCCGGATCCGACGCCGGCCGCCGGCGAGGTGCTCGTCGAGGTCGCCGCGAGCGCGGTCAACCGGGCCGACCTGCTCCAACGGCAAGGCTTCTATCCACCGCCCGCGGGGATCACCGACGTGCTCGGGCTGGAGTGCAGCGGCCGGATCGCCGCGCTCGGTCCCGACGTGGCCGGCTGGGCGGTCGGCGACGAGGTGTGCTGCCTGCTCGCGGGTGGTGGACAGGCTGAGCTGGCCGTCGCCCCGGCGGGACAGTGCCTGCCGGTCCCCGACGGCGTCGACCTCACGACGGCCGGCGGGTTACCGGAGGTCGGCTGCACGGTCTGGTCCAACCTTGTCCAGGTCGGCCGGCTGGCCGCCGGCGAGGTGCTGCTCGTGCACGGCGGGAGCAGCGGGATCGGCACCATCGCGATCCAGGTCGGCAAGGCGCTCGGGGCGACCGTGATCGCCACCGCGGGCACCGCGGAGAAGCTCGACCGCTGCCGCGAGCTCGGCGCCGACGTTGCCGTCAACTACCGCGACGACGACTTCGTCGCAGTGACCGCCGACAGCACTGACGGGCACGGCGCCGACGTCATCCTCGACATCGTCGGCGCCGCCTACCTCCCCCGCAACGTGGACGCCCTCGCGGTCGGCGGCCGGCTGGTGGTCATCGGCCTGCAGGGCGGCGGCACCGGCGAGCTGAACCTGGCGGCGCTGCTCGCCAAGCGGGCGGCGGTGCATGCGACGTCACTGCGCGGTCGCCCGCTGGCGGAGAAGGCGGCGATCTGCGCCGCCACGGTGCACGGGCTGTGGCCGCTGATCGCCGACGGCCGGGTGCGCCCGGTCGTCGGCGCGTCGTACCCGATGGACCAGGTTGCCCAGGCACACCGCCTGGTGGCCGACAGCAGCCACGTCGGCAAGGTGCTGTTGACCCGGCCGGACCGTCCCTGACCAACCACTCGCCGTTGAGTGGCGTCTCAGGGGTGTGGACGTGGCCGTCTCGCCGACTGGCTGGGACGCTTGCGGCGTGGTCGCCGAGCGGACCGGCGCGGCCGAGGCGCTGTTCCGGGTTCACTACGCCGCGCTGGCCGGGTGGTGCCGGCGCATGGTGGGCGACGACGAGGTTGCCCACGACATCGCGGCAGAGGCATTCGTCCGGCTGCTTGGTCGCTGGACCGCGGTCGCCGATCCGCGTGCCTACCTCTACACCACCGCGCTGAACCTGATCCGCGACCGGTGGCGCCGCGGCGAGCGGGAGCGCGCTGCACTGCGGCGGCTGCCCATCGGTACGTCGGAGCAGCCCGCTCCCGCAACCGAGCTGCGGCTGCTGATCGAGTCGTTGCCTCGACGCTTGCAGCAGGTGGTCGTGCTGCACTACTTCGCCGACCTGCCGGTCGCGGCGGTCGCCGCTTCGCTCGGAGTCGCACCCGGCACGGTGAAGCGCGACCTCTACGACGCCCGCGCCAAGCTGCATGCGCTGCTGGAGCCACGATGACGCAGGAGCCGGACGACCGCCTCGACGGGCTGCTGGGCCCCTCGAGCGAGCGGCTTGACGCGCCGCCCGGTGCCTGGGTGGCAATCCGGCGGCGGGCACGACGGCGGAAGGCGGCGAAGCTTGCGGTCGTGACCACCGCCGCCGCCCTGGTTGCCGGTGGCGCAGTGCCTGCTGTCCTCGCGGTCCGGTCCGACACCGGCGGCAACCAGACGCTCAGCGTGGCCAGCCCGGTCAAGTCGGCAACCAACCGACACCCCGCGCCGGCGGTCACGCCGAGCGACACCGCCACCGCCAACCCGGTCGCGCCACCGCAGAGCACGCTGCGCGGCTACCGCCCCCGCTCGGTCAGCTTCGTGTCGCAGACCGAGGGCTGGTTGTGGGGATCGCACGACAACGGCGAGCCGGGCGTCGTAGCCCACACCACCGACGGTGGCGCTAGTTGGTCCCCGTTGCCGGCACCGCCGGCCATTGCCACCGATCCGCGCAGCGATGGGGAATCGGGGATCCGTTTCGCCAACTCCTACGACGGGTTCGTCTTCGGCAGCACGCTCTACGTCACCCACGATGGCGGGCTTCGCTGGATCGCGTTCCCCACCCCCGGCCACATCCGCGACCTCGAGACCAAGCGCGGCAAGCTCTGGGCCCTCGTCGACGACTGCCGCAACGGCAGGGTGATCTGCGACACCGTCAGGCTGTACGCCGCGACGGTTGGCTACCCGCTGCTGCAGCCGGTCGAGGACGTGCCGGCGATGACCGGGCAGTCGGCGTCACTCGCCCTCGCCGGCACCGCGGTGAGCCTGCTTGTCGGTGAGCATGACTTCTGGACCTCGCCGGACGGCGTCGCGTGGCACCGCGGTGAGAACCCCTGCGGCGGCAGTCCCAGGACCGGCGACTGGGACAACGCGATCGGCGCGTGGCACGGCAACGGCCTCGTCGCGATCTGCGGCGGTCAGCCCGCGGCCGGCAGCCAGGAAAAGAGTGCCTACGAGTCGACCGACAGCGGCCGGCACTGGACGGCGCTCCCGCATCCGCCCGGAGTTGCCGGCTACATCGCCGGGGTCGCGGCCGGCGATGCCGACCACCTGATCGTGGGTGACCCGCACGGCGGCGGCGGATGGATGACGACGGACGGCGGCCGGCACTGGGCGCCCGTCGGGCCGTCGATCGGCTTCGCGGGCTTCATCAGCCGCCGCCATGTCGTGGCGCTCACCAGCGAGGACGTGCTGCAACCCGTCTTCCGCACCAGCGCCGACGCCGGAAGGTACTGGCACTCGACCAGCTTCAAGCGGTAACCGGCGATTCCCTGCCCTACTGACGGGTAACAATGTGTGCGTACCCGACGCAGGGAGTTGTCGTGAGCACGCAGGTCAGCGAGCAACAAGCCCGCCAGGTCGCCGAGTCGGCGCGCGAGACCGAATGGACGCTGCCGAGCTTCGGCAAGGAGTTGTTCCTCGGCAACTTCCAGCTCGACCTGATCCATCCGCAGCCGAAGCTCGACCCGCAAGCCGTCGAGCGGGGCGAGGCATTCCTGGCCGAGTTGCGCACGTTCCTGGAGAACAAGGTCGACCCGCTCGTGATCGAGCGCGACTCGAAGATCCCGGACGAGGTGGTCGACGGCCTGAAGGAGCTTGGCGCGCTCGGCATGAAGATTCCGCGGGAGTACGGCGGGCTCGGGTTGAGCCAGGTCTACTACAACAAGGCGCTCGCGCTCGCGGGCGTCTGGCACAGCGCGCTGTCGGCGCTGCTGTCGGCCCACCAGTCGATCGGGCTGCCGCAGCCGCTGATGCTCTTCGGCACCGAGGAGCAGAAGCGGGAATGGCTGCCGAAGGTCGCGCGCACGCACATCAGCGCGTTCCTGCTCACCGAGCCCGACGTCGGCTCCGACCCCGCGCGGCTGTCGAGCAGCGCGACACCAACCGACGACGGCCACTACCTGATCAACGGCACCAAGTTGTGGGCGACGAACGGCGCCTTTGCCGACATCGTCGTCGTCATGGCGGTGGTGCCGAAGTCGGAGGACCACCACGGCGGCATCACCGCGTTCATCGTGCCGTCGGACACCCCGGGCATCACCGTGCAACGGCGCAACGAGTTCATGGGGCTGCGCGGCATCGAGAACTCCGTCACCGTCTTCGAAGACGTGAAGGTGCCGGCGGAGAACGTGATCGGCCGGGAAGGCGCCGGGCTGAAGATCGCGCTCACCACGCTCAACACCGGCCGGCTCTCGCTGCCGGCGATCTGCGCCGCCATGACGAAGTACGCACTGAAGATCGTGCGCGAGTGGGGCACCGAACGCGTGCAGTGGGGCATGCCGGTCGGCCGGCACGACGCCTCCGCGCAACGCATCGCCTCGATCGCCGGCACCTCGTTCGGCTTGGAAGCCATGCTCGACGTCTCCAGCCGGCTGGCCGACGAGAAGCGCAACGACGTCCGGATCGAAGCAGCGCTGGCCAAGCTCTACGGGTCGGAGATGGCCTGGCAGGCGATCGACGACATGGTGCAGGTTCGCGGCGGCCGCGGCTACGAAACCGCGGCGTCGCTGCGGGCCCGCGGCGAGAAGCCGGTGCCGGCCGAGCAGATGCTGCGCGACATGCGGATCAACCGGATCTTCGAAGGTTCCAGCGAGATCATGCATCTGCTGATCGCGCGGGAGGCGGTCGACCATCACCTGCAGGTCGCCGGCGACATCATCGAGCCCGACGTCGCGTTGGCAGACAAGGCGCGCACCGCGGTCAAAGCCGGCGGGTTCTACGCGAAATGGCTGCCGACCCTCGCCGCCGGCAAGGGCACGACACCGAACGCCTATGCCGAGTTCGGCCCGCTCGCCGAACACCTGCGCTTCGTCGAGCGCAACAGCCGCAAGCTCGCCCGCTCGATCTTCTACGGGATGGGCCGATGGCAGGCGCGGCTCGAGAAGAAGCAGACCTTCCTCGGCCGGATCGTCGACATCGGTGCGGAGCTCTACGCCATGGCCTGCGCCTGCGTCTACGCGCAAACCCTGCAACGCGAAGATCCGGGCAACCGGGCCGAGTACGCCGAGCTCGCCGACCTGTTCTGCATGCAGGCTCGCCGCCGGGTCGACCGGCTGTTCCACGACCTGTGGTTCAACGACGACAACGAGAACTACGCCGCCGCGATGAAGGTGCTGGACGGTCGCTACCTGGACTTCGAGCACGACATCCTGGACCCGGCCGGCGACGGGCCGTTGATCGGCACGCCCGACAGCTGATCGCTCAGCGCGGCAGCTCGTAGAGCGCCCAGGAAGCGGCCGGGGTCATGCCGACCGACTCGTAGAGCCGGACGGCCCCGGTCGGGTTGGCGGCGTCGACGCTCAGCGCCGCCTGCGGCAGCCCGCGAGCGGCGAACTCCCGGAAGGCATGAATCAGTAATCCGCGGGCCAAGCCGCGGCCGCGATGCGCCCGCCGGACGCCGAGCGAGTTGACGTAGCCCTCCCGATCGCTGACCGTGGCGATCAGCCCAGCCACTGGCTTGCCGCCGTCGGACACCAGCCACCACAGCGACGCGTCGAAGTCGACTCGACCCCGGTTGCGCTGCAGCCATTCGTCGTACGGCGCCGGGGAGCTGCCCCAGTGGTCAGCGAACGCCTCGGTCATCACGTCGTGCATCGCCCTGAGGTCGGCGCCCTCGTCTCGGATCGTCCGAATCTCGGTGCCGGCCGGCAGGCTCACGTCCCGCCCAGTGCGACCGAGCCCGCAGGCCATCCGGAAGAAGTGGCGTACGACGGTCGCGCCGCGCGCCTCCAGTAATCCGCACTTGTCCGGGCGGGCGCTGTTGACGTACAGCCGGAGCGGCCGGTGGTCGTCGTCCAGCGCGGCGGCCAGCAGCATCCGCTCCAGCACCGGCTCGACCACCGCGAGGTCGGCCTCCGGTGCCACGAAGAACTCGCCCTCCACGGCCGGACGGCCGGAGCGGGACTCGACCCAGCCGCACGCGGACAGCGTGCCGTCGGCGCCGGAGACGGCCCAGGCTTCGGCGGCCGGGCTGCCGAGGACCGCTGCGACATCGGCCCGGGTGAGGTCCGGCTCGCCGCTGTCGGCAATGTCGCTGGCTTCGACCAAGGCGTGGACGGCATCGAGGTCGGCCGGTCCGACCGGCCGCAGCAGGCGGACCGGCGGCGACGCGGACATGGCGGCAAGCCTGACCGACGCCGGAACTCGGCGCCAGCGGTTTCCGGCGTACCCGGCTGGCATGCCGACCGCATCACCGGGGACGATGGGGTGATGAGCGAGGGAACACAGCACCCGCAGGCGTTCCGCGTGGTCAGCGTCGGGCCGGACGGTTCGACCGTCGACGAGGATCGCGACCAGTCCGCCGAGAGCCCCGCGGAGGACGGCGGCCTCAACGACATGATCGAGCAGCCGGCCAAGGTGATGCGGATCGGCTCGATGATCAAGCAGCTGCTCGAAGAGGTGCGGGCCGCGCCGCTCGACGAGGCCAGCCGGGTGCGGCTGCGCGAGATCCACGCCAGCTCGATCAACGAGCTGGCCAGCGGCCTGGCCCCGGAGCTGCGTGACGAGCTGAACCGGCTGAGCCTGCCGTTCGGCGCCGACGCGGTGCCGTCGGACGCGGAGCTCCGCATCGCACAGGCGCAGCTGGTCGGCTGGCTGGAAGGGTTGTTCCACGGCATCCAGGCAGCGTTGTTCGCCCAGCAGATGGCGGCGCGGGCGCAGCTGGAGGAGATGCGCGGCCGGGCGCTGCCGCCGGGTTCGCAGCAACAACCGCCGTACGGCGAACGCCGGCAGGGAGCCGGTCCCTACCTGTAGGCAGTAGAGTCGCACCGCTCATGGCCATGGTGGTAACGGCGACCGATTCCTGGGATCGCCATGCGTTCCGCGACGTCAACCAGTTCGCGCGCGACACCTCGTGGCTGCACGGGGTGATGACGTGGTTCGCCAACGATGGCCTGGTATTGCTCGCGATCGCGCTGGTCATCGGCTGGTGGCTGGGCCGCCGCGCCACCTCACCCCGCACCGTGGCGATCGCGGTGTGGGGGCCGCTCGGCGCACTGGTGGCGCTGGGCATCGCGCAGCCGATCAGTGACGCGGTCAACGAGAAGCGTCCGTTCGTCGCGATGCCGCACGCGTTGACGTTGATCCATCACGCCTCCGACGCCGGCTTCCCTTCCGACCACTCGACCGCCGCCGGCGCGGTGGCGATGGCGCTGCTGCTGGTGTCGTGGCAGCTAGGGGTCGTGTCCACCCTGATCGCGCTGATCATCGCGTTCAGCCGGGTGTACGTCGGCGTCCACTACCCCGACGACGTCGCCGCAGGGCTGGTGCTCGGCGCGGTCGTGGTCGCCGGCGGGTTGTTCATCGTCGTACCGATCTTTGCCCGGATCATCGGCTGGATGGCACGAACGCCGCTGCGGCCGCTGATCGCGGCACGCGACCCGGCCTAGCGGCCGAAGACCCGCTCCAGGACGTCGGCGACCCCGTCGTCGTCGTTGCTCGCCGTCACCTCGTCGGCGGCGGCGATCACCTCCGGGTGAGCGTTGGCGACGGCGACGCTGTGACCGGCCCAGGTGAGCATCGGCAGGTCGTTCGGCATGTCACCGAATGCGATGACCCGCGCGGCGGTCTGGTCGTGGGCGGCGACCAGCTCGGCCAGCGCCGTTGCCTTGGTGATGCCGGCCGCGCTGATCTCGAGCAGGCCGTCACGCGACGAGTGGGTCAGCGTCGCGCTCTCGGCGACGACGACGTCGGCGGCCCTGGCCAGCAACTCGTCGGGCGACATCGTCGGATGCCGGGCGAGCAGCTTGACGACCGGGCCGTCGACCAGGTCGGCGAGCGGCGCCACCCGGGTTTTCGGTCCGGTGCTCCACCGGGGCCGGTACGCCGGCTCGTGCGCGAAGCCGTCGTCGAGTGACTCCACGGCGAAGGCCAGGCCGGGGATCGACTGCTGCAGCAGCGCGACGATGGCGCGGACATCCGCCGGCTCGAGTGGAGACGCGGCGATGACCGATTCGGCGTGCAGGTCGTAGACCAACGCGCCGTTCGCGCAGATCGCCAGTCCGCGATGGCCGGTGGCGTCCGCGATGCCGTCCAGCCAGCGTGGCGGCCGGCCGGTGACGATCACGACGGTCGCGCCCGCCTCGGCCACGGCGGCCAGCGCGTCGCGGGTGCGACCGGAGATCGTGCCGTCGCTGCGGACGATGGTGCCGTCGAGGTCGGTCGCGACGACGCGGTAAGCCGCCGGATCCGTCATACCGGCGGCAGCGACACGCGCCCGCCGAGATGGGGCCGCAACGCCTCGGGCACGCGCACCGACCCGTCGGCCTGCTGGTGCACCTCGAGCAGGCAGGCGATCGTCCGGGTGATCGCGCACAGCGTCCCGTTCAGGGTGGCGAGCGGTGCCGGCCCGGCGTCGGTGCGGTAGCGGATGCCCAGCCGGCGGGCCTGGAAGCTGGCGCAGTTGGAGGTCGAGGTCAGCTCGCGGTAGCGGCCCTGCGACGGGAACCAGGCTTCGCAGTCGAACTTCCGCGCGGCGCTCGAGCCGAGGTCGCCGGTGGCGATGTCGACCACGCGGAACGGCAGCTCGAGCTTGGTCAGGAACTCCCGCTCCCAGTCCACCAACCGCCGGTGCTCGGCCGGCGCGTCCTCGGGCGCCACGAACGAGAACATCTCGACCTTGTCGAACCAGTGCACCCGGATGATCCCCTTGGTGTCCTGGCCATACGAGCCGGCCTCGCGGCGGAAGCACGACGAGAATCCCGCGTAGCGCCGCGGCAGCGTCGCCGCCTCGAGGATCTCGTTGCTGTGCATCGCGGCGAGCGCGACCTCGCTGGTGCCCACCAGGTAGAGGTCGTCGTCGGCCAACCGGTAGACCTCCGGCGCGTGCGCGCCGAGGAAGCCGGTCCCTTCCATCGCCTCCGGTCGGACCAGGGCGGGCGCGATCACCGGCGTGAAGCCGGCCGCGGTCGCCTGCGCCATGGCGAGGTTGACCAGCGCGAACTCCAGCAGCGCGCCGACGCCGGTCAGGAAGTAGAACCGCGCGCCGCTGACCTTGGCGCCCCGCTCCATGTCGAGCGCGCCGATCGTCGTACCGACCTCGACGTGGTCGCGGACCTCGAAGTCGTACGCCGGCACCTCGCCGACCGTCTCGAGGACGACGGCGTCATCCTCACCGCCGACGGGTGCCTCGGGGTCCACCAGGTTGCCGAGCGCGTAGCTTGCCGCCCGCAGCGCCGCATCGGCCTCGGCCTGCTCCGCCTCCGCCGCCCGGACGTCGTCCTTGAGCCGCTTGGCGCGCTCGATCATCGCCGGGCGGTCCGGCGCCGCCGCTGACTGGATCGCCTTGCTCGCCGCGTTCGACTCCGCGCGCAGCGTGTCGGCGCGCGTCACGGCCGCGCGACGCCGCTCGTCGGCGGCCAGCAACGCGTCGACCGCCCCGGGATCCTCGCCCCGGGCACGCTGGCTGTCGCGGAAGGTCTCCGGCGCCTCGCGCACTGCCCGCACATCGATCACCCACACAGGCTATTCGGGCCGATACCGGTCCAGAACTTCGTTATTGGTCACGGAATCGCGGGTGTCGGCTAGGTGTCAGTCACGCGACTACCTACCTCGACGGGCGGCAACCGGTGGGGCATCGTTGTCACCCGCGAGACCCCCGCGGCTGGGCGCGGGGGTCTCGCTCGCGTTTCAGGCCGGTGCGCTGCCGTCGCGCAGCTGGCGGACCCAGGCGGAGGCGTCGGCGAACTCCGCGTCGGAGGTGCCGCGTCGCTCGAGCGGCTGGCCGCCGTCGGCCGCCGGATAAGAGCCGAGGAACCGGACATCCGCGCACAACCGCCGCAGCGCCGCGAGCGCCTCGGCGACCCGGGCCTGCGCGATGTGGCCCTCGGCGTCCATCGAGAAGCAATAGCGGCCCAGGCCAACCCCGGTCGGGCGAGACTCGATCCGGGTGAGGTTCACGCCGCGGACGGCGAGCTCGGTCAGCACCTCGAGCAGCGCGCCCGGATGGTCGTCGGCGATGTAGGCGACCAGGCTGGTGCGGTCGGCACCGGTCGGCGAGGGCGGCGGTCCGGGCGGCGCCACCAGCACGAAGCGCGTCACCGCGCCGGCGCGGTCGGCGATGTCGTCGGCCAGCACCGCCAGCCGATATTGCTCGGCGGCGAGCGGCGCGGCGACCGCGGCGTCGGCCGCGCCCTCGGCAACCGCGCGGGCGCCGTCCGCCGTACTCGACGCTGCGATGAAGCGGGCGGCGGGCAGATGCTGCCGCAGCCACCGGCGTACCTGCGCCTCGGCGTGCGGCATGGTCGTGACCGACCGGATGTCGGCAAGCTCGACGCCGGGCCGCGCGAGCAGCGCGAACGTCACCGGCAGCACGACGTCGCGCACGATGTGCAGCGGATCGCCGGTCGCCAGCTCGTCGAGGGTCTCGGCGACCGACCCCTCGACCGAGTTCTCGAGCGGGACCAGCGCGGCGCCGACCTCGCCGCGGCGCACCGCATCGAGCGCGTCCGCGACGGAGACGCACGGCACCCGGTCGGCGGTTTCGGCGGCCGGCAGCGACCGCAGCGCGGTCTCGCAGAAGGTGCCCTGCGGGCCGAGGTAGGCGTACCGGGTCGGCGCGATCCCGGGCATGTCAGCCCTTCGGAGCGCGGCCGGACTTCCGGCCGAGCGCCAACGCGATCGCCTGTTCCTCCTCCGGCGACAACGACTGGTCGCTGGTCGCGTTCTTGATCCCCTTCGCGTAGGAGCGACCCTCGGTGCGACCGTTGATCGAGGTGATCACCAGCCCGTCGCCGGCGTCGTCGAGCAGCGCCGCGGTGAAGGACATCCGGCCGCCCATGTCGCCGAACGCGTCGTAGCGGACCACCGCGACGTGGCGCAGCGCGTCGGCGAGCTCGCTGCGCGCGACGTCGAGGTCGGAGCGGGCCTGCGCCAGCTCACCGCGTAGCGCCTTCGTCGTGGTCTCGCCGCGCTCCAGCGCCTGCAGCACGTTCTCCGGCCCGTCCGGCCCTTCCAGCATCGCGAAGCCACGGCGCAGCCGACCGATCCGCAGATGCGCGGCGATGGCGCCGAGCAGCGCGAGCAGCGCGCCACCGGCGGCGCCGATCGTGATCTCGTCGAGCAGGGGGCGGTCGAGCGGCAGCACAGCCGCGAAGCCTAATCGCGTCGGCAGTGATTAGTGTCGCGGGCGTGGACGCGGCCGAGCTTCGCGAGCTGCTCGCGGCCGTCGCAACGGGTGCGGTAGACCCCGACGAGGCGGCCGCCCGGCTCGGGGACGCGCCGCTGCGCGGCTACGCCGATCTCGGGTTCGCCCGGCTCGACGAGCATCGCGGGATCCGCACCGGTGACCCAGAAGTGGTGTACGCCGAAGGCAAGTCGGTGGAGCAGGTGCTCACGCTGCTGGGCGCGCTGCGGGACGCCCCCGGAGACCGGCCGGCGATCGCGACCCGGCTGACCCCGGCGATGGTGCCGGCGATCCGCGAGGCGTTCCCCGCGGCGGTGATCGACGAGACCGCGCGGTGCGCCGCGCACGGCCGGCTGCCGGACCCGTGCGGCCGGGTGACGGTGGTGGCGGCTGGCACCAGCGACCTGCCGGTGGCCGCCGAGGCCGGCTTCGTCGCCCGCGCGTTCGGCGCGCGGGTCACGCAGGTGACGGATGTCGGCGTGGCGGGGTTGCATCGGCTGCTGGCCGAGCGCGACCGGCTGGTCGACGCCGACTGCCTGGTGGTCGTCGCCGGCATGGAGGGCGCGCTGCCGAGTGTCGTCGGTGGGTTGGTCGGCACGCCGCTGGTCGCGGTCCCGACGAGTGTTGGGTACGGCGCATCCTTCGGCGGACTGGCCGCGCTGCTCGCGATGCTCAACTCCTGCGCGCCCGGCATCACCGTGGTCAACATCGACAACGGCTTCGGCGCGGGCGTGTTCGCCGCCCGGGTCGCCCGGCGCGCCGCCGGGACCCACGAGTGACCGGCCGCGCACTCGGACCGGCGGCGGGCTAGTCGTGGGGCAACTCGCCTGGGTCGACGCCAGCGCGGGCGTCAGCGGCGACATGCTGCTCGGAGCGCTGGCGGACCTCGGCGCGCTCGCCGAGCTCCCGACGCTGATCGCGTCTCTGGCCGATCTCGGCGTCGACTACGACTCCGAAGTCACCGACCGGGGCGGCCTGCGCGCGGTCAAGGTCCGGATCGAGGCGCAGCCGGAGCAGCCGGCGCGCGGGCTGCCGGAGGTGTTGGCGATCGTGGAGCGCGCCGCCGTGCCACCGGCGGTCCGGGAGCGAGCGGCCGCGGTGTTCCAACGGATCGCCGCGGTCGAGGCGGCCGCGCACGGGACCACGGTCGAGCAGGTGCACTTCCACGAGGTCGGTGCCGTGGACGCGATCGTGGACGTCGTGGCGGGGTGCCTCGGGTTGCACCAGCTGGCGGTCGACGAGGTCGTGGTCTCCCCGATCGCGCTCGGGGGTGGCATGGTGCAGGCCGCGCACGGCACGCTGCCGGCGCCGACGCCGGCGGCGCTCGGCTTGCTGGCGGGCACCGGGTTGGTCGCCATCGGTGGTCCGGCCGACCGCGAGCTCGCGACGCCGACCGGCGTCGCGCTGCTGGCCGAGTGGGCGACCGGCAGCGGCGCGATGCCGGCGATGCGCGTGGCGTCGGTCGGCATCGGCGCCGGCAGCCACGACGACCGCGACCGCCCGAACGTGACCCGCATCGTCGTCGGCACCGCGACGGCTGCCCCCGACGCCGCTGGCGAGCAGTGGCTGACCATCAGCGCGAACGTCGACGACCTCGACCCCCGACTGTGGCCCGGCGTCCTCACCCGGTTGCTGGCCGCCGGCGCGGTCGATGCCTGGCTGACCCCGATCGTGATGAAGAAGGGGCGGCCGGCGCACACCGTCTCGGCGCTGGTCGCTGCTTCGGCCGCCGGCGCCGTGCGCGACGCGTTGTTCGCGGAGACGACCACCATCGGCGTACGCGAGACGGCTGTGGTCAAACACGCGCTGCAGCGGTCGTGGGTCACCGTCGTGGTCGGCGGTCAGGACGTCCGGGTGAAGGTCGCCCGCGACGGTGGTCGCGTGCTGACTGCCACCCCCGAGTTCGACGACGTCGTGGCCGCCGCCGCGGCGACCGGCCAACCGACGAAAGACGTGCTCGCGGCGGCGAGCGCCGCGGCGCGGCAGTTGCTGGGTGAGGCCGGCGCGGGCTAAGCCCCGCGACCGCTGCGATCTTCGCTCAGGCCGGCGCAATGAAGGTGATCGACCCGACCACGTCGCCGGCGGAGTCGTGCACCGGGGTCGACTGCGCTTCCAGCGTGATCGCCTCACCGTCGCCGCGCCGCAGTCGGATCAAGCTGCGCGCCATGCCGCCGCCGCGAAGCGCGGCCAGCGGTGGGATCCGCGCGGCGTACTCGGGTTGCTCCGCGCCAGCCTCAAAGTCGATGAGCGTGACCCGGTCCAGCAGCGGTTGACCGACCGCGTCGGCGCCGAGGCCGAGGACGTCGGCAGCGGACGGCGACACCGCGACCAGCCGGCCGGCACGATCGAGCAGCAGGCAGCCGTCGGTCGTCTCGGCCATCGCTTCGGACCAGCGCCGCAACTCCGCCGGCGGCTCGGTCGCGGCCGGATCGTCGACGGCATGCAACGGGACGAGCCGCGGCGCCGACGCGTCGGCGGTGTCGTCCGGCGACGGCAACGGCGTCAGCCGGAGCACCAGGGTCGTCATTTGTGGCGGGCCAATCCCACGAGCACATTGAACCCGCGCCGTAGCCTGCACCCGTGGCCGGGTCTGCCGTCGACGTCGACAGCGAGGTCGGCCGGCTCCGCACCGTGCTGCTGCATCGGCCGGGTCCCGAGCTGAAGCGATTGACGCCGCGCAACTCGGCCGACCTGTTGTTCGACGGCATCCCGTGGGTCGAGCGCGCCCAGGCCGAGCACGACGCGTTCGCCGACGAGCTCCGCCGTCGCGATGTCGAGGTGCTGATCTTGCGCGACCTGCTGGTCGACGTCGTCAGTGATGCCGACGCCCGTGGCGAGGCGATCCGTCACACCCTGGCTGACCCGAGGTACGGCGCGGCGCTGCGCGACACCGTGGAACGCAAACTCGCCGAACTCGCACCGGGCGAGCTCGCGGACGTGTTGATCGGCGGGCTGTCGCACGACGAGCTCGGCGGCGGGCACGGCATCGCATGGCAGCTGATGTCGCCGCATGACTTCGTGATCCCTCCGCTGCCAAACCTGTTGTTCACCCGCGACTCATCGGTGTGCGTCGGCGACGCGGTCGCGGTGACCAGCGTCAGCCTGCCCGCCCGCCGGCGGGAGAGCTGGCTGCTGGACGCGATCTACCGGCATCACCCCCGGTTCGCCGAGACGCCGCGGATCTACTCGCCCGACGACGAGTGGTTAGAAGGCGGTGACGTGCTGCTGCTCGGCACCGGGGTGGTGGCCGTCGGTGTCGGTCAGCGCACCCGCGCGGCCGCGGTCGAGACGCTGGCCGCCCGGATGTTCGAGCACGGTCTCGCGCACACCGTCCTGGTCGTGCCGATCGCGCAGGAACGCGCCACCATGCACCTCGACACCGTCTGCACGATGGTCGACGTGGATGCGGTCGTGATGTATCCGGCGGTTGCCGACACGTTGTCGGCCCTGGTCGTCGTCGACGGCGCCGACGGGACGCCGGAGGTCCGTGGCGAGCAGCCGTTCCTGACCGCCGCAGCCACCGCGATGGGCATCGACGTACTGCGGGTCATCGACACCGGGCTCGACCCGGTGACCGCGGAGCGCGAGCAATGGGACGACGGCAACAATACGCTGGCGATCGCGCCGCGGCTCGCCGTCGCCTACGAGCGCAACGTCGAGACCAACGCGCGGCTGGAAGCCGCGGGCATCGAGGTGGTGCGGATCGCCGGCAGCGAGCTCGGCAGCGGACGCGGCGGGCCGAGGTGCATGTCGTGCCCGATCCGGCGCGATCCGCTGCGCTAGCTGTCGCGGCGCTAGCCGCCGAGGTGTTGCAGCACCCGGTCCGGCCGATTCGTGATGATCACGTCGACGCCGAGTCCGGTGACGTAGTCGACGTCGTCGATCTCGTCCACGGTCCAGACGTGCACCTCGTGACCGTGGGCGTGGGCCCGGGCGACGTACGACGGCAATGCCCGCAGCGCTTCCAGTGACGGTCCCGCGATCGACCCGCCGACCGCGATCGTGCCGTCACGGTGGCGCAGCGGAACCCGCTTCATCAGATGCACGGTCGGCAACGTCGGCGCCAGCGCGCGGATTCGGCGCAACCCGGTCGCCGCGAAGCTCATCACCCGGACCTGCACCTGCCCGTTGGCGTTCTTCCGCCCGACCAGGTCGTGCTGAGTCAGCAGCTCGACCAACGTCGACTCGACCAGCCCGGCGTAGCGGGTCGGGTGCTTGGTCTCAATCGCCAGCTGCACCGGCCGGTCCACCGAGCTGACCATCTCGAGCAGCCGCGCCAACGTCAGCACCGACGTGCGGTCCCGGTCCGGCGCCTCCCAGCTCGCGGTCAACAACGGGTCCGGAAGGTCGTCCGGGTTGCCGCGTCGCCAGGAGCCGAAGTCGAGCTCGTCGAGGTCGGCCAGCTCGAGCGTGGAAACCACGCCACGTCCGCTCGACGTCCGGTCGACGCGGCGGTCGTGGACGCAGACCAGCACGCCGTCGCGGGTCAGCCGGACGTCGCACTCCAGGCCATCGGCGCCGTCGTCGAGGGCGCGGCGGTAGGCCGCCAGCGTGTGCTCCGCCTCGACGCTGGATGCGCCACGGTGCGCCACCACCCGCGGCCGCGTGCGCACGTGACTCACTCTGCCACGCGGGCTACTCCGTCACGCGCACTCGGTCGAGCAGCAGATGCAGTTGCTCCATCGCGAGCCCGACCGCAAACCACGTCGGTGCGTACGCCGGCCGGACCAGGCCGCGCCAGTGCCGGGGCTCGGGCTTCTGCCCGCGCGGCCGGGCGTAGTCCCACGGCACCTCGCCGGTCAGCTGCCGGATCACCTCGCCGCTGGCCGCCTCGATGGTGTAGATGCCGGCGGTCCAGGCGAGGCCGCGCTGCCACCACGGCCGGCGGGCGCGGACGGCGGCGTCGTGCGCGGGTTCGAACAGCGCCGCGGCGGTGCTGTAGATCGGCAGCATCCAGAGGTACGTCGTGCCGGTGAGCCGCCAGTTGGCGTCGCGGCCGCGGCTGCGAAGGCCGGTCGTCAGGATCTCGCTGCACCAACCGGCGAGGCCGTAGACGACGGCGCGCTCGCCGCGGGTCAGCGATCTCACGTCAGCCATTCTCGATGACGCCGACCGACCGGCGCCGACGCAGCCAGGTGACGGGCGCGGTCGCGACGGCCGCCACCAGGAACGCGAGGATCGAGGCGCTCATCCACGACGGCACGTCGAAGTGCAGCCAGTCGTCGACCGTCGTCCAGCCGCGCGCCCACCACCCGACCCCGCCGGGGTCGACCAGCTGGTACGCCGCGAAGCCGAGCGCCCACGGCAGCACCATGACGGGGCGGGGCGGCGCCGCATCGCCGACATCCCACGGCCGGCGCTGCCGGGTGCCGAAGTAGTCGACCAAGAACACCGCCATCAACGGCACCAGCACCGAGCCGAGCAGGTAGAGGAAGCTGAAGTAGTTGTCGATGTTCAACGCCAGCGCGCCGATCGTCGCGAGGCCGCAGACCACGACGGTGAACAGCCGCCGGTCGATGCGCGGCCAGACGTTCTGCAGTGACATCACCGTCGAGTAGCCGTCGGCGAATGACTCGTCGAGCTCGCGCAGCACCAGCACGCCAAATGCCAGCCAGCCGACCGGCACCGCCAAGAACGCGGCGAACATGTCGTGCTGCAGGTTCAGGTCGCCGGCGCGGACGACGGTCGCGAGCGCGACCAGACCGAGCAGGTAGCCGGCGACCTGGCTGATGGTGTAGCCGATCAGCGCGCCGCCGAACGCACTGCCGGCCGACCGCGAGTGGCGGGTGTAGTCGGCCGCCAGCGGCGCCCACGACACCGCCACGGCGATGGTCACGTCCGCGGCGCTCCAGAAGCCCGACCACGACCCACGGGTCAGCGACGGCATCGGATGGCGGAGCAACTCGACGTACAGGTAGATCGCCGCGAGGATCACCGCGGCCAACGCGAACCGGCGCAGGATCCGGACCGCACCGAGCGGGCGGAGCGTCATCGCGGCGGTCAGCACGCCGCCGACCACGATGTAGGGCCAGCGATGCGCGTGCCAAGGAAACAGCTGTCGCGCTGCGGTCGCGATGATCACGATCTCGAAGACCGTCCAGCCCAGCAGCTGCACGACGTTGACCGTGGTCGGCAGGTAGGACAGCTGGCGCCCGAACAGGCCACGCATCAACACCATCGACGGCGCACCGGTCTGCGCGCCGGGCACGGCAGAAGCGGCGAGCAGCAAGGCGCCGAGCACCGTGCCGACGATGGTGGCGGCGCCGGCAGCGAGCAGCGAGAGCTGGGGTCCACCGACGACCGGTGCCAGGACGCCGATGGCGCCGACCGGTGCCAGCAGCGTGATGCCGAGGTTGCCCCACAGCCCGAACTGGTCGAGCCAGCCGAGCACCTTCGGTGCGGGCTGGTCGAGGGTGAGCGGAGCTTCGCGCCGTGCGAGATCGGTCTCGGTTGCCGCCACGTGGCCACTCCCTACGCCGGCATGATCCGGTTCAGGTCAAGCGGTCGGTGGCCGCAGCCACCCTCTCAGCCCGGTGCGCCCGGACTCCCGCGTGTGCGCTTTCGACCTTAGTCGACGGCGGGAGGCTCGCCGGTCTCGCTCACCAATGGCAGGCCGGCCTCGGCGTAGGCCACCATGCCGCCGGCCAGGTTGCGGCACTCGTAGCCCTGCTTGAGCAACCAGTCGGTGGTGCGCGACGAGCGGCCGCCGCCGTGGCAGACCAGCACGACGTCACGGTCGCGAGGCAGCTCGTCGAGCTTCGCCGGGATGTCGTCGCTCGGGATGTGCAGCGCGCCGGGCGCATGGCCGGCGTCCCACTCTTCCTGCCGGCGGACGTCGAGCAGGACGATGTCGTCGGTCAGCTCGGCGGGTGGGATCGAAGGTACGTCGGGACGGCGCGGGTCACTCATCTCTCTATTTCAGCAAGCGCGACATCCACGTTCACCACCCCACCCACCGCCCTACAACGGACGTCCACCACCCCACCCCCCGCCCTACAACGGACGCGGCTGCTCACTTAAGCAGCCGCGACATCCTTCTGTCGGCTAGGGGTTTGCCGTTGGTTTGGCAGGTGGGGCAGTAGTCGAGCGTCGAGGAGGCGAACGAGACCGAGCGGATGGTGTCGCCGCAGACCGGGCACGCCTCGCCGGCGCGACCGTGCACCCGCATCGCAACCTTCTTCTCCGACTTCAGGTCCGCCGCGGCGAGCCCGCGCGCCCGTTCGACGGCGTCGGTCAGCGTGGTGCGCATCGCGTCGTACAGTGCCGCGACCTCGGCGTCGTCCAGCGTCGCCGCCAGCCGGAACGGCGACATCCGCGCCACGTGCAGGATCTCGTCGGAGTAGGCGTTGCCGATGCCGGCGATGACCGACTGGTCGCGCAGCAACCCCTTGAGCTGGGTCCGGTTGCCGGCCAACAAGTCGGCGAACCGCGCCAACGTGAAGTCGTCGTCGAGCGGGTCGGGGCCGAGCCGGGCGATGCCCGGCACCTCCGCCGGATCGGAGACCAGGTAGACGGCCAGCCGCTTCTGCGTGCCCGCCTCGGTGAGGTCGAAGCCCGCGCCGGTGTCGAGGTGGACCCGGATGCCGATCGGCCCCTTGCCGGGTTTCGGCGGCGCCGGCGGCAGCTGGTCGCGCCAGTGCAGCCACCCGGCGCGGGAGAAGTGCGTGATCAGGTGCAGGCCGTCGACATC
This sequence comes from Mycobacteriales bacterium, assembly GCA_035550315.1. GTDB lineage: Bacteria > Actinomycetota > Actinomycetes > JAFAQI01 > JAFAQI01 > DASZPL01. The sequence continues at coordinate 4,258 of DASZPL010000111.1, read as the reverse complement.
GAGGTCGAGGAACTTACCGTGGCGGCTCGCCCCGGTTGCGGTCAGCCCGGCCAGGCCGGTCACTGGGGTCACGGTCTTGAGCACACTGAACGACGCGACGTCGACCCGGGCGATGACGTGGCCGACGACGCGATCGGCGAGCACGTCGACCAGCGCCTGCACCTCGGGAAGCTCCGGCATCGCCGTCGATCATGCCCCGACCGGGCGGTACGCCGCCTAGCAGTGCAGCCCGTTGCCGAGCAGCCAGCCGCCGAGCGCCACCCAGGCGTCGCCGTAGTACGTCGGCTCGGCGCTCGCCTGTGCCACGGCCTGCGCCAGCAGATGCCGGCCGGCCGCGGCGTCTCCCGCCGCGGTGGCCGCCGCCGAGGAGGCGACGTACCCCAACGGGGTCGGGTTGCCGTTCACCGTCGTGCCGTTGGTGCCGACGGTCTGCGCGGCTAGGTCCGAACGGTGGTGTGAGAGCACGTCGCGCCACCAGTGGCCCGCCAACCGGTGCTCGCGCTTGGAGCAGCCGGTCGCGAGCCAGACCGGCAGTCGCTGCGCATCCAGGCCGTAGGTCGGCTCGCCGCTCTGCCCAGGTGGCGGGGTCGGTACCAGCCGGTCGCCGGCGATGCGGGCCCAGTCCGGCGGCAGTTGCCGGCCGTCGTGGGTCACCTGCCGGACCAGCGCCCGGGTTTTGGCGGCAGCCTGTGACCAGCGATGGTCGCCGGTCGCGTGCGCGAGCCAGCGGAAGATCTGCGGCGACCAGTACGACGGGTCGACCGTCGGCTCGGACTGCGTCGCCCACGGGCCGGCGACCGGGACGAGGGTGCCGTCGGTCAACCGGACCGACTCATGGGCCAGCACGGCGCTGGCCAGCCGCCGGCCGTCGGCGTGCATCCCGGCGCGGCCCGGTCCGCGGTAGCGAAGCAGCGCGAACGCCGTCAGGATGTCGGCGTCCGTGGCCGACTGCGGGTCCAACACCTGGCCGTCGCCGGTGGCGTGCCACGACAGCAAGTGGTCGGATCGCTGCAAGTGCCGGCGGGTCCAGTGCCAGATGGTGCGCGCGACTGGCTCGCGGCCGCCGATCTCGGCGAGCAGCATGCCGTATGCCTGACCCTCGCTGACGATGTCGCTGCCTTGGTCCCGCCGAAGCACGCGTCCGTCGGAGGTCGCGTACGACGCCAGGAAGTGGCGGGCGGCCGCCGCCGGCCGGACCACGATGCCGGAACTGCCGGCGGCCGAGCCGCCGCAGCCACTCGCGACGGCTGCGGCAAGCGTCACGGCGACGATCGCGGTGGTGTGGCGCGGGCGAAGCATGCGTCCCTCACCCGCTCGTCGACGACGTCGCGGAGCTGGTGCTCGCCGCCGCGGTGGACGCCTTCGCGGCCGGCGATGCGGACGCGCTCGGGCTGGGCGAGCGGCTCGGCGACCGACTGGGGGACGGACTGGGTGAGCGGGTCGGTGACGGCGAGCTCTTCGACGGTGACGGGGTCGAGCTCGGTGACGGCGAGGTCGAACCGCTCGACCGCGATGGTGTCGGAGTCGTCGAGGCCGGCGCACTCGGACCACTCGACGGCGCGGTCCGCGCCGGGTGGCCCTGCGCCGGGCCGACCAACTGCGGCGCCACGGCCTGCTTCGAGCCGGTGGCCAGCAACGCGAGCACGATCCCCGCGGTGATCGCGGTGAAGCCCAGCGCGCCGACGGTGGCGGTGACCGGGCGCGGGGGCAGCAGCCGGCGCCACTCGCTGCGACGGCGCTCCGACAGGTCCGGCGGCAGCGCGGCCCGTTGCGCCGCGATGCTGTTGATCGGCGCCATGGCGAAGGCGAACGTCGGCCAGGCGAGCAAGCCGGCGGTGAGTGGGCCGCCGTACCAGGACACGTTCGTCAGGGCCAGGGCCATGCCGCCCAGCCCGACGAGGGCGAGCGCCGTCTCCGCCGGGTTGCCGTGAATCGCGTCCCAGACCTTCGACTCCTCGGCGGTCTTCGGCGTCCGCAGGAACTCCGCCTTCCGCGCAAACAGGCCCTGCACGGATGCCCGCGCGACGACCAGCGCGGTCGACTGCCAGATCGTGAACGCCCCGAACGCGTCGCGCCAGGTAGCGCCCGTGCTGCGACGCAGCAGGGCGACCGCGCGCACCAACCCGAGCGCGACGAGCACCGGGATCGCGGCGAGCAGGAACGCAGTGAGCTTCCGGAACAACACGCCGCCGCCCAGGGCCAGGTTGATCGCGCCGGCCATCAGGAAGAGGAAAAAGATCAGGCCGAGCAGGTCGCCGTACCACTGGAAGGCGCCGGACAGGTACGCCCACCGTTGCCCGGTGTCCAGCTGGTTGTCCCGATGACGCGGGCCGGGCAGCATCCACCGCCAGTTGCGCCGCAGGATCTGGATGCCGCCAAAGCACCAGCGGAACCGCTGGCCTTTCAACGCCTCGAACGTCAGCGGCATCACGCCGTGCCCAAACGACCGGTCGACGTGCAGGCCGGACCACCCGGCGCGCAGCAGCCGCAGCGACAGCTCGGCGTCCTCGGTGATGCACCACTCGTCCCAGCCGCCGACCGACTCGACCGCTTGCCGGCGGATCAGGCCCATCGTGCCGGCGAAGATGGCGCCATCGCGCTCGTTGCGTGACGGTTGCGACACCGCGAAGAAGTACTTGTAGGAGTAATAGAGCCGCCGGTAGAACGGCGCGTGCTGCCAGTCGCGGTAGTCCTGCGGCGCCTGGATGAAGCCGACGCTCGGGTCGGCGAACAGCGGCGCGCAGCGGCGCAAGAACTCGGGATCGACCTGGTAGTCCGCGTCGATGACACCGATCAGCTCGGTGCGCGGGTCGATCATGTGGTTGAGCGCGTAGTTCAACGCTCCGGACTTGTAGCCGGGCCAGTTCTCCAGGTGGACGAACTTCACGCCGTGCTCGTGGCACCAGGCTTCGACCGGGCGCCACAGCGACTCGTCGTCGGTGTTGTCGTCGATCGCGATGATCTCGTAGTTGTCGTAGTCGAGCGCCCGGAGCGACCGGAGCGTCTCGATCACCATGTCCGGCGGTTCGTTGTACGCCGGAACGTGCAGGCTGACGAACGGTCGCCAGGTGTCGTCGACCGCGGGTGCCGCGCGTTCGATCCGGCGGCGCCAGTGCTCGCGGCCGAGCGCGTCACACAGCTCCCACAGGTACGCGCAGCCGAGGACGGCGGCCAGCACCTCCAGCACCCACAGCAGCAGCCCGCCGATCGTGCCGGTCGCGCCCAGGTGGCTGGCGAACGTCCAATCGATCATGAACGCGAGGTACGCCGCGAACAGGAACGTGGTCCACGCCCAGCACAGGTGGGCGCGCGCGTTCCACCGGCGGGTGAACGGCAACCACACCAAGCTGGCGAACAGCAGCGCGGCCAGCGCGCCGCTGACGTTCGTCACCGTGGCGCCGAGCACCCACAGGCAGATGCCGATGAAGCCGCCGAGGATGACGGTGCCGATCAGCGCGAACAACAGCCGGCGGATCCACGGCCAAGTGCCGGCGGCTCGCCCGCGAGTGTTGGCGGGTGCGAAGAGTGCCACCGTCGCAAGCGGCGCCGCGAAGATCCCCGCCAGCAACAAGGCGGCGAACACTTTGTGAGACCTGCCCGACGCCCCTGCGGCCTTCCCTTACTGTTGCTCGATATCTACCTTCCCTGATGCCGCCCAAGCCGGTCACCAGGCGCGCCATGCCGCCCCCCGGCGGCGCCGGCTTCCAGCCGTGGCGCCGTGGCTGCTGGTCGGGGGTATCGCGCTCGGCTGCGCGATCTACCTCACCTGGCATCTCTGGGCAGCACCGAGCCGGCGAGTCACGGCCGGCAACCCGAACGACTCCCGGCTTTACGTCTGGTACCTGCAGCACGCCGCCTGGTGCATGACGCACGGCCACAATCCGTTCGTCTTCACGACGATGAACGCGCCGGACGGCATCAACGCGATGTGGAACACCTCGATCATCGTGCCCGGCGTACTGCTCACTCCGGTCACGCTGCTGGCGAACCCGTCGGTGTCCTACGACGTGCTGCTGGTGGGCGGCATCACGGTCGCGACGGTCGCGGCATTCGCACTGCTGCGCCGGCTGGTCCGTAACGACGTCGCGGCGGCGATCGGGGCGCTGCTCTATGGCTTTTCGCCCGCGATCGTCGCGGCCGGAATCGGTCATCTCAGCCTGGCGATAACGGCCGCAATCCCGGTGGTCTTGCTGCTCGTCGAGCAGATCGTCGTCGGACAGCGCCGCCCAGTCGTGCTTGGCGTGGTGCTGGGAGTGGT
>DASZPL010000110.1:0-5969 GCA_035550315.1 Mycobacteriales bacterium | reverse complement strand
GACGCTGGCGCGGGTCGGGCTGATCGACCCTGACCGCGCGATGCGACTGCTCGACGCGGCGGGGGTCGGCGAGCTGGTCGACGACGACGGGGTGGTCGGAACCCTCGCGGAGGCGGCCGATCCCGACCTTGCCGTCGGATCACTTGTCCGGCTGGTCGAAGCCGCGGCGGACGAGCGCCGCGACCTGATCACCTCGCTGCAGTCCCGCGACGGGTTCCGCCACCGGCTGCTTGCCGTGCTCGGCGCGAGTCAGGCGCTCGGTGACCAGCTGGTGCGCCATCCGGGCGACTGGCGAATCCTGCTGGACGACGACGTCGCCGAGACTCGTCCGACCCGGCTGGGGTTGCGGCAGTTGCTGCTCGCGGCGGTCAGCGATCCGGCGGGCGTCGCGCTGGCTGGGACGGCCGGTCATGACGCGCTGCGACGCGGCTACGGCCGCGCACTGTTGACGCTGGCCGCCCGGGACCTGTGCGGTGACGTCGAGGTCGACGACGTGGCCAGCGAGCTTGCAGACCTCGCCGAGGCGACGCTGGTCGCCGCGCTGCATCTCGCCCGCGCCGAGACCGGGGCGAGCGATGACGTCCGGCTCGCCGTCATCGGCATGGGCAAGTGCGGCGGGCGGGAGCTGAACTACGTCAGCGACGTCGACGTCGTGTTCGTCGCCGAGCCGGCCGACGCTGCGGCCGCGGCGACGGCGCTGGCAGCCGCGATGATGCGGATCTGCTCGGCGGTGACGGCCGAAGGCGCGATCTGGCCGGTGGATGCGGCGTTGCGGCCGGAGGGCAAGTCGGGTCCGTTGGTCCGCACCGTCGCCAGCCACGCCGGCTACTACCAGCGCTGGGCCAAGACGTGGGAGTTCCAAGCGCTGCTCAAGGCGCGGTTCGTGGCCGGCGACGCCGAGCTAGGGGAGCGGTACGCCGCCGCGGTGACGCCGTTGATCTGGCAAGCCGCCGAACGCCCGACGTTCGTCGAGGACGTGCAGGCGATGCGCCGGCGCGTGGTCGGGGCGCTCGCGCCGGCGCAGGCTGAGCGCGAGATCAAGCTCGGCAGCGGTGGCCTGCGCGACGTCGAGTTCGCAGTGCAGCTGCTTCAGCTGGTCCACGGCCGCGCCGACGAGTCGCTGCGCAGCCCGAACACGCTGGTCGCGCTGGAGGCGCTGGCAGACGGCGGCTACGTCGGCCGCGACGACGGCGCGCAGCTGGCCGCGGCGTACCGGTTCCTACGCACTGCCGAGCACCGGCTGCAGCTCCAGCAGCTACGGCGCACGCACCTGCTGCCGGCCGACCAGCAAGGCCTGCGCTGGCTGGCTCGCGCGATGGGGTTCCGTGACGTCGAGAGCTGGGAGAAGGAGCGCGCCGCGCACGTGCGCGCCGTGCGGCGGTTGCACGAGAAGCTGTTCTACCGGCCGCTGCTGACCGCGGTCGCGCGGCTGCCGACCGACGACGTCCGGCTGACACCCGAGGCGGCGCGCGCCCGGCTCGAGGCGCTCGGCTTCGCCGACCCGGCGTCGGCGCTGCGTCACCTGGAGGCGCTGACCTCCGGCATCGGCCGCACCGCAGCCATCCAGCGGACGTTGCTGCCGGCGATGCTCGGCTGGTTCGCAGATGCGGCGGATCCGGACGCCGGCCTGCTGTCGTTCCGCCAGGTCAGCGAGGCACTGGGAACCACGCCCTGGTATCTCCGGGCGCTGCGTGACGAAGGCGCCACGGCCGAGCGGCTGGCGCGGTTGCTCGCCACCAGCCGCTACGTCGCCGACCTGCTCGCCCGCGCGCCCGAATCGGTGGCGCTGCTGACCGACGACACCGAACTGATGCCGCGGCCGCCGGCCGCGCTGCGCGGTGAGCTGCTCGCGATCGCCCGCCGGACGCCAGAGTGGGAGGCGGCCACCACCGCGGCGCGCGGCCTGCGCCGCCGGGAGCTGCTGCGGCTGGCGTGCGGCGACCTGCTGGGCCTGGTCGACGTCGAAGGGGTCGGCAACGCGTTGTCCGAGGTGACCGCCTCGACACTCGCGGCCGGGCTGGAGACGGCCTGGCGGGAGATCGAGGCGCAGCTGTCGCTGCCGTTTCGCATCGCGATCATCGGGATGGGCCGGCTCGGCGGGCTGGAGCAGGGCTACGGCAGTGACGCCGACGTGCTGTTCGTCGTCGAGCCGCTCGACGAAGCCGGGCCGGACGTCACCGCCGCGGCGCACGAGGTCGCGCAGGAGCTGCGCCGGTTACTCGCGCTGCCCGCGCCGGACCCGCCGGTGCTCGTCGACGCCGACCTGCGCCCGGAGGGTCGCCAAGGTCCGCTGGTGCGGACACTCGCGTCGTACGCCGAGTACTACAAGCGGTGGGCCTCGGTGTGGGAGCGGCAGGCGCTGTTGCGCGCCTGCCCGATCGCCGGCGACGACGAGCTGGGCGAGCGGTTCGTCGCGGTGATCGACCCGCTCCGCTACCCGCCCGGCGGGATCGACCCGGGCGCCGTCCGGGAGATCCGCCGGTTGAAGGCCCGGATGGAGGCGGAGCGGCTGCCGCGGGGCGTCGACCCGACGATGCACACCAAGCTGGGTCGCGGCGGGCTCTCCGACGTCGAGTGGACCGTGCAGCTGATCCAGCTGCAGCACGCCGGCGACCTGCCCGAGCTGCGCACGACGTCGACGTTGCAGGCGTTGGCGGCCGCGGCCCGCAACGGCCTGGTCGAAGCCGACGACGCGCAGCGGCTGCGCGACGCCTGGCTGATCGCCACCCGCGCGCGCAACGCCATCGTGCTGGCCAGCGGCCGGCAGTCCGACGTGTTCCCGTCCGAGCAACGCGCACTGGCGGCGATCAGCCGCGCAATGGGCTACGCCGCCGGCCAGGCTGCCGACCTGCTCGAGGACTATCGCCGCGCCACCCGGCGAGCCCGCGCGGTGCATGAGCGGCTGTTCTTCGGCACCTAGCCGTGATGACAGGTGTTGGGCGACGGCGTGCCGGCCACCCGGCTGGTCAGCCACTGCAGCGCAGGCTGGACACCGGCGACCCCGGCCGCGACATGGTCCGCGTTGTCGGACACGACGTGGTCGACCACGACACCTTGACTGCAATAGAAGCGGACCAGTGCCTGGTTGGTGGTGAACGGCACGATCTGGTCGAGCACCCCCTGGTAGTTGTAGATCGGGACCTGCGGCGCAGCCCGGCCCAGGTTCAGCTGCTGCAGCGCAGCATCGACCTTCGGCTGGTTGAGCAGCCCCGGCTGCGTGGTGAAGTCGCGGAGCGAATGATGCGCGAGCCGCAGCAGCGCAGGGTCGGTGCTGCAGGCGTCCTGGATTGCGTCGAAGGCCCGCTTGCCGTCCGGGTTCAGCGCCTCGGTGATGCCGGCTCCGGGAAAGGCGCGGGCCATCGCCGCGAGCGCAAGCGGGCCGAGATAGGAGTAACGGCCGCCGTCGACCGCCTGGATCGTGGCCTTCAGGTTGGACGGCAATCCGCCCTCGGCAACACCGATGACGTTGAGGTCGGCGGCGTACGTCGGTTGCATCTCGCTCGCCCAGGCGGAACCCAGTGCGCCGCCGGAGTAGCCCCACATCATCACGCGCGACGTGCGGTCGATGCCGCCCTGCCGCAGCTGCTCAGTGGCGCGGATGCCGTCGAGGATCGTCCGGCCCTGCTGCGGGCCGATCGCGAACAGCGCCTGCGGGCCCTCGTAGTCCGGGACGACGACCGTCCAGCCGAGTTGCACGGTTGCGTCGAGCAGCGGAATCTGCAGCGCGCCTTGGGAGGAGGAGTGCTGCAACTGGTACGACGGCTCGCAGCGCGTGCTGAGGCTGTCGTACGGGATTTGGTACGACAGGATCGGGCGGCGGCCGGGGCCGGCGTACGGCTGCTTCGGGGTGAGCACCGTCTCCGACGCTGCGATCGGCTGATCGTGGATGTCGGTCGACGCGTACAGCACCGTCGTCGCCCGCGCCAGCGACCGCAGCGTGTCGTCGTTGATGAACGGTGAGCGGGTCTTCAGCACGCTGCCGTGCGGATGCGTGCGCAGCTCCTGGGCGCTGGCTTTGTAGAACGGGTCGTTGTCAGGGCACGGCGACGAGAAGCCGGGGCGACAGCCGATCGGTGTCGGCGTCGGCGAACCGCCAGAGCACCCCGCCAGTGACAGCACGAGAGCGACCGGCAGGCCGACCGCAATGCCGACTCGCATCCGATGCACCCATCGAGCAAACCCTGTGTGGCTGATGGAAATCTGAGCCCCCCGGCAGTCGGGTCAGGCCGCGACCGGCTCCGGATCGGCGACCGCCTCATGCACCGGCAGGTCGCGGCGGGCGTAGGCCGGACGACCGGGGAGCAGCCGCTGGCCGAGGATGCCGACGCCCAGCGCCGCTACCCCGCCGACCGCGTCGAGCACGAAGTGGTTGGCGGTGCCGAGGATGACGAACAACGTCGCGGCCGGGTAGAGCGCGCCGAGCACCCGGACCCAGCGCCGCTTCGCGAGCTTGACGATCGCGATCGCGCACCAAAGCGACCAGGCGATGTGCAGTGACGGCATCGCGGCGAATTGGTTCGACGCGCTGTCGACGCCGGGGGAGGCCCACGAGCCCCAGGTGTGGAACTGGACGATCGTGTCGACGAAGTTGGGCAGCATGCGCGGCGGCGCCAGCGAGAACAACCAGAACCCGACCAGCGCCCCCAGGTTGGTGATGATCAGCACCGAGCGGATCGAGCGATAGCGCAACGGGTGCCAGCGGTAGAGCCAGACCAGTACGGCGATGGTCACGACGAAGTGCAGCGTCGCGTAGTAGTAGTCGCTGACGTATGCCAGCCAGTGCACGTGGTCGATCTGCGTGGTCGCCACGAAGCGGTTCAGCGTGTGCTCAATGTCGATGTGCAGCCACGACTCGATGTGAATGATCGAGTGGGCGCGGTGGCGGGCTGCCACCTCGTGCCCGGGCACGGCATTGCGGATCAGCGTGTACAGGCCATACACCGCTGCAATGAATCCGAGCTCCTGCCACCAGCGGGGTGGCCGGGCGCTGTCGGGACGGAGCCATCGGGCGTTGGGCATGGCGCTGCTCCTCCGCCTCTCGTCCGTCTCGGCTCTGCGGGCCGCAATGAACACGCCACCGACCCCGCACGATTCTGCCAGATCAGGTGGTGTGAGCGACGCCGCGACGCGTCGTCATCGCCCAGTGACGGGCGTTTGTTGCCTCCGCTGCGGGGCATCGCGCAGAGATGCGTGCCGTCAAATGGACCGGCCCTCGTCACGTCTCGGTGGACGACGTGGCGGACCCCCGGATCGAGCAGCCGACCGATGCGATCATCCGCCTCACGGCGAGCGGGCTGTGTGGCTCCGACCTGCATCTCTACGACCACGGCGCCAGCATGGCGATGAAGCCGGGCGACGTGGTCGGCCACGAAGCGCTGGGCGTCGTCGAGGAAGTCGGCAGCGAGGTCACCCACATCAAGCGGGGCGACACCGTGGTGGTGCCGTTCAACATTTCCTGCGGTCACTGCGAGCTGTGCCGCCGCGAGCTGTATTCGCAGTGCGAGACGACCCAGAACCTCGGCGGCAAGAAGGGCGCCGCGCTGTTCGGCTACACCCACCTGTACGGCGGCGTCGCCGGCGCGCAGGCCGAGTACCTCCGGGTGCCGCAGGCGCACTTCGGCCCGATCAAGGTAGACCTCGACGCGATGCCGGAGCTGGGTGCGCTGTTGCTCTCCGACGTCCTGCCCACCGCATGGCAAGCGGTCGAGTACGCCGACATCGAGCCGGGCGGCACGGTTGCGATCTACGGCCTCGGGCCGATCGGCCTGATGGCGACCTCGATCGCGCTGCACCGCGGCGCCGGCCGGGTCATCGGCATCGACCGGTTCGCCGACCGGCTGGCCGCGGCCAAGGACCGCGGCGCTCAGGTGATCGACTACGCCGCGGTCGACGACATCGCCGACGCGGTGCGCGACATGACCGGCGGCCGCGGCGTCGTGGTGGCAGCCGGTGGTCGGTGATGCGACGCG
>DASZPL010000109.1:0-33462 GCA_035550315.1 Mycobacteriales bacterium | reverse complement strand
CCAGGAGCTCTCGCGTGATGCCGGCCAGGCAGCCGCTGGACAGCGGCGGCGTCACGAGCTGCCCGTCGATCCCGAGGAACACGTTGCTGCCGGTCCCTTCGCACAGCTCGCCTCGCGTGTTGGCGAAGATCGCCTCCGCGCCGCCACGCTGATGGGCGTAGTCGAGGGCGACCACGTTGTCGGCGTACGACGTCGTCTTCAGTCCGGCCGTCGCGGCCCGCTCGTTGCGGGTCCACGGCACGGTCACCACGTCGGCGGTCGGCGGCCATTCGGCCAACGGCGCGGTGGCGACGATGACCGTCACCGGGCTGTCGCCGCGGTCACTGCCGTACGGCGCGGGGCCGGCCGTGACGGTGACCCGAAGCCGCGCCGAGCCGAGCGGCTGCGCCGCCACCACCGCCGCAACGCCGTCGCGGATCAGGTCGAGGTCGACCGGCAAGCCGAGCCCGGCGGCTGAGGACTCCAGCCGTCGCAGATGCCGGGTGAGGGCGAACGGCTGCCCACCGGTCACCTTCATCGTCTCGAAGACCCCGTCCCCGACGGTCACGCCGTGGTCGTCGGCGCGCAGCACCGGCGCCGCCGGGTCGACGAGTACGCCGTTCACCCACAGCGTCATCGGTCGCTCCGGGTCGCCAGGCCCGCCGCGATCTCGAGCAGGCACATCGCGGCCAGCCGGACCGTCCGTTCGTCGTCGGCGTCCTGTGTCGCGTCGACCTCGGTGATGTCGACGGCGCGCACCCGCGGATCAGCGCCGGCAAGGAAGGCCGCGGTCAGCATCTCGCGCGCGCTCAGCCCGCCGGGCAGGCTTGCCGGGCACGCGGGCGCGACCGCCCGGTCACAAGCGTTGAGGTCGAGGTCGACGTAGGCGCCGGCATCGCCGGCCGCCGCGACGTCCAGGGCTTCCCGCATGCACTCGGCGATCCCTCGCTCGGCGACCTCACCTCGCCCGATCACCGTCACGCCGCGGGCGTGCGCCTCCGTCGCGTAGGAGCGGCTGTTCGCCCAGTCGGCGATCCCGACCTGCACGATGCGCTCCCCCGGCAACCCGGCCGCGATGAGCTCGCGGACCGGCGCCCCGTTGCTGCGCGCCTCGCGAAGGTCGTGATGAGCGTCCACCGTGACCAGCCCGGCACGGCCGAGATCGTCCCCGAACACGCCCGCCATCGCCGGGTAGGTCAGCGAGTTGTCACCGCCGATCACGACCAGCAGCCGCGCCTTGGCCGCGGCGGTCTCGACGGCGGTACGGACCCGCCACTCCCCCTCGACCCGGACGTCGGGGTCGTCGACGTCCCCGCGGTCCCACGGCGCGATCAGCTGCGAGAGATCGACACCGCGCGAGGGCGACCAGGTCGTCAGCTGGTCCAGCGCCCGGCGTACCGCGGCGGGCGTTGCGTGCGCTCCGGTGTTCGGTACGGACGTGGCGAAAGTGGGGATCCCGATGACGGCGAGGTCCACGGGTCGGGCGCCGGGACCGGCCGCGAGCCACTCCGCGGCGCTCGGCCAGCGGTGGTCGGAGGTGCCCCGGTTCACGCTCGCGATGCTGTCACGGCTGTGGCACATGTAGAGTCGACGACGCACGAAGCACGCCCTGGCGTGCTCGCGCGCGGACGTAGCGCAGCTGGTAGCGCATCACCTTGCCAAGGTGAGGGTCGCGGGTTCGAATCCCGTCGTCCGCTCGGTGGGCGCCCTTCGCCTTTGCGGCAGAGTGCGCCCGTCGCGTTTGGTTGGAAGACCAGGCGGGTTGGCCGAGTGGCTTAGGCAAGGGCCTGCAAAGCCCTGTACGCGGGTTCGATTCCCGCACCCGCCTCAGCCGGAGGCCATCTCGGCAGAGCAGGACAAGCAAGGCCCGGGCGGTTGGCGCAGTCTGGTAGCGCGCTTCCCTGACACGGAAGAGGTCACAGGTTCAAGTCCTGTACCGCCCACAAAACCAGACGAAGTACGACGGCGGTTGATCGCCGTCCTGACGACTTGCCGGTTCTCATCGCGCAGACCAGATCGTCTTGAAGTTGTGCCCGCGAGATCCCGTCCACTTGCCTGCTGACACCAGCAGCGCGGCGCCGGCGATCACGTCCAGCCACAAGCCGAGCCCAACCGAAACGCCGATGTGCGCTCCAAAGAAGTCGCCGGACGACGAGGTGAGAATCCGGATGGTGTCGTAGAGACTCGTGCCGAAGCTGACGAGGCCGAACAGAAAAGTCGCGACGAGCGCGACGCCTTCCCGCTTTCGGACAAGCACGACGGATGCGCCGGCGAGCAGCGCAGCAACCAAGACGAGCTTCCCGTCGGATGTCTGTACGCCGTTCACGGAGAAGAAGGCCACTGAGGCCCAGGTGAGCAACGTGCCTATTGCGACGAGGGCAGCGCACCCAACCGTCAGCCAGAGCATCGGGGGAAGGGCATCCGGCAAGCTGATCTGCACTGTGCGAGTGTCAGGGCCTGCCGAGGCGGCCGGGAGGACACCCGATTGGTGAAGAGGTGCAGGCTCGGGCGTCGGCGTCCCAACCACGGCCGGCATCCGATGTTCCGTCCAGCTTTGGCCGTCCCACCATCGCCGGTTGAGCGGGTTGCCAGGCTCGGGATACCAGCCCGCGGGCGGCAGTTCCTGCGTCATCTCTAACCCCCTTGGCGTACCTACAGTTCGGACGGCCGCACCGACGCGCCCCGAGATCAGTGAGCGGCGAGCCAGATGATGGCGACGACGATCGCGGCGATCACCAAGCCCCAGATGACCAGCGTGCTGTCGCGTACGTCGGAGGTGGCCTCCGCGTTCCCGCCCAGCGGCAGGACGGCGCCAGCGCGGGCCGGGCTCTCCTCGATGCTCGTCGTCGGGTGAGTCGTCATCGTCGGCGCACCGCCGGCCAAGGCCGCGCCGCATCCCGGACAAGTGGCGGCGCCGGCCGGGATCGCCGCTCCGCAGTAGGTGCAGGTCATGCGTCCTCCCCAATCCCGTCAGTCGTGGCGATCGCCTTCAGTCGCGGATACAGACGATCGACAGCGCATCGCGCGGTACGACGTCGACGACGACATCCGGCTCGGCTTCGAGGCGTGTCGTGAACCCGTGGTCGGCAAGGTCAGCAACGATGCCGGCGACGTCGACGCCCCAGTGAATGTCGATGAGAAAGGTCATCGGCCGCGAGGTCGCGAGCAGCTTTCGCGCGCCGGCCAGGACGTACTCCTCCGCCCCCTCGACGTCGATCTTCACGACGTCGACCTGCGCAAGCGCTGACTCTGCAATGAGGTCGTCCAGCGTCCTCGCCGGAATCTCTACGGTGCCGCGGGGCTTCATGTGCTCGAGCGTGTGCACCTCGCTCGGCGCGATCGTGCTGGTCCCCGACTGATGTCCCTGGTGCAGCTCGATGGTCCCGGTCTCGGCTGCCGCCGCCACCGGCGCGACCTCCACGACGTGGTCGAGGTGATGCAGCCGTAGGTTCCGTTGCAGCTGGGGGACGTTGTCCGGGTCGGCCTCGACGGCGAGCACCCGCGTGCCGGGCCCACCTTGCTTGGCCGCCCAGATCGAGAAGTCACCGAGGTTTGCACCGACATCGACGAAGCCGCCGCCCGGCGGCAGGAAACGAGCGATGTTGCTGAACTTCATCGGCTCGTAGACCCACAGCAGCCGGCGCAGCGACTCCACCGAGTCGCCCAGGTCCATCCAGATCAGACCGGTGCGGGTCGGCATCGGGAGCGGCCGTCGCGGGGTGAAACGCTGGATCGCGGGCCAGTGCCGCGCCGCGTTGTTCGCCAACCGGTGGCGGGTGGCGCTGGCCCGGATCACCAGCCGAGCGTAACCAGCCGCGGGCGGGAACGCCCTAGCGCAGGATGGCGAGCAGTACGAGCGCGGCGATCACCGCGACGATGCCACCCATCGCCCAGCCCGGAATGAACTCGGCCTTCTGCGACTGCTTGGCCTCGGCCATTCGCGGGCTGGGCAACGAGTGCGGATCGGTCTTGCTAGGCATGACGGGTGAACGCGTGTGCGATGCCGATGATCACGGCGAGGATCAGTCCGAGCCACAACACGTGCGCCACGAAACCGAGCCCGCCGAACAACAGCAACAGCACCAAGGCAAGTACAAGCAACATGACGACCTCCTGATCGGTTGCAGGAGTGATCACCAGATTCCGCGCGACTAATCCCGCCGATCAGGTGCAGGGCTGGCCCCCGACGGCGCCGAGCACCGTGATGCGTGCCCGGTCGACCCGGGCGGCGTCGTAGCGGGTTCGGCCGACGCCGTGACCGGAGGTGAGCTCGACGAACGCGCCCAGGGCCGAGCTGCCGGTGAGGCGGGCGAGCGCCGGTCCGAGGTAGACAGCCTGCTGGCAGCCGCTCGCCGTCAGGGCGTACACCTGGTGCTCCGGGCCGGGCAGGAGCCGCCGCCGGATGACGGCAAGCGCGACTGCTGCGGTCACGGTCGGCGCGAAGGTCAGGTACGTCGTACCGCCGTCCCAGCGGCCCCGCGACGCGACCGCCGGTTTCCCGAGCTCGCGGGTGATGCGGGCCGTCAACGCGCCGCAGTTCGTGTTGCGGGAGGCGTCAGCGGCGAGCACCGCTTCGGCCGCGGCCCGCGGTGCCGTCACGCCGAGCACGCCCAGTGACACGGCCAGCCGTTCCACGACCGCCTTCAGGCCGGCCGGGTCGGCGGCCGTGCAGTGGCGCTGCAGCAACCGCAAGGGGGCGAGGTACGCCGAGCGTCGTGCCGGCCGGGAGTCCTCGCCGGCGAGCGCGAATGCGACCTGCGCGATCGTCTGCGCCGTGCTGCCGGAGGACGACCCCGCTTCTGGGGCGACCGGTCCGCTCGACGACGCGCAGGCCGTCGCCCCGCCGAGCGCGAGGGCAGCCGCGAGCGCGATGCCCGAAAGTCGCGCCGACGCCGACCTAGTTCTCGGGGCCGGGACCAAACTCGCTGACCGCGTTCATGATCCCGGCGAAGTAGCCGCCGATGCAGCCCGCGACGAACAGCCCGATGCCGACCCAGAACAGCGGCCAGTTCCAGTAGATCAGCGCAATCCCGCCGAGAATCGTCCCTGCGATCGCGACGTACACCGTCGCCCAGATCGTCAGCGATGCGTTGTGCCCACCGGACCCGCCGGCCATTGCGTCCTCCTCGGTCGAACCCGTACGCGACTAGCAGCCTAAGGCTCGTCCCGAGCCTCCACCGTCTCGGGGCGGGGCCAGAGCCGGTCTATCTCGGCGTTGAGCTCCGCTCCGAGCAGAATCGCCAACGCCGTCAGGTAGAGGAACAGCAGCACGGCGACAGGCGCGGACAGCGGCCCGTACGTCGCGGTCTTGCGAAACGCCCAGTCCAGCCAGGCCCGCAGCAACGTCGAGCCGACCACCCAGAACGACACCGCGAGCAGCGCGCCCGGAAGCGCCCGCCGCCACTGCGTACGCACCGGCAGCGCCTGGTGGTAGAGCGTCGCGATCAGCGCGAGAGACAGCAGGATGAGCACCGGCCAGTACCCGACCTCGAGGAAGCCGTGCACGGTGTCGTGCAACCGGTCCGGGAACGCCGACTCCAGCCGGGACGGCCCGAGCACCAGCAGCGGGAGCAACACGATGACGCCGATGACGAAGGTGAGGTACATCCGCAGCGCCAGCAGCCGGCTGCGTACCGCGCCGCGATGGCTGCGCAGACCGTAGGCGATCGTGATCGTGTTGACGTAGGTCGCCATCGCCGACGATCCGGTCCACAGCGACACGACGAAGCTGATCGACACGACGTCGGCGCGGCCGCCGAACAGGATCCGGTGCAGTGCCGGAGCGATCGTCGAGTGCACCGCGCTCGGCACGATGACGTGCGTGAGCCCCTTCTCGATCGAGTTCTGCAGCCGGTTGAGGTTGTCCGCGCCGAGCAGCCCGTTGAAGTAGCCGATCACGCCGAGGACGGCGAGGATCAGCGACGGCAGCGACAGCAGCTGCCAGAAGCCGGCCTCCGCGGCGAGACCGAGGATGCGGTCGTGCCACGCGCGGCGAGCGGTCGAGATGGCGAGGTCGCGTGCGGTCGCCATCACGAAACGGTACGGCGAATCCGGCCGGGAACCCTGCTTCACTGGTGCCCATGACCGATACCCACCTGGTCACGAACCAGCCGCCGCCGCTCGTCGACTACGACGTGTTCAACGCCGACCTGGCCCTCGTCGAAGGCGTGCAACGCCATCAGGCCGGCTGGGCGATGGAGTCGCTCGGCGAGCTCGGGCGGCGCGCCGGCGGTGCGGAAGCCCAGGAGTGGGGTCGGCTCGCGAACGTCAACCCGCCCCGGCTGGTCACCCACGACCGCTACGGGCACCGCATCGACGAGGTCGAGTTCCACCCGTCGTGGCACGAGCTGATGACGGTCGCCGTCTCGGCCGGGCTGCACTCCAGCTCCTGGACCGACCCGAAGCCGGGTGCCCACGTCGCCCGCGCCGCGGCGTTCTCGGTCTGGTCTCAGACCGAAGGCGGCCACGGCTGCCCGATCTCGATGACGCACGCCGCGGTCCCGGCGCTGCGCGCCGACGCTGCCCTCGCCGCCGAGTGGGAGCCGCGGCTGATGTCGCGCGTCTACGACTTCGGGCTTCGCGTCCCGGCCGACAAGGCGGGTTGCCTCGCCGGCATGGGCATGACGGAGAAGCAGGGCGGCTCCGACGTACGCACCAACACGACCGTCGCGGAGCCGGCCGCCGACGGGACGTACCGGATCACCGGCCACAAGTGGTTCACGTCCGCGCCGATGTGCGACGTGTTCTTGATCCTGGCCCAGGCGCCGGGCGGGCTCACCTGTTTCGTCGTACCTCGGATCCTGCCCGACGGCACCCGCAACACCTTCCGCATCCAGCGCCTCAAGGACAAGCTCGGCAACAAGTCCAACGCGTCGAGTGAGCCGGAGTTCGACGACACCGTCGGCTGGCGGCTGGGTGACGAGGGGGCCGGGGTCCGCACCATCATCGAGATGGTCACCTCGACGCGGCTGGACTGCGTGATCGGCACGTCGACCCTGATGCGGGTCGCGGTGGCGCAGGCGACCCATCACGCGCGGCACCGCCAGGCGTTCGGCCGCTACCTCGCCGACCAGCCGCTGATGCGGATGGTGCTCGCCGACCTCGCCATCGAGTCCGAGGCGGCGACGACCCTGATGACGCGACTGGCCGCCGCGGTCGACGACGACGAGTCGGCGTTCAAGCGGGTCGGCTTGGCGGTCGGCAAGTACTGGGTGTGCAAGCGGGGTCCGGCGGTGGCCGCGGAAGCCCTCGAATGCTTCGGCGGCAACGGCTTCGTCGAGGACTTCCCGATGGCGCAGATCTATCGGGAGGCTCCGCTGAACTCGATCTGGGAGGGATCGGGCAACGTCAACGTGCTCGACGTACTTCGGGGACTGGCGCGTACGCCGGAGGCGTGGGAGGCGTTCCGTGCCGAGGTGTCGCTGGCCGCCGGCGCCGACCGCCGGCTGGACGCCGCCGCGTCAGCGCTCGACGCCGAGCTGGCCGACACCTCCGACATCGAGGTGCGGGCGCGGCGGGTGGTCGAGCGCATGGCGCTGGTCCTGCAGGGGTCGCTGCTGGTGCGCTTCGCGCCGCCGGCGGTCGCCGACGCGTTCTGCGCCTCGCGGCTGGCCGGCGACTGGGGACACGCGTTCGGGACGCTGCCGCCGGGCGTCGACACCGCGGCGATCGTCGAACGCGCAACCCCGAAGGTCGGCTAGCCCCACCCCTGAGCGCATGGGACCGCTGTCACATGTGCGGTTCGGTTTTGATCATGTTGGGCTCGGCGGGGAACTTGGTGTCTGCGCCCGGCCCGTTGAGCAGGTCGTTGGCGAACAGCGGGCACTCGCCGTCCTTGGACAGGTACGTCGACTGCGGCTTGCCCAAGGTGTCCGCCGCTCCGCGCAGCAGCGAGCACTCGATCCGCGAGCCGATCGTGAACGACACGTTGAAGAAGAAGTTGTCGTTGCCGATCGGATCCGGGCACCCGATGGACACGCCGAGCACCTTGCACGCCGGGTCACCGGCCGGCGGCGGGTTGCCGGAGAACAGCGAGCGCCGGATCGGCTCCGGGTACGACGACAGCGGCGCGATCAGGTAGCCGAGGAAGTCACCCGCCGTACCGATGTTGAGATAGCCCTGCATCCCCGGCACGTCGTCGCGGACCGCCTGCACGATCTGCGGGTACATCTCTCCCGGCCCCCCGCTGACCAACAGGTCCCCGATGTGCCCGGAAAACGTCGTCGTGCCGAGCAGGTTCGCGGTGAACCACGGGTAGCCGAGCGCTCGCGCGCCCGGGGCGCCGACCAGCGAGCCGGCGTACTCGACCGCGAGCAGGACCGGCGAGTCGATCAGGTCCTCGATGAGGTAGCTGGACATCCCGACCGTCGCGGGGCCGCGCACCGGCTGCGAGTGGCGCACCGCGTACTTGACCCCGAGCAGGACGCGGCCGGCGTACTCGTCGAGCTCACACAGCTGCTTGGCCTTGAACGCCTTGAGGTTCGGCTCGAGGCACTCCGCCCGGTTGGGCTGAGTGCGCCCGAGCGTGCCGACCTGATCCATCGCGAAGCCGCCGAACGCCTTCGTCATCGCGTCGTTGAGCCGCCCGACGTAGTCACCGGTCACGTAGGTGTTGTCGGAGTCGAGCACGGTCGGGTGCGAGGAGTAGTTGGTGTAGGTGTCGAGAACCTTGCCCGTCTTCGGGTCGTGCGCCTGGATGACGCGGATCTCGTCGTCCATCGTCTGGTTGCGCGGGTCGTTGGAGAACTGGTTGGTCAGCAGCGGGTCGTCGTTGACACTCGGCGGGTACTCCTTGGTCTCCCCCGCGACGCCGGCGTGTGCCACGCCGTAGGTGAGCGTCGCGGGCCGCATGGCCTGCCACGCCTCGACCAGCGCCTTGACGGTCCGGTCGTGCACCAGCTCGAGGTACGACGTCGGGTCGCCGCCCCACACGCCCACGGTGTCCGGGCCACCGTGGGTGTGGTCGGAGTCGACGAGGATCTCCGACGCCGTCGGCACCGGCGCGTGCTCCCGCTCGTGTGAGGCGAGCCTGGCGATCTCCGCGGCCGCGTCCTTGCGGATGTCCTCGATCCCGAACGGGCCCTGCTTGTAGGCGATGAAGTAGCCCTGCGTCTCGATCTGGGCGAACGCGATCGTGTGGGTCCGGTCGCTGAACATGATCGCCCGGCTGTGCGAGCCGTCGCCGAGGATGCCGGTGGCGTAGCGACCGACCGTGTCCGGGATCTGGTACTTGTTGGCGATCTTGTCGTCACCGAAGCCGTAGCCGCCGAGGTAGAAGTCCTTGTGGGCGAGCATCGCCGGCGTCGGGTTGATCGACTCCGCGGCTCCGCCCACGAGGTAGATCGCCGGCTGCTCGGGCTGCGTCCCGTGCTTGGCCGACGCGAACGCCGCCGGGGCGACCGATCCGGCGCAGAGGGCGACGGCGAGCAGGGTGACGGCGGGTCTACGGCGCATTCGAGAGGTTTCGCCTGCGACGCGGCGAAGTCCTGCCGCATGCGCCGAGCGGTCACCGCGGTTGTCGCCACCTTGACCCTGCTCCTCGGAGCCGTCGTCGGGATCTCCACGGTCTCGGCCGCCGGAGCGACGAGCGCCGGCACCTGGCACGGCCTGCGTGCCGGCGCGGCCGTGGTGGACGCCACGTGGCACGTCGGCGCCTCAGCCGGCCAGTACGCCAGCCAGATCGGCGGCCAGGACATCAAGGGCGAGTGGGACCCCAACGTCGCGTCGGTGTTGAAGCGCTCGTCGTACGGCGTCGCCTCGCGGCTGTCGATCAGCGCGATCGTCCTGCAGGACGGCAAGGGCGATCCGCCGATCGCGCTGGTCCGCGACGACAACTACCTCGCCCAGGACATGCTGGTCCGCCGGGTCGGCCAGCTCCTCGCCGCCGCGCACAGCCCGGTCACCTACAGCAACATCCTGCTGTCCGCCCTGCACGACCACTCCTCGCCGTACTATTCGACGCCCGCCGCCGGCGTCTGGCTGTTCCAGGACGTCATGGACCTGCGAATGTTCGAATACCAGGCCCGCCAGATGGCCACCGCGATCGAGAAGGCCTACGCCGCGATGACCCCGGCCCGGGTCGGCGCGACGACGGTCCAGTTCGCCGGCTTCCAAGGCAACATCGCCGGTGCCGACGTCAACGAGGACGGCTCCCCCACCGGCTACCCGGAGCAGGACAACGACCACGAGCTCACGGTCATGCGCTTCGACAACATGTCCGACCCCTCGCACCCGACGCCGCTGGCGACCTGGGTCGACTACGCCGAGCACGGTGAGTCCCTCGACGAGTACGACCTCATCAGCGAGGACTGGATGGCGCCGTTCATGCGCTACATGACGAGCGCCACCCACGCACCGATGGTGTTCAGCCAAGGCGGCGTCGGATCGGCGGAAGGCCCCTACGAGCACAACTACCCGGCGGGTGAGGTCCCGACGCTGACCGACCACGGCCAGAAGGTGTACGAGATCTACGGCCACATGGGGTACGCCCAGGCGGTCCGCGGCACCCACCTGCTGTTCGAGCACACGATCGCCGCGTGGCGCGCGATTGGCGGCGCGCACAACGGCATCAAGGTCGACGTGCCGTACTCGATCGATCCGACCGTCACCATGCTGACCCGCTGGTACGCCGGGCCGATCTCGCACCCGTACCCGTCGGTGGGGAACTGCCGCACCGGGCCGACGCTGGCCGGCAACCCCGGCGTGCCGGCGGCCGGGCTGCCCGACTGCGAGCGGGTCTCCGACGTCGGCGCCCCGACACTGCCGTTCTCCCCGAAGCTGTTCGACCAGCTCAAGGCAGCGGGCCTGCCGATCCCGGACAACTACGACGTCCCCTCCGCCGGCCTGGTCGAGGAGAACGAGGCGATCAAGCTCCAGGCGGTGCGGATCGGCCAGATCCTGCTCGGCTCCTGCGCCTGCGAGCCACAGGCAGACCTGACCCGCAACTTCGAGACGCGTACCGACCGCACGACCGGCAACGAGTGGCTCGGCTTCAACTACGGAAGCCAGGCCGACGTCGACGAGGGGTGGCCGGTCGGCTACGACAACGGGCTGCCGGCGAAGCCGGTGCGAGCCTGCTACCGGTCGACCAAGACCGGCTACTCCTGCCCCGATCCGCGGGATCCGCTCGGCGTCGCCCGGCTGACGGTCTCGAATGCGGCGTACCAACACATGGAAGCCGAGGTCGACAACAACGCGGCAGGCTGGAACGCGACGAGCTACGCGCTCAACGCAGGATCGGAGCCGGTCAAGGACCCCGCGATCAAGGGCAACTTCACCCACACCGAGCTCGGCGCGGGCCAGTATGCGAACTGTCCCGGCTACCAGCTGTCGGTCGCTTTGGGCCACACCGGCGACTACAACGGCTACACGGTCACCTACCGCGAGTACGAAGCGCGCGACTCCTATCGCAAGGCGCTGACCGCCTACGGCCCGCACAGCGCTGACTACTACGTCACGAACCTGCTGGGCATGGCGGCGAACCTGATGTGCGGTACGCCGGTCCCGACCCAGCCCACCGACGCCATCGCCACCGTCAACGAGCTGCGCCAGCAGAGCGAAGCGGTCGTGCTCGGCGAGATCTCCTCGACGTACTACAACGCCTGGACCGCGCGCGTCCCGGACAGCATCGGTCCGGCCAAGGTGCTCACCCAGCCGAAGAACCTCACCCGCTTCGACGACGCGACCGTGACCTGGGTGGGTGGAGACAACTGGACCGACGACCCGACGGTCGTGGTGCAGCGCAAGGTCGACGGCACGTGGCGGCACTACGCCGACCAGAGCGGACAGATCCAGGTCGTGTTCGACGAGCGCCCGCCGCTGTCGGTGGCCGCCCTGCGTGAGCTGACCGGCCAGCAGCGCTGGCTGTGGACCGCGTCGATGGAGGTCTTCGACTCCTACCCGCGCGCCGACGTGCCGGGCGGTCAGGTTCCCAATGGCGACTACCGCTTCGTGATCGACGGCGACATCCACACCGGCGGCGCGGTGCATCCCTACCGGCTCACCTCGCGGATGTTCCGGGTGCGGCCTTGGCGCGGCATCACCGTCGAGGACCTGCGGGTCAGCCACGGGCGGGCGACGTTCGCGGTGGCGCCGATCCGCTACCCGCGCCTGCCGATCCACGTCCCCGACGCGCTGAAGCGGTTCTACAAGGACAACGGCGGCGGCACCGGCAAGCCGAACACCAGCGTGATCTGCGAGACCTGCAGCTTCGAGCCGTGGGCCACTCGCGGCCGGCTGGCCAGCGCGCAAATCGAGATCGTGGGTCGCGACGGCGCCGTCGTCCGCACCGTGAAGGCCCACCGCATCGACGGGCGTACGTGGGGGGCGCGGCTTCCGCTCCGGACGGGCGAGCGGGCCGTCGTCGCGCCCGGCGGCGTCCGCGACACCTACGGCGAGACCAACGCCAGAGGCCTTTCCACAGCCTGACAGCTGGCCGCAGACAGCGACCGGAAGTGACCCGCAGTCTTCTGCGATGCCCTCACTTCGCACCCTGACCGTTGCTTCGATGGCCCTCGCCGCGGCGATCTCCGCCGCTCCGGTCGCGCTCAGCGCGAGCGCGGCGACGGCCCACCCGACCCGGGACGCCGTCGTTTGCAAGCACGCCGGCACCGCCCGTGCCCGCTGCTTCGCGATCCGCGTCGACCGTCTGGCGCGCGGCCGGGTACGCCACTCGGCGACCCCGCTCGGCTACGCGCCGAGCGACCTCGCCGCCGCCTACGACCTGCCAGCGGCCGGCACCGACGCCGGCAGCGGCGAGACCGTCGCCGTCGTCGACGCGTACGACGACCCGACGGCCGAGTCGGATCTCGCGCTCTACCGCAAGCAGTTCCACCTGCCGGCCTGCACCGGTGCGAGCGGCTGTTTCCGCAAGGTGGACGAGCGCGGCGGGACCGACTACCCGCCGGCCGACCCGGGCTGGTCGGAGGAGATCAGCCTGGATGTGGACATGGTCAGCGCGGTCTGCCCGAACTGCCACATCCTGCTGGTCGAGGCGGACACCGCCTCGATGGCCAACCTCGGCGCGGCGGTCGACGAGGCAGTGGCGCTCGGCGCGGACGCGGTCAGCAACAGCTACGGCGGTCCGGACGCCAAGGACTCGACGTACGGCCGCTACTACCACCACGCGGGAGTCGCGGTGACCGCGTCGGCGGGTGACAACGGCTATGGCGTGTCCTACCCGGCCTCGTCGAAGTGGGTCACCGCGGTCGGCGGCACGACCCTGTCGCGCAGCACGTCGAGCCGCGGCTTCACGGAGACCGCGTGGACCGACGGCGGCAGCGGATGCTCGGACCTCAACGCCACGACCTGGCAGTCCGCGGACGTCACCGGATGCGACGGGCGAGCCGTCGCCGACGTCGCTGCGGTGGCCGACCCGGCGACAGGAGTCGCGGTCTACGACAGCACGCCGTACGAGTCCGCGGTCGGGTGGTTGACCTTCGGCGGCACCTCCGCGTCATCGCCGATCATCGCCGCCGTCTTCGCGCTCGCCGGCAACACGACTGACGTCAGCGACGGCTCCTTCGTGTGGGAGCACCAGTCGGTGTCATCGCTCTGGGACGTGACCGGCGGCAGCAACGGCCAGTGTCCGACCGCGCAATGGTGCCAGGCGCGAACCGGCTGGGACGGGCCGACCGGCTGGGGCACCCCGCACGGCGTCGCCGCCTTCTAGACCTCGGACACACGAGTTGCCAACGATAGATACTCGACCCGATCTTGACGTTTTCGGCCTGATGAGGGGTCCAACAGGCCGAAAGCGTCAAGATCACCCTGCGTCTGGCGTCAGGTCACCGTGACCAGGCTGAACGACTTCACCGTCTTGGACCCGGCGACGAAGCCGTTGTTCACTCCGACTACCCATTTGCTGCCGTCGGGCAGGATCGCGAGGCCCTCTAGCTCGTAGGAACTGCCCGAGATCGTCGGCATGTTGTGGGCCTGTTGATCGCCGCTTCCATCGACGAAGTTGTGGAAGCCGACGGTGAACTTTGCATCGTCTTGTTGCGCGTCGGTCTGGGTCGCCCAGTAGAGCCAGTTCCCAGTGACGTCATATCCAAGATTGCTTGGAGAACCAGGAATCTGAAACGAACCTATGGATGGCGGAAAAGTCCCGCTTCCCGAGCTCTTGACTGCGGCGAGGTCGTAAACCCACAGCTTGTTGTTGCCATCGCGAACGACGAGATTCGAGGTATTGACGTTGACCGTGAGCGGGTTGGTCAGCGGAGGGGACCAATGCGTCTCGTCCTCGAAGGTGTCGGAATCCGGGTTGAAGTCTCCCCGGGTTATCTGATGGCCGTCGACGGGGTCCTTGGCGCCGTTGCTGCAAGGCGTCCAGATCGTGGGGCCGTTGTTCCCAATCTGGCCGCCGTGGCTGTGCGTCGCGAAGCGGTTGATCGCCGGCGAGCCATCAGACGGGCTCTTGAACTGGCTGAACGTCAGTTGCGTGCTTGGCACCTTCGGCGTCGCTTTGTCATCCGCGTTGTTCTGACACGTGTACACCGTGCTGCCGTTGAAGCCGAAGCATTGCATCGCATTGCCTGGCGGCAACGGGACCTTCGTCCAGCCCGAATAAATGCTCGGCGTACCGGTCAGCGGGATCGGTGCAGTAGACGCGCGAGCGAGTGCAGGTAGCCCGATATCAAGGGCGCCGCCCGCAACAACAGCGCCCGCCGCCTGCATGAACCTACGACGCGAGAGTTCCACGACTTCTCCTCAGCGTGGCGGATCCCCCGTACCACGCTGTCTACCTCCTCGGCACCGCGACATCAATGCTCAACGCACGAGGTGGTGGAATCGGGGCGTGAAGCTTCCCGTCATGCCGCCGGTCTCGCCGATGCTGGCGAAAGCGGTGCCCGACGTACCCGAAGGCGAGTTCCTCTACGAGCCGAAGTGGGACGGCTTCCGGTCGATCATCTTCCGTGACGGCGACACGGTCGAGGTCGGCTCTCGCAACGAGAAGCCGATGACCCGCTACTTCCCCGAAGTCGTCGAAGCGGTCAAGGCGGCCCTGCCGGACAAGTGCGTCGTCGACGGCGAGATCGTCGTACCGATCAACGGCCGCTTGGAGTTCGAGGTGCTCCAGCAGCGGATCCACCCGGCGGAGTCCCGGGTCCGCAAGCTGGCCGCGGAAACCCCCGCGCACTTCGTCGGCTTCGATCTGCTCGCGATCGGTGACATCTCCCTGATGGGCGCGCCGTTTCGCGAGCGTCGGGCACAGCTCGAGTCCGCCGTCACGCCGACCGCCGACGTCCACGTCACGGCGGCAACCCGAGACGTCGCCGAGGCCAAGCGGTGGTTCACCGACTTCGAGGGGGCCGGCCTCGACGGCGTCGTCGCGAAAGGGCTCGAGCTGACCTACCAGCCCGACAAGCGCGTGATGTTCAAGATCAAGCACGCGCGCACGGCCGACTGCGTGCTGGCCGGCTTCCGCTGGCACAAGAGCGGTCCGATCGTCGGCTCACTGATCCTCGGGCTGTACGACGGGGACCAGCTGCGCCACGTCGGCGTCGCCGCATCGTTCCCGATGAAGCGACGGGCCGAGCTGGTCGAGGAGCTCGCGCCGCTGCGGGACAACGCCGAGCAGGATCACCCGTGGATCGGCAGCGAATGGGGGCCCGGCGGCACCCCGAACCGCTGGAACTCCGGCAAGGACATGAGCTTCGAGCCGCTGCGACCCGAACTGGTCGTCGAGGTCGCTTACGACCAGATGGAAGGTCACCGCTTCCGCCACACCGCCCAGTTCAAGCGGTGGCGGCCGGACCGCGAGCCGCGCAGCTGCAGCTTCGCCCAGCTGGAGCGGCCGTTGAAGTGTGCGATCGACGAGGTGTTCAGCGCCTGACAGCCGATGCTGTTCAGCACGCCTTCAGGTTCCGACGGTTAGGTACGAACAGCAGGACGCACTCGCCGGTGTGGCTACCGATCCGGCTCGTCCGACCCCTCCCCCCGGAGGTCGGACCCGGCGAGTGCGTCCTCGCCCATTTCCGGGCCCGGTCAGCACCGCAGATGCGACCTCGCTGCCTGACCACCGACGGCAAACGGCGCCGGGTCGCGGTTGTCGAGGATGGCCAGCAGCCTGTCGAGCAGCCGCTGCGCCCGGGCGGGCGGCTCACCGGCGTACCCCACGACGATCTTGTGGCCGCGCACGGTGAGGATCTGGGTATCCGTGCCGCACGCGATCTCCTCGTCCGGCCGCGGGTAGCGGGCGTCGAGGGTGCTGACATGTGCGTTCGCCGCCAGCTCTCGCAGTTTGCGCATCGTCGGCGCCGGCAGCTCGAACCGATACGTCGCGGGCTTCTCGGTGTCGACGATGCTCGTCTCACCGGATTTCGCGACCGTCATCGTGATCTTGTTGCGCGCGCCGGTACCCAGCTGGTAGCGCAGCAGCTCGCCGGCCGGCTGCGAAACGGTGGGGGCGTACGGCGAGAAGACGAACGCGATCTTGCCGTTCTCGAGCCCTTCGGCCGTGCTGGTGCCGTTCGGGGTGGTCACGGTCACAATCACCCGGCCCGCGGCATGGCGCGGCGACACCGCGACGATCCGGCCATCGGACATGACGGTGAACGACATCGCCGGCGTCTGCTTGCCGAACCTGACGCTCGTCGCGCCAGTGAAGCCGGTCCCGTCGATGCGGACCGTCGTGCCCCCGACGAGCGGGCCGGAGTTCGGGATCATGGTCGAGACGGCCGGCGGCACCGGAGCAACGGGCGACGTCGCCGCCTGACTGGGAGTCGCGAGCACCCCCGCCGACGCGGCCACCAGCGCGACGGCCGTCGCGGCACCCCGGCGGACAGTGGGCAGTGCGGTCATGTGAGCCTCCCTGACGGTTCGGCTCACGACTCGTGAGTCCAGTTGGCGGCGTTCATCTTGCTCGGCTGCACCCGCGGCGGCTCGCCCGGCATCTTGGGATAGTTCGGCGGGTACGGCGCGTCACCCAGGCCGTGGTCGGCCTCGTCGCGGTCGGCCCACTCCAGCAGCGGCTCGATCCCGAACACCGCGTCGTCGATACCGGCGTGGACGTCACCGAGCTCGGCGTACCGCTTCGGCAGCGTGTTGATGGTGAAGTCTTCGGTCTCGACGTCGGGCAGCTCCTCCCACGTCACCGGCGCGGAAGCCGGCGCGTGGGCGAACCCGCGCAGCGAGTACGCCGCCGCGATCGTGCGGTCCTTCGCGTTCTGGTTGAAGTCCACGAAGATCCGCTCGCCGCGCTCTTCCTTCCACCAGGCGGTCGTCACCCGGTCCGGCGCGCGGCGCTCGACCTCCCGGGCGAAGGCCAGGGCAGCCCGGCGTACCTCACGGAAGCCGTAGTCGGGCTTGATGCGGACGTAGATGTGCACCCCACGGTTGCCCGACGTCTTCGGCCACCCGACCGCGCCGAGGTCGTCGAGCACCTCGTGGACGATGCCCGCGACCTGCTTCGCCTCGGCGAAGCCGGTCCCCGGCTGCGGGTCGAGGTCGATGCGCAGCTCGTCGGGCTGCTCCACCGCCGTACACCGGGTGTGCCAGGGGTGGAACTCGACCGTCGACATCTGCACGGCCCAGGCGACCGCGCCGAGCTCGGTCACGCACAGCTCGTCGGCGGTGCGGCCCGACGGGAAGGACACCTCCGCGGTCTGCACCCAGTCGGGCGCGCCTTTCGGGATCCGCTTCTGGTAGATCTTCTCGCCCGCGACGCCCTGCACCCCTTCCGGATAGCGGTGCAGCATGCAGGGCCGCTCGTAGAGCGCCCGGACGATGCCCTCGCCGACCGAGAGGTAGTAGTTGACGACGTCGAGCTTCGTGGCGCCGATCGCCGGGAAGTACACGCGGTCGGGGTTGGTGACCTTGACCGTGCGCCCTTCGACGTCGAGCTCGACGAACGGGGAAGCCATAGCCGGACGGTACCGCCCGTGACAGCATCGAGGCATGGCACACGAGGTCGAGAAGACGGACGAGCAATGGCGGGCTGAGCTCTCCCCGGAGGAGTACGCCGTACTCCGTCAGGCGGGCACCGAACGCCCCGGGACCGGACCGCTGCTGCATGAGCACCGCACCGGCATCTTCCGCTGCCGGGCCTGCGGCAACGTGCTGTTCATGAGCGACACCAAGTTCGAGTCCGGCAGCGGCTGGCCGTCCTTCTACGACCCGGCGAACTCCGACGCGGTCGAGCTGCTCGACGACAGCTCCCACGGCATGAAGCGCACCGAGGTCCGCTGCAAGCGGTGCGGCTCTCACCTCGGTCACGTCTTCGACGACGCGCCGCAGACGCCGACCGGCGAGCGCTACTGCATGAACAGCCTCAGCCTGACCTTCGACCCGGCCGACGGACCCCGTCGAGCCCTACGTTGTTGGTCTTTCCGCGCCCGCGAAAGACCAACAACGTTGGGCTCGGCGAGAGGGGGTCGGGCGAGAAGGGGGTCAGGGGAGGGCGGCGACCAGCTCGGCCGGCGACTTGCGGGCGCCCGGGTAGAACGGGATCTCCAGGCGGGTGTGCCGCCGTGCGGTGGCCGCACGAAGCTCGCGCATCAGGTCGACGATGCGGTGCATCTCGTCGGCTTCGAAGGCCAGCACCCACTCGTAGTCACCGAGCGCGAAGGCCGCGACCGTGTTGGCGCGTACGTCGGCGTACTCCCGGGCCATCTTCCCGTGCTCGGCGAGCATGAAGCGCCGCTCCTCGTCGGGCAGCAGGTACCACTCGTAGGACCGGTTGAACGGGTACACGCTGACGTAGCGCTTGGGCTCCTCACCGGCGAGGTACGCCGGCACGTGGCTCTTGTTGAACTCGGCCGGGCGGTGCAACGCCATCGCCGACCAGACCGGCTCGCACGACCTGCCGAGGGCACTCGCCCGGAACCGCGACCACGCCTCCTGGAGGTCGTCCGACGTCGGCGCCACCCACCACAGCATCAGGTCGGCGTCCGCACGGAAGCCGCTCACGTCGTAGAGGCCGCGGGTGACGACCCCCTTCTCTTCGAGCTGCTCGAGCAGGGTGTCCAGATCCCGGGCGACGCCGTCTCGACCGTCCGCCGCCAGCCGGTCGGTGACCTTGAACACCGACCACATCGTGTAGCTGATCGTCTCGTTGAGATCCTTGGCCCGCTTACCCGGTGACCGCCCGTCTGCCATGTCTTCATTGTCGCCCCGCGGGGCAGACTCATCCCATGCGACGTACCGGCTTGCTGCTCGCGGTGGCCCCACTCGCCCTGGTGATCGCGTGTTCCACCGGCACCGGCACCGGCACCGCCAACCACGACACCGCGACCCTCGGCGCGCCCGCGCACTACTCGAACTGGCCGAACTTCCACAACACCGCCAGCAAGAGCGGCGTGGCGAACGGGCCGGTGACGCTGCCGCTGCACACCGCCTGGCACCGCAAGCTCGACGGCGCGGTGTGGAGCGAGCCGGTGATCGGCGACGGCGTCCTGATCGCCGCAACCGAGCGCAACTCCGTCTACGGGCTCAACCCGCAGACCGGCAAGATCCTCTGGCACCAGAAGCTGGCACTCGCCGAACCCGGCTCGTCACAGCCGTGCGGGGACATCGACCCGATCGGCATCACCGGAAGCCCGGCGTTCGATCCGGCGACCGGGTCGGTGTTCGTCGTCGACACCTCTCCCAGCGGCCACCACACCGTCTGGTCGCTGTCCGCCAAGACCGGCAAGCGCAACTGGCACCGCAACGGCGACGTCGACCGCCACCGCGACATGAACGCCGAGCAGCAGCGGGCGGCGCTGGTCATCATCGACCATCGGGTGATCGTCACCTACGGGGCGCACGCCGGCGACTGCGGCAACTACGTCGGGCTGGCCGTCTCGATCCCGACGAACGGCAGGGGCCCGACGCCGCACTACGCCGTACCCAATGCGCGCGGCGCGGGCATGTGGGGCCCGGCCGGGCCGGTCGAGGCGTACGACGGCAACGTGCTCACGCCCACCGCCAACGGGTCGAACCGCACCGGCGGCACCTGGGACCACAGCGACGGCGTGATCGAGCTCGACCCGACGACGATGCACTACGTCCGCGGCTGGGCACCGACCAACTGGGAGCAGGGCGACGCTGACGACTTGAGTCTCGGCTCCACCTCACCGGTCCGGGTCGCCGGTGACTACGTCGTCGGCGGCAAGCGCGGCGAGGTGTGGCTGCTCGCGCCGGACCTCGGCGGCGTCGGCGGCCAGCTCGACACCCTCGGCGGCGACAACTACTGCAACGCCTTCGGCGGCATCGCCGCGCGCGGCGACACGGCGATCATCCCGTGCAAGAACTTCAGCAAGCCGCACAGCCTGCTCGCGGTGACAGTGAGCAACGGCAAGCTGCACCAGAAGTGGGACACGAGCGGCCTGTACGGCGCGCCGGTCATCGCCGGCCAGCGGGTGTTCGTCGCCGACCTCGACAGCGGATCGCTGAAAGTGCTGTCGCTGCAGTCCGGTCACGTCATCGCGTCGATCCCGGTCGGCCCCCTCGCGACCTTCCCCTCCGAGGTCGTCGACGGCAACCACGTGTTCGTCCCGACGTTGTCCGGGATCACTGCGCTGCGCGGCTCCTGAGGTAGCCGCTCACCTGCTCGGCGGCGGCCCGCGCGGAAGCGATGCATGCCGGCACTCCCACGCCTTGATAGGTCGCCCCGCACACCGCCAGGCCGGGCTGCTCCGCGACCGCCGTCCGGATCCGCGCGACCCGGTCCAGGTGCCCGACGGCGTACTGCGGCAACGCGCCGCCCCACCGGCTGACCTTGGCATCGATCGGCTGGCCCGCGAAGCCGGCGTATGCGGTGAGCTCCGCCACTGCGTCCGCGACGAGGTCGTCGTCGTCGCGTTGCAGGACCGCGGCGTCGCCGTGCCGCCCGAACGAGCATCGCGCGACGACGACCTCCCTGCCGGACAGATGCGGCCACTTCGCGGAGGACAAGGTGACCGCCTTGACGGGCCTGCCCGCGATGGCAGGAACGAGATACCCGCTGATGTCGGCGCGCCCGCCGTCGGCGGCGCGCCACGCGGTCGTCACGATCGCCAGGCTGGCGGCATCGATCGCGGCCAGCTCACGGGCCGCCGCGGGAACGTCGGCGGCCAGCAGCCTGCCGGCGGGGCTGGCGGGTGTCGCGACCACCACCGCGGCGACGTCGAGTGCCTGCTCGGCGTTCGTCGCCCCGTGCACGACGCGCCAGCCGTCCGTGGTGCGGCTCAGGCCACGAACCGGCGAGCCGACCGCGATCTCGCCGCCGTGGCGGGCCAGTGAAGCGGCTAGCGCCCCCGGCAAGGTGCCGAGCCCGTCGCGCAACGTGGCGAACACCGGCTGATCCGACGGCGGCCCGGCGACGATCGCCCGCCGTACCGCGCGCAACGCGGATCGCTCGGTACGCGGCACCTGCGGCAGCGTCGCCGCGAGCGACAGCTCGTCAGCGCGCCCGGCGTAGACGCCGCCGAGCATCGGGTCGAGCAGGCGATCGACGACCGCCGAACCGAACCGCCGGCGGGCCCACAACCCGACGGCGATGTCCTCGCCGGGTGGCTCGCCGGGCAACCACGCGTCGGCGCGCGCCCGCGCGACCTCAGCGGCGGACAGCACGCCGCGCAACGCGGCGACGTCGCTGGGCAGGCCCATCACGGTCCGTGCCGGCATGGGGCGCAGCTCGCCGCGGGCCCAGACCGCGGCCCGCATCGTCTGCGGCGACACCAGCCCGGCGTCGAGCCCGAGCGAGGCGACCAGGTCGGCCGCCTCCGGACGGCGTACCAGGAAGGCTTCCGCGCCCTCGTCGACCACGACACCGCCGACCTCGCAGGTGCGCAGCTTCCCGCCGATCTGACGGCTGCCCTCGACCAGCGTGACGCCGACGCCGGTGCTCGCGATCGCGTCCGCCGCGGCGAGCCCGGCGATCCCGCCGCCGATGACGGCAACGGTCGTTGCGGTCACGAGCCGGCGGTCTCGTGGTGGACGAGGTCGACGACCCGCGCAAGCGCATCCGGATCGGTGTCGGGAAGTACGCCGTGCCCGAGGTTGAAGACGTGTCCGGCCGCGTGGCGGCCGGCGCGCAACACCTCACGCACCCGCTGAGCGGTGGCCTCCCACGGCGCGAACACCGCCGCCGGGTCGAGGTTTCCCTGCAGCGCGACTCCGGGCCCGACTCGGGTGGCCGCCTGGTCGAGCGGCACCCGCCAGTCGACACCGACCACGTCGGCACCCGCCGCCGCCATGAGTCCGAGCAGCTCGCCGGTGTCGACACCGAAGTGGATCCGCGGCACACCTTCGACCGACTCGAGCACCCGGCGGCTGTGCGGGAGGACGTAGCGCTCGTAGTCGGCCGCCGACAGCGAACCCGCCCACGAGTCGAACAGCTGCACCGCGCTCGCGCCGGCGTTCACCTGGACCCGCAGGAAAATCGCGGCGACGTCGGCGAGCCGGCCGGCCAGCGCGTGCCAGAGGTCCTCGTCGCCGTACATCAACGCCTTGGTGCGGGCGTGGTCGCGGCTCGGGCCGCCTTCGACCAGGTAGGAGGCGAGGGTGAAGGGCGCTCCGGCGAAGCCGATCAGCGGCGTCGCGCCCAACTCACCGACCAGGCCCTCGACCGCCTGGGCGACCGGCGCGACGTCGTCGGGTTCCAGACGTGGCAGCGCGGCGACCGCGGCCGGGTCGCGGACCGGGTTCGCGACGACCGGGCCCACTCCCGCGACGATGTCGAGGTCGTAGCCGGCCGCCTTGAGCGGCAGCACGATGTCGCTGTAGAGGATCGCGGCGTCCACCCCGTAGCGCCGGACCGGCTGCATCGTGATCTCGACGACGAGGTCCGGGCGCAGGCAGGACTCGAGCATCCCGACGCCTTCTCGCACCTTGCGGTACTCGGGCAGGCTGCGGCCGGCCTGGCGCATGAACCAGACCGGCGTGTGGGGCGCCGGCAGTCCGCGACAGGCCGCAAGAAACGCGCTGTCAGCGACCCCGGGCATCCCACGATGCTGTCACGACGCGATGAGCACCACTCCGGCCAGCGCTCCCACGACGCCGAACAGCTGCACCTTGGCCAGCCGTTCGGCGTGAACCGCGCGAGCGAGGAGCACGGTCATCGCCGGGTACAGCGACGACAGCACGGACACCACCGAGAGCAGGCCGTGACGCGTGGCGTAGGCGAACGTCGCGTTCGCGCCGACGTCGAACACGCCGACCACGAACAGCATCGGGGCGTCGGCGAGCTCGACCCGCAAGGACGTCGACGTCACGCGGGCGATGACGATCATGAACGCGACCGCCGCGCCGCGCATCACAACGAGCGTCATCAGCGTGCTGTGCTCGGCGCCCCGCCCGATGGCGACGAAGACCACGCCGAAG
This sequence comes from Mycobacteriales bacterium, assembly GCA_035550315.1. Lineage (GTDB taxonomy): Bacteria > Actinomycetota > Actinomycetes > JAFAQI01 > JAFAQI01 > DASZPL01. The sequence goes on along the minus strand of DASZPL010000109.1, from coordinate 10,200 downwards.
CCGACCGCAGCGAAGGCCGCGAGCCACAGCGGCCGCGCCGCCGCACGGCGCTCGCCGCCACGATGCAGCTCCGGGCCGCTGGCGAGGATCACGCCGACGATCGCCACGACGATCCCGGCGATCTGCCAGACCGACGGGCGGTCACCTTGGGCGAGGCCGACGACCACCGGTACGACGACCCCGGTGGCCGCGATCGGCGCCACGATGCCCATGGTCCCGGTCGCCAGCGCCTCGTAGAACGCCACGATCCCGGCGGTTCCGGCCACCGCCCCCAGCAGCCCCCAGCCGGCGTACCCGTGGGCGCTGGTGACCGCTCCGGTGGCGAGGGCGGCGACCCCCACGCCGGCGAGTCCGATGAGCTCGCTGACCGCCGCAACAGTCACCGCCGGGCGACGTCGGGTGAGGGTGCCGCCGCAGAAATCGGAGGTACCCCACAGCGCGCTCGACACGAGCGCGAGCAGGATCCCCACGCATCTCAACCTATGTCCCAACCCGCCGCCGACCCGGCGCGTGTCGCGGCGGCTGGGAGCGCCTCGACACCTACAGTGGGCGCGTGTCGGTGGACCTGTCGGCATCGGCCGACCTGCCGCCTGCCTTTCGCGAGGCGCTGGCCGGCCTGTCGGCCGTGGAGCTCCGGCCCGAGCTCGTCGTCCACGAGCTTCCGGCACCTCCCCGGCTGGCGCCGCACGCCATCGCGCTGCACGCATCGGTGATGTCCGGCGACGACGAGCTCGCCGAAGGCCGACTGGTCCTGCTGCACGACCCCGACGGTCAGGAGGTGTGGGCCGGCGACACTCGCTGCGTCGCCTACGTCCAGGCCGGGGTCGAGGCGGACATCGCCAACGACCCGATGCTGCTCGAGGTCGGCTGGTCCTGGCTCATGGAGGCACTCGAGTCAGCCGGAGCCGACTACGCGGCAGAAAGCGGCACCGTGACCCGCACCACGTCGGAGCGCTTCGGCGCGATCAGCGAGCACCCGGTCGACTGCGACGTCGAGCTGCGAGCGTCCTGGTCGCCGCGCGGCGACCTCGGGCCGCACCTCGTCGCGTTCGGCGAGGTGCTGTGTGTCGCGGCAGGGTTGCCGCCGATGCCGCCGGGCGTCGTGGCGCTACCGCGGCGCCGTACGCCGAAGCGAGCCCGCCGCTAGCCCGCCGCTAGCCCGTCGCGGTGACGTCGCCGCTGGAGGCCTGGTCGGCGTGCGGCGGGTTGACCGGCGACGCGAGAGCGATCCCGGTTGCCGCCGACAGCCTCGGCAGCCGCAACGCGAGCGTGGTGCCCGCGCCCCGCCACGACGTCACGTCGAGCGCTCCGCCGACCAGGCGGGCGCGTTCGCGCAGCAGCCCGAGGCCGACGTGGCGGCCGCCGTCGGAGGTCACCGCCTCGGGCATGAAGCCGAGCCCCTGGTCGGCCACGACCGCGGTGACCCAGTTGTCGTCCACGTGGAGCTCGGCGCGCGCGGCGTCGACCTCTGCGTGCTTGACGACGTTGAGCAGCGCCTCCTGGAAGAACCGGTAGACCGTGATCGCGCTGACCAGCGGCAACGGATGCGGCTCCTCCGGCCAGCTCAGCGACACCTCGAGGCCGTAGCGGTTGCGCATGTCGTCGCGCAGCGCTGTCACTGCGCGGGCCAGGTCTCCGTCGCGCAGCGCCGGCGGCCGGGTGCGTGCCATCACGGCCCGCACCTGCTCCTCGGCTTCGGCGACCATGTCGACCGCCCGGCCGATGCTGCCCGGGTTGCGGCGGTCGTCGAGCAACACCCGCGCCATCGTCAGCGACTGGGCGACGGTGTCGTGGAGGTCGGCCGCCAGCTGCCCGCGTGCCGCCTCCTCTGCCCCCACCAGGCCCGACAGCAGCTCGTACATCCCGGCGCTGGCGGTCTCGGCGGCGCGGCGGTGCCGCTCGGCGATCTCGTCGGCCATCCGCACCCGGCGGTGCATGGCGTCGACCGCGTTGGCACGCGCCTGCATCCGGCGTACCGCGCGCGAGACGTTGAACTCCGCGATCGCCGCGACGATCGCGATGACGACGGCGGCCGGGCAGCCGGCGAGCACGACCTCCCACAATGGGCCGGACACGTGACCGGTGCCGCGCAGGATCTCCACCGACACGACGAGTACGCCGCCGGTGGCGCACAGGGTGAGCACGAAGACCAGCAGCGCCAACGGCATGCCGGTGCCCCGCATCCAACGCATCAGCATCGGGCGCTCACAGGCTCGGCTCGTTCAGCTGGGCCGCGACGACTCCGGTCGTCGTCCAGTCGTCGAAGCGACGCGAGCCGCTCATCTGGAGATCCGCGGAGGTGAGCGCGTTGCCGAGGTCGGGCTCGGCGGCCAGCGCGATCGCGCCGAGCAGCGAGGCGACGGCGCGCTCGACGGCGTACAGCTCGTCGACGATGTCACTCACGGCAGCGGACTCCCCCGCTCCTGCGAGGCGGGACAGCCGGCTGGCCGAGTCGCGCAGGACCTGCAACGCCGGCGCGGTGTCGGCGCCGATGTCCCCGAGGGCGTGCGCCACGTCCTCGGCGGGCGCGGCTGCCGGGCGGTCGCCGACCGACAGCCAGGACTCCGCCTGTGCCGCCAGCACACCCGCGAGCAGGACCTCGCGTCGCCCGTACGGCGGCTTGCCGGCGAGGCGGCGCGCGCGAAGAACGGCGAGCGGGCTGTCGACTGCGCCGACCACGGTCACCAGCCACGGCGCGTTGTCCTCGAGCCCGGTCTTGGTGGCGCACTCGGCCAGCGCGTCGAGCACCCACGGCTCGTCGAGCGCGTCGGGATCGACGCGGCGGCGCTTCACTCCTTGCGCGTCACCGGAGTAGTGCACCGGTCCCTCATGAGCGAGCAGCACCATCTCGACCTCGGCCGCGTCGAGGGAGCGGTTCGCCGCGGTCAGCACCACCTGCGCCGAGCCGTCCACCGACCGGCTGCTCGCGAGCTCCTGTAGCCGGGCGAGCTGGACGAACAACGCGGTCTCCGCCGACCGGGTCGCCTGCTCGTCGTAGGAGATCCACAGCAGCACCAACGGCACCCCGAGGGCGAACAGGCCCAGCGGCGCGTTGGCGGCCAGCCACGCGCCGAGCAGGCCCAGGCCCGACGATCCGACCGAGTGCAACGCCGAGAACGGCACGTTGGTGCCGATGAGCGAGCCGAGCCGGCCGCCCGTGGTGGTGGCGAGCGCCATGACCAGCAACGCCATGTTCGCCAGCCAGAACACCGCCATCCCGCCGATCGCGCCCCACAGCCCGCCGCCGATGGCGTGGGCGAACTCCGCTCCGAGCGCGGTCGCGGCCGCGAAGCGCGACACGACGACGGCCAGGCTGATCGGGTCCTGGCGGCGCAGGACCTGGGACAGGAACACCCCGGCGGAGACCGCGACGACGGTCCAGGACCGCGGCGACTGGACGAACGCCGCCGCGATGGCGGACTCGGTGATGGCGAAGGTCCACCGCTGCCGACCGAACGTGAGGCGCACCGCGGCGAGCTCGGCCGCGAGGACCGAGACGGTCAGCACGGGCAGCGCGTAGCTGACCGGGCTGCCCCAACCGGTCAACACGCCGGCAGCGGTCGCCACGCCGGCCGCGAAGACGGTCACCAGCCGCAGCCGGGCCGCCGGGGGGATCAGGCTCATGACGTCACCGCGACGAACATCGGCGACCTCCCCCTACACACGGCGCTACGCCATCCTCGCCGGTGATTCTCGGCCGTTCGGCCCAAGAACTTCGGTATTCATCGCCGCAATCCCCCATTCGGCGCAATCAGCCGTATGGAGCAACCGTTACCCCTGTTGGGCTACAGGAGGCGCTGTCGCGCGCCGACAAACCTCTCGTCAGCACGAGGCGGCCCAGCCGTGCCCACGCCGGTATTCGAGCAGGAGGAGGGACAGGTGTCCGCGATCGTCGAGCGCACACCGGCGCCTTCGCCGGACCCCGTCGCGGGTTTCACCGCGATGGTGGTCGACGACCACCCGCTGGTCCGCGAGTCGATGGCTGCCCGGCTCACCGCGATGGGCGCCCGCGAGGTCGTCGAAGCCGCGAGCGTTGCCGAGGCCCGTGCGCGGGCCCACGCCGGCGGCGCCCGTGACCTCTGCGTGCTCGACGTCGGCCTGCCCGACGGTTCGGGCCTGGACCTGCTCGCGGATCTGCGCGCCGCAGGCTGGCCGCGACTCGTCGTGCTCTCCGCCGCCGACGACCCCTACTCCGTGCGTGCGGCGTTCGTCGCCGGCGCGCAGGGCTACCTGCTCAAGTCCGCATCCCCCCTCGTCGTCGCCGACGGGGTGCGTCGGGTCCTCGACGGTGGCGTGTACGCCGACCCGTCGGTCGCGTCACTGCTCGCCGCCGGGCTGCGCGGCGGTCCGCAGCACGACGGCGTCTCGGAGCTGTCCGGCCGGGAGGTCGAGGTCCTCCAGCTCGTCGCCGACGGCCGCTCGAACAAGGAGATCGGCGAGTCGCTCGGCCTGTCCGCGCTGACCGTGAAGAGCCATCTCGCCCGCATCGCCCGCAAGCTGGGTACCGGCGACCGTGCGGAGATGGTCGCGATGGCGATGCGCGCCGGGGTCGTCCGGTAGCTGCGGTCTCGGACCGTCGCCCGGCCGCGCCGATGCGTACTCGCGGTCTCATCCCCTAACGTCGAACGCGTGAGCGAAACCGTCGAGGAGACCGCGCCGCCGGTCATCGAGGCTGACGCGCCCGAGGTTCCGCTGCTCAGCGAACCCAGCGGCGGCGTACCGCCGATCATCGACACCCTCGCCGCGCTCGAAGCCGCGACCGAGGCGCTGCGCGACGGGAGCGGCCCCGTGGCCGTCGACGCCGAACGCGCATCGGGCTACCGCTACGGCCAACGTGCCTATCTGATCCAGATCCGCCGCGAGGGCCACGGCACGCTGCTGATCGACCCGGTCCCGTTCGGCGACCTGCGGCGCATCACCGAGGCGGTCGGCGACGCCGAGTGGGTGGTGCACGCCGCGTCGCAGGACCTGCCGTCGATGCGCGAGCTCGGCCTCGTGCCCAAGCGGATGTTCGACACCGAGCTCGCCGCGCGGCTCGCCGGGTTCGAGCGGGTCGGCCTCGCGACGATGGTCGAGCTCCTCCTCGGCGTCCGGCTGGCCAAGGAGCACTCCGCCGTCGACTGGTCCAAGCGGCCGTTGCCGGAGCCCTGGCTGCGCTACGCCGCGCTCGACGTCGAGGTGCTGCTCGACCTGCGCGACGAGCTCGAGGCGGTGCTCCGCCGGCAAGGCAAGCTGGACTGGGCCCACGAGGAGTTCGCGGCGGTGCTCAGCACCGAGCCGGCGGCGCCCCGGGCCGACCCGTGGCGGCGTACCAGCGGGATCCATCGCATCCGCAACCGTCGCCAGCTCGCCGTCGTACGGGCGGTCTGGTACGAACGCGACCGCATCGCTCGCGCCCGCGACACCGCGCCCGGCCGGGTGCTGACCGACGCCGCGATCGTCGCGGCCGCCATGAGTGCTGCCGCCACCGAAGCCGACCTCGTGAAGGTCGCCGGTTGGGGCGGTCGCGCGACGCGGCGGCTCGCCACCGAGCTGTGGCCGGTGATCGAGGCGGCCCGGGCGCTGCCCGAGACGGACCTGCCCCGCCCCGCGGTCGCCGGCGACGGCCCGCCACCTGCGAGCCGCTGGCCGGACCGCGACCCGGTCGCCGCCGCCCGGCTCGCCCGGGCGCGCGCGGTGATGGCGGAGGCCTCGCAGCGCCACAACATCCCGACCGAGAACCTGCTCACCCCCGAGCTGCTGCGCCGCTTGGCGTGGTCGCCGCCGTCGTCGGACGTGGCGGCGGTCACCGACTTCCTGCTCGCCGGCGGCGCCCGGCAGTGGCAGGTCTCCGTCGTCGGGCCGGCACTCGCCGCCGCGATGGCCGATCCGGATTGAGGCTGCTGCGCGTCGACGCGGCACAAGCTGACGCGTTCGCTCGCGGCGAGACCGGCCCATGGCCACTCGCGCCGGGCTGGCCGCACGCCGACACCGTCGCCGGCCTGAGCTTCGCGCGCAGCGGCGGGCTGCAGTGCCTCGTCATCGACGACGACGGTCGGATCGCCGGCGAGTGCGGCACGAAGCTCCCACCGCGCGACGGGGTCGTCGAGATCGGGTATGGACTCGCTGCACCCAGCCGCGGCCAGGGCCTGGGCGGCCGCGCCGTCGGCGAGCTGGTCGCGATGCTGCGCTCGATGCCCGAGGTGACGACGATCGAGGCCGAGGTTCACGTGTCCAACGTGGCCTCCCGCCGGCTGGTCGAACGGCTCGGGTTCGTCCCCGAGGGCGAGCCGGCGGGCGGCTACCTCCGCTACCGCCTCCTCGCGGGCTGATGCGCGGCCGGCTACTGCCCGGTCGTGCAGCCGTCGCTCGGCGGGGCCGGGAAGTGGTCGGGAGCGCCGTGCCGACCCGCTCTGGCGAGTGCCCGATGCGCCGCCTCGCCCAACGGTGCCGAGTAGAGCTGTTGTTTCGTGCAGCCGCCTTGGTGCAGCCCGCCGACCAGACCGACGACGGTGCGCTCCTTCCCCGAGCCGGCCAGCCAGGGACCGCCGCTGGTGCCGTCCGCGAAGCCGTTGCAGCGAATCGCGTCGTAGGCGCCCTTGCGGTAGGTGCTCGCCCGGCACCGCAACCCGGAGCCACCGACGCCGAGCGGGTAGCCGTAGGCGGTGGCGACACTGCCCGGCGCTGGGATGCGGCCCAGCCGATTCGCGCCGGTCACGCTCTGCAACGTGCGTTGCCGGCCGTCGATCCGCTTGGGCGCGACGAGCAGGAACGCGAAGTCGTCGTGCGGGTCGGTGTGCTGGATCCAGGCCGGCGCGGCGTAGGCGGCGGTGACCCGCCACATGCCGTACGGCGCCTGGCCGTCGTGGAACCCCGGCGCGAACTCATATCCCGCCGCAGTGCCGCTCCGCACGCAATGCGCGGCCGTGACGATGACGCTGCGGTCCGCGCTGGCCACGACGCTGGCGGTGCAGATGTGGAGCGGGAACAACCCGGTGATGAACAGCGCGCCCACAGTCGGAGTGCCGTCGAACGTGGTCGCCGTGACGCGAGGCGGCGCCGAGGCGTGGGCCGGCGATGCCAGCACGCTGCCCGCTGCCGCAACCGTTGCGACGAGCCGCCGAGCCAGCCTCACCCGGAGGTGACGGAGCTTGCGCCGGCGGCGGCTTCGATCACGGCGCGGGCGATCTCCTGCGCCGACAGGCCGCATTCGGCGAGCAGGGTCGGTCGTTCGCCGTGGGGCAGGAACTGCTGCGGCAGCGCGACCTGCCGCAGCGGCACCCGGATGTTGCGGGCGAGCAGTTCGCGAGCGATGGCGGTGCCGACGCCGCCTGCGCCGACACCGTCCTCGATCACGACGACCTGCTCGTGTGCGGCGGCGAGCGCCGGCAGCGCGGCGTCGACGGGGAGCACCCATCGCGGGTCGACCACGGTGACGCCGACCCCCTGAGCCGCCAGCCGGTCCGCGACGTCGAGCGCGATCGCGGCCTGGGGGCCCACCGCCACGATCAGGACGTCACTGGAGTCGTCGCGGCGCAGCACGTCCATCTCCCCGATCCGGTCGACCGCGGCGATGTCGTCGTCGACCGACGCCTTCGGGAAGCGCACCGCGGTCGGCCCGCTGTCGTGGTCGACCGCCTCGTGGAGCAGCTGGCGCAGCCGCGTCGCGTCGCGCGGAGCGGCGACCCGCATCCCGGGCACGATCCCGAGCACCGCGAGATCCCACATGCCGTGGTGCGAGGAGCCGTCAGGCCCGGTGATGCCGGAGCGGTCGAGTACGAACGTCACGGGGAGGTGGTGCATCGCAACGTCCATCAGCACCTGATCGAACGCCCGGTTGAGGAACGTCGAGTAGATGCACACCACCGGATGCAGGCCACCCATCGCCATGCCGGCGGCCGAGGTCACCGCGTGCTGCTCGGCGATCCCGACGTCGAAGGCGCGCTCCGGGAAGCGCTCGGCAAACGGGTGCAGCCCCACGGGCCGCAGCATGGCGGCGGTGATCGCGACGACATCGGGGCGCTGGTCGCCGATCACCACCATCTCCTCCGCGAACACGTTGGTCCACGTCGGCGGTCCGACCGACACCGGGCGGCCGGTGAGCGGGTCGATCACGTTGACGGAGTGGAACTGGTCGGCCTCGTCGTCGACGGCCGGACCGTAGCCGCGGCCCTTCTCGGTGAGGCAGTGCACGATCACCGGACCGCCGAACCGGCGCGCGTGACGCAGCGCCTGCTCCACCGCGGCCACGTCATGGCCGTCGATCGGTCCGACGTACTTCAGGCCCAGGTCCTCGAACATCGCCTGGGGCTGGATGAGGTCTTTGACGCCCTTCTTCATGCCGTGCAGCGCCTCGTAGATGGGCCCGCCGACCACCGGGGTGCGCGCCAGCGACGTCTTGACCAGGTCGAGGGTGCGCTCGTACGACGGCGACAGCCGCAGTCCGGCGAGATGCGCGGCGAGGCCACCGACGGTCGGGGCGTAGGAGCGGCCGTTGTCGTTGACGACGATGACCACCGGCCGGTCCGGCGCTCCGGCGATGTTGTTGAGCGCCTCCCAGCACATGCCGCCGGTGAGCGAGCCGTCGCCGACGACGGCGATGACCGCCCGGTCGGACTGCCCGGCCAACCCGAAGGCCTTCGCCAGGCCGTCGGCGTAGGACAGCGCGGTGGAGGCGTGGGAGTTCTCGACCCAGTCGTGCCGGCTCTCCGCGCGTGACGGATAGCCGGACAGGCCACCCGCCTGCCGAAGTACGCCGAACTGGTCGCGCCGGCCCGTCAGCAGCTTGTGCACGTAGGACTGATGGCCGGTGTCCCAGACGATCGCGTCGTGCGGTGAGTCGAACACGCGATGCAGCGCGATCGTCAGCTCGACGACCCCGAGATTCGGGCCCAGATGCCCGCCGGTGCGGGCGACCGCCGAAATCAGGAACTCTCTGATCTCCTGCGCGAGCGCGGGCAGGTGGGAAGCGTCGAGCTGCTTCAGATCGGCCGGCTCGTGGATGGTCTCCAGCAGCCCGCTCATGAGTTCGATCCTAGGTCGTGGGCTCCAGCAGCGCGACGCACTCGACGTGCGCGGTCATCGGGAACAGGTCGAAGGCCCGCAAGCCGGTCAGCGACCAGCCCGCGCCGACGAAGGTCGCGATGTCGCGGGCCATCGAGGCGGGCTCGCACGCCACATAGCAGACCTGCCGTGGACCGAGCGCCACGATGCCGTCGACGACAGCGGCGCCGGCACCCTTGCGCGGCGGGTCGAGCACGACCACGTCGGCTCCTTCGCCGAAGCGGGCCAGCCATCGCGCCACCTGCTCGGCCACGACCGTCACGTTCGCCAGATCGGCAAGGTTCGCCGCCGCGGCCCGGGCGGCCTCGCGATGGCTCTCGACGAGCACCACGTCTCCGCGCGGCACCAGCGGCGCGAGCGCGCCGGCGAACAGGCCGACCCCGCCGTACAGGTCCAGGCAACGGTCGGACGGGTGGACGTCGAGAAATCCGAGGACCGCGCCGGTCAGCGCGTCCGGGGCGCCGGGGTGGACCTGCCAGAAGCCGCCTTCGGGGATCCGGTAGCGGCGCCCGCCAACCGTGACCTCGTCGGAGGACTGCAGGTCGACCGCGTCGACGTCCGGCCAGTGCTCGGCGACGACCGAGGCGACCGGGAGCGAGTCGTGCGCGATCAGGCAGTCGGTGACGTGCTCGATCGTGCTGGACCGGTGTCGATGCAGGCCGGCCACCCCGTCAGGCCCGACCGCGAGCCGCATCCGGGTGCGCCAGCCGAGCCCTTCGTGGTCACCCGGCACCGCCTCCACCACGACGTCGCGCTCCAGCTTCGCGATGCGGCGCAGCGCCGCATCGACGACCTCCGCCTTCAGCGCCCGCTGCTCGGCCAGCCGCACGTGCTGCCAGTCGCAGCCGCCGCAGCGCCCCGGGCCGGCGAACCGGCACGGCGGGTCGACCCGGTGGGGCGAGGCCGCGAGGATCTCGACGGCATCCGCCCGCAGGAACGACGGCTTCTCCTCCGTGACGAGGACACGCACCCGCTCGCCGGGCAACGCGTGCCGGACAAGGACCGCCCGGCCGTCCGGCGCGTGCGCGACGCAGATCCCGCCGTGCCCGACCGCCCCGACCTCAACCTCCACGGCGGACGTCGCCGGCAGCCGGGTGCTGGTGCTGCACGACCCGCCCGGAGGACGCAAGCTGGTAGGGGACGCTCGTCACCATCACT
>DASZPL010000108.1:0-8098 GCA_035550315.1 Mycobacteriales bacterium | reverse complement strand
TCGGCCGAGCCCAGCACTACGTCGCCCGGCCCGGGTTCTGGCACGGCGCGGTCGGCGTCGCGGCGGTCTGGTACGGCGGAGCGCTCGGCGTCGGCCGCCGACTGCTCGAGGCGGGCCGCCGCGGCGACATCGGTGACATCGGCCGGGCCCATCTCGGTGGGGTCGGTGCATCGCTCGCGGCGGCGCGAGCGGCGTTGCGCGACGCGGCGACGGCGATCGACGACGATCCGCAGGACGCGTCAGGATGCGCCGCGATCCGAGCACGCGAGACCCGAGCCGTCGTCGAGGCGTCGGCGCTCGAGGTGATCGACCGGGTCGGCCGGGCGCTTGGGCCGGGGCCGCTGGCGTCGGAGCCCGAGCATCAGCAGCGCGTCGCGGATCTCACCTTGTATCTGCGGCAGAGCCACGCGGAGCGCGACCTCGCCGATCTCGGCGAACGCCTGATCTCCTCCCCGCTCACGTGGTGACGGTCGAGATCGCCCAGGACGGCACCGCCGAGAGCGAGTGGCAGAGCTGGCTCGGCAGTCGGGACTGGCCTGCACTCGACGCGGTCGAGCCCGGGCGGCGGGTGGTCGTGGTCGCCGCGCATCCCGACGACGAGGTGTTGGGGGTCGCGGGGCTGCTCTCGCGCCTGGCGCGACACCACCCGATCGTCGTGGTCTGGGCGACCGACGGCGAGGCCTCCCACCCGCACTCCACCGCCGTAGCTCCCAGCGAGCTGGCGCGGATCCGGCGCGCGGAGTCGCGCCGCGCACTGACGCGGCTCGGCATCGCCCCGGTGTCTGCTCGCCATCTCGGTCTGCCGGACAGCGGGCTGGCCGACCGGGAACACGACCTGCGACGTGAGCTGGAACGCCTGGTCACCCCGTACGACATCGTGATTGCGCCGTGGGCGCACGACGGCCACCCCGACCACGAAGCCGCCGGGCGAGCCGCACGGTCGCTGGGCACCACCTGCTGGGAGTACCCGATCTGGGCCTGGCACTGGGCCGGTCCGGACGACCCGCGAGTGCCGTGGCAGAGCCTGCGACTGGTGCCCGGCGTCGACACGGAGCGCAAGGCTGCCGCGATCTGCGAGTTCGCCAGTCAGGTGCAGCCGCTGGGACCCGACCCGGCGGACGCACCGATCCTCCCGCCGCAGGTGCTGGCGCACTTCACTCGACCCTTCGAGGTCGTGTTCGGATGACCCTGCATCAGGAATACTTCGACCGGATGTACGCCACGTCTGCCGACCCGTGGTCGCTGGACAGCCGCTGGTACGAACAACGCAAGTACGCGATCACGATGGCCGGCTTGTCCCGGCCGCGATATCGCTACGCCTTCGAACCCGGCTGCTCGGTCGGCGTGCTGAGCGCGCAGCTGGCCACCCGCTGCGACTCCTTGCTGGCAGCCGACGTCGCCCCGGCCGCGGTCGCGGCGACCCGGGCCCGCCTGGCCGACGCGCCGGGAGCGGCGGTTGAGGTCATGAACATCCCGGCGCAGTGGCCGGTGGGCAGCTTCGACCTCATCGTGCTGTCGGAGGTGGGCTACTACCTGTCCCCCGACGACCTCGACGCCCTGGTGGCTCGCGCCGTCGGGAGTCTCGACAGGGACGCAGAGCTGTGCCTGGTGCACTGGTGCCATCCGGTCGCGGACTATCCGATGCTCGGCGACGAAGTCCACGACCGGTTCCTCGCCGAACCCGGGTTGCGATCTCTCGCTCACTACGACGATCCCGACTTCCGGCTGGATCTGCTGACCTGGGCCGACGCCCCGACACCGGCCCAACGCGAAGGCCTCGTCTGATGACCGCCGTCATCGACAAGGTGGCCGTCGTCATCCCGGCGCACGACGAGGAGTCGCTACTGCCGGCCTGCCTGGACGCGGTGCGACTGGCGATCGAGTGCGTCGACGTGCCGGTCGAGGTCGTCGTCGCACTCGACGACTGCCGGGACGCGAGTGCGTCGGTCGTCGCCGTTCGACCGTGGGCGGCCACCGTCGAGCTGTCGGCTCGCAACGTGGGCGCCGCGCGCGCCGCCGCCACCGCCTACGCGTTGGGTGTGACCGCCCGGTCGGTGGCGGAGCGGATCTGGATCGCGACGACCGATGCCGACACAGTCGTCCCGGCGCATTGGCTGGCCAGTCAGCTCGCGCTCGCCGATGCCGGCTACGACCTGGTGATCGGCACCGTCGACGTCGACGACTGGTCCGCCCATCCGCCACACACCGGCCCGAGATGGCGCGCGACCTACACCCCTGCCGACCATCATCCGCACGTGCACGGTGCGAACCTCGGAGTGCGCGCCTCGGCGTACCTCGAAGTCGGTGGCTGGCCGACGGTCGCCGTCGACGAGGACGTCTCGCTGGTCGCGGCGCTCACCGGACGACGCATCGCCCGCAGCGCGGCGCATCCGGTCATCACGAGCGCCCGCACCGATGCTCGCGCCCGTGGCGGGTTCGGCGACACGTTGGTGGCACTCGCCGGCTGACCGAGCTGGTGTGCGGACCGCGACCGCCGGGTAGCCCGCCGACATGACCCTCGACGAGCGCCTGGACGAAGTGATCGAGGAGGTCGAGCGGGCGAGGCTGCTCGACCCGGCCGGCAACGCCGTGCGCGCGGCCGGGCAGCGGGTGCTCGGCAACCCGCGGGCACGCGACGTGCTGTCCGGAAGGCCGATCGGGCACGCGCTGCACCCGGCGCTCACCCTGGTGGCCGGCGGATCGCTGCTCGGCGCGACGCTGCTCGACGTCGTCGGCGGACGCGGCGGCCGTGACGGCGCGCGCCGGCTGGTCGCGGTCGGTCTGCTCGCCGCGTTGCCGACGGCGGCGAGTGGCTGGTCGGACTGGCTCGACACCGAGGAGGCGGAAAGCCGCGTCGGACTGGTGCACGCGCTCAGCAACGGCATCGCGCTACTCGCCTACACCCGGTCCTGGCGATCCCGCCGGCGCGGCCGGCTCGGCCTGCCGAGCAGCTTGGCCGGCGCGGCGGCGCTCGGAGCGGGCGGTTGGCTCGGTGGCCACCTCGCCTTCGCGCTGGGGGTCGGGGTCGACACGACCGCGTTCCAGACCACAGCGACGGACTGGACCGACGTCGCGGCAGCCGCAGACATCGACGACCGTCTCCAGCAGGTCGACCTCGAAGGTGTCCCGCTGCTGGTGACCAGGGTCGACGGCCACGTCGTTGCGGTCGCCGACCGCTGCACCCATCGCGGCGCGCCGCTGTCCGACGGCACCCGCGACGGCGACTGCGTCGTGTGTCCGTGGCACGCCAGCGTCTTCTCGCTGCGCGACGGCAGGGTGCGGCGCGGACCCGCCACCCGCTCCCAGGCCAGCTATGAGGTGCGTGAGCTCGACGGGCGCATCCAGGTCCGGCGCAACGAGAACCGGTCGCTGCGGCGCAACCCGGTCGGGACGTAGCGGCACGCACCGCCGAGAGCCGCATCGGTCGCCCCTAGCGGAAGGCGGGACGGCCGGCGCTCGACGGGATCCGATAGAAAAAGGGTCACCCCACCGAGCCGGAGGCTGCCGTGACCGCACCCGTCGTCCACCCCGATCGCTTCTTCATCGACGGCGAGTGGGTGATGCCCTCCTCCTCCGCGACGATCGACGTCATCGACTCCTCGAACGAGGAGGTCTTCTTCTCGGTCGCCGAAGCACAGGCCGCCGACATGGAACGGGCGATCTCCGCAGCGCGCGCCGCCTTCGACAGCGGGCCGTGGCCGTTCCTCGCCCACCGCGAGCGCGCGGAGTACCTGCGCCGGCTGAGCAAGGAGCTGTCAGCACGCGCCGACGCCCTCGGTGAGATCTGGCCACGGGAATCCGGTATCCTCGCGATCATGGCGAAGTACGCCGCGCCGGCGTTCGCCACCACCTTCGACTACTACGCCGGGCTCGCCGACACCTTCGCGTTCGAGGAGCGCGCACAGCCCACCGGAGGCGGGTCGTTCGGGCTGATCGTGCGCGAGCCGGTCGGTGTGGTCGGCGCGATCATCCCGTGGAACGCGCCGATCCAGCTGGCGATCTACAAGATGGCACCTGCTCTTCTCGCCGGCTGCACCGTCATCCTCAAGGCGTCTCCGGAGGCGCCGGGCGCGGCGTACCTGCTCGCCGAGTGCGCCGAAGCCGCAGGCCTGCCCGCCGGCGTGTTCAACGTGCTGACCGCCGACCGAGAGGTCTCGGAGATGCTGGTCCGCGACCCGCGCATCGACAAGATCGCCTTCACCGGATCGACCGCGGCCGGGCGCCGGATCGCTGCGCTTTGCGGCGAGCGGATCGCCCGCTACACCCTCGAGCTCGGCGGCAAGTCCGCCGCGGTGATCCTCGACGACGCCGACCTGGCGCAAGCGGCGGCCACCATCTCCGGCGCCGAGTGCATGATCACCGGACAGGTCTGCTCGTCGCTGACCCGGCTGATCGTGCCCCGCAAGCGACACGACGAGTTCGTCGACGCGCTGGCCAGCACGTTCTCGCAGGTGGTCGTCGGCGACCCGTTCGACCCGGCGACCCAGATGGGGCCGCTGGCGATGGAACGCCAGCGCGACAAGGTGCTCGACCTCATCGCGCAGGGCAAGAACGAAGCGAAGCTGGTGACCGGCGGCGGCCGGCCAGCGCACCTCGAGCGCGGGTACTACGTCGAGCCGACGGTGTTCGCCGAGGTCGACAACGCGATGACGATCGCGCAGGAGGAGATCTTCGGTCCGGTCCTTTCGGTGATTCCCGCCGCCGACGAGGACGACGCGATCCGCATCGCCAACGACTCGATCTACGGGCTCAACGCGTCCGTGTTCACCAACGACGCGGACCGGGCTCGCGCGGTCGCCGCGCGGCTGCGGTCGGGCACGGTCGGTCACAACGGGTTCCGCACCGACTTCGGAATCGCGTTCGGCGGCTTCAAGCAGTCCGGCATCGGCCGCGAGGGCGGCACCGAGGGCTTGCTGCCCTACCTCGAGACCAAGACGGTCATCCTCGACGAGACGCCGAGCGGGTACGCCGGCTGACGGAGCCGGCTGCCCGGTCGCGGGCTCTGGCTACCCGCCGTAGACGTCGTAGAACTCCATCGACGGCGGCGGGTCCATGCGGACGTTCACCGGCGGAGCCATGTTCGCGAACGCCGCGCCGAAGCGCGCCTTCGCGGTGTCGGCGTCGCAGTCGAACTCGTAGAGCGCGAGGTAGGTGTCGCCGTCGGGCCCGAAACGGCGGGCACTGGTGCAGCCTTCGATCGCCAGGAGCTCGCCCAGGTGAGTGTTGTCGTACCAGTCGTTGTAAGCCGCCGCGCCCTCGGGCGAGTCGGGTGCGGTCTTCACGACGAGGATGGACTTGGTCATGAGCTCTCCGATTCGAACGGCTTCGACGTCCTCGGCAACCTATCGAGACTGATCCGTCCGGCGGCGGCGGGTTGCCGTCATCGGTCGAAATCGCCACAGGTCGTCGCATAGTGTCTGCCCGGGGGGACTTCGCCCATTGAAGGGTTCGGGGCCGGGGTGACCGATCACGACGCCGCGCTGCGGGCTCGCGGCGCGCGCTACATGCCGGCGCTGGACGGCGTGCGCGGGATCTGCATGCTGGCCGTGCTGATCGGCCACCTGACGATCTTCGGCGGCGCTGGGCTGTTCTTCCAACCGCGGATGATCAGCCTCCTCGGTGGTGGCGAGCTGTGCCTGGAAGTGTTCTTCGTCCTCTCCGGCGCGCTCATCACCCATCTCGCGTTGTGCGAGATCGCGAAGACCGGCACCGTCGACATGCGCAAGTTCCGGATGCGTCGGGTGCGCCGTCTCGCCCCGGCCGCCGTGATGATCTTGCTCACCACGACCGCGTTGTGCGTGGCAGGTCTGCGCGACGACAGCCTGCCGCTCGGGACCCGGCCCACCCTGGTCGTGCTGTCGGTCCTCGCGCTCAGCTCGAACTGGCTGCTGTTCAACCACGCGAACCTCGGCTACCTCGCGCCGACCTGGTCCCTGAGCGTCGAGGAACAGTTCTATCTGGCCTGGCCGCTCACGCTACGTCGCACCTGGACCCGGCTCGGCGCCGCGGGCAGCGCCATGGCGGCGCTGGCGCTGCTCGTCATCGGGTTCGACGTCGCCGTCCTGACCAGCACGCGCGGGGTCAGCGCGACCTACTCGACGCCGGTCGCCGGGATCGGCTTGCTGTGCGGCTGCCTGGTCGCGATCTGGTTGCACAGCCCGTGGGCGTCGGCGCTGCGCAAGGTCGTCTGGGCGACGCCGGTAGCGGCCGTGCTCGCTTTCGGCATCGGGTTCAGCGCCCGGTGGCTGCACTTCCACCAGTACCGGGCGATGCGCGGGGGCTACCTCTTCTTCGGCGTGGTGACGGCGCTGTTCATCGGCCACCTGATGATCCGCAGCACGCGGCCCAGCCTCGTGTCGCGCGCCCTGGGGATCCGCCCGCTCGCGTTCCTCGGACGCATCAGCTACGGCGCATACCTGTTCCACGCGACGATCTACCAGATGTGGGCCCGATCAGGTCTCATCCCCAACATCGAGGTGCGCGGCGTCGTCGACGTGACGAGTGCCCTCGTCGTCGCGTCGATCAGCTACCGCTTCGTCGAAGAGCCGATCCGGCTCGGGAAGCTGCGGCTGCCAAGGCGCCGGCGCGCGACGACCGCCCGCGCCACCCGGCCGGCACCCGCACCGGCATGGGCCAGGCTCCGGTTCGTCCCGCAACTCGCACTCGGCGTCGCCGCAGTCGTCGTGGTGTTGCAGTTCGCACCCGCCTTCCACCCGTCGCCGCCCGCGCCGGGCAAGGCTGAGGTCGCCGCGTCAGGGCTGGTCCCCGCGTGTACGACTACGGACCTGCAGGCCGCTGCCGGCATCAGCGGGCCGGGCGCCGTCGTGGCCTGCGACGGGCAGTGGGCGCTCGCCGCGTCGAACCGTGAGCACGGCCGCATGGAGCTGCTCCACTACCGGGCCGGCAGCTGGCGCCGGCTTAACACCCGCCACGGCGCGCTGCTCGACTCCGCGGTCACTGCCCACGTGCCGACCGCGAGCGCGCCGCGGCTGACGGTCGTGCAGCACCTGGCCGCCGCCGTCGGTCCGGTCGCGCAGCCGGCTGCCGCCGCCGCGACGCTCATCGCCGCCGTCGCCACGACCGCCAAGGAAGCGAACCTGCCCGCAGTGGTCGCGAGCCCGGTCGTCGCCCGCAACGGGCAACGCTGGCTGGCGGTCCTCTCACCGGCGTCCGCAGGACCCGCGGGCCGGATGACGATCTACGAGTGGCGCCAGCAGCGCTGGACCGCAGTCGGGCTGGTCACGGGGATCCCGGCGGCGCCCGAGACGACGTACCGGATCAGCGTGTCAACGCTCGCGGGCACGCTCGACCCGGCATGGGTCCTGCACGCCGTCGGCAAGGCGACCGTATCGGTCGGAGTCGTCACCGACCTCGGGGGCAGCTGGCACCTGGTCAACCTGTCCGCCCCCGGCGCGTCCGGGCTGCTGACCAAGGTCGGCGGACTCGTCCCAGGCACGCCGTAGCGCGGCTGGCGTCAGCGCGCGGCGAGCGCGTCGGTCAAGAGGCTGACGAGCGTCTCGAGACGAACGTCGACGTCGCTGACCTCGACGTCCTCACCGTCGAGGGCTCGGGCGGCGAGACCCTCCTTGAGCCCGATCAGGTCGGCCACCCGCGCGTCGACGGTCTGGGCGGCGATGATCCGCCATGCGGTGACCGGCTGGTCCTGGCCGATCCGGTGCACCCGGTCGATCGCCTGGGTCTGCTCGGCCGCCGTCCACGACAGCTCCGCCAGCACCACGTTGGAGGCCACCTGCAGGTTGATGCCCACCCCGGCCGCGGTCAGCGAACACACGATGATCTGCACGTCGTCGTCGTTGACGAAGGAGTCGATGTTCGCGGTCCGGACCTTGGTCGTCTGGTCGCCACGGATCGAGGCGAACCCGATCCCCCGCTTCTCGAACAACGCCTCGGCCGCGTCCATCACGTCGATGTGCTTGGCGAAGAACACGACCTTGCCTGCGCTGTGCGACAGCTGCGCGGCGTAGTCGGCGGCGAGCTCGGCCTTGGCCTGCCCGATCCGTCGCATCATCGCGAACACGTTCTCGCCGGACTTGTCGTCGTTCTCATCGCTGTTGCGCAGCTCTCGCGCGCACACCTG
>DASZPL010000107.1:0-2076 GCA_035550315.1 Mycobacteriales bacterium | reverse complement strand
AACCCGGCGCCCAACGTCGCTCACGTCAACCCGTTGCAGTTCGCCGAGCAGGTCATCGATGCGGCGTACCGGTCGTTCGGGTCCGGCATGCATGTGGCGCTGGTGCTGGCCGGCGCGTTGCTGGCCGCGTCGGGTGTGCTCGCTGCGCTCACTGCGCCGAGCCGCACGCCGGCGGCGGTTGACCCTGCAGTTGCAGCAGCGAGCAGAAGGCCTGGTCGCTGACCTGCCAGACCCCGTTGATTTTCAGGGCGGTGCCTTGCTGGCCCTCCAGCACCGGGTGGCCGCCGAGCAGGATCGAATAGGTGACGGTCGCCCGCGTCGGGCTGGTCACGCGGACGTTGGTCACCTTCGCCGACGCCTGCTTCGCGCGCGACGAGCCGGCTTGCCCGCGCAACGCCGACTCGAACTTCTTGCCGTTCTGCAGGATCTGCAGGCTGCGTTGCAGCGGCGTGTCCGGCGCGAAGAACGCCTCCCAGTTTCGGGTGATCTGCGCCTGCGCGCTCGAGGAGCTGCCGCCGGCTGGGCTGGTGTTACCCGCCGCCGGCGAGCCGCCGGACGACCCGCCGCCGCAACCGGCGACCACGAGTACGGCGACGATCGCCGCCAACCCAGAGAACGTCCGCTTCATCAAGTGTCAGGCTAACTCCGACCGTCCACGGTCAATCCGGAGTGCAGCCGGTCGCGTCCGTCCGGCCAACCCAACGCGGTGGCGGCTCGAGGCAACGGCGTGGCCGCGACCGCGGGTGGGGCGGATTTGCGCTGGAGCAGCTGGTCGGCGGCGACGGCCGCGAGCACCCACAGCGCGATGCGGAGCGCGACGGCGAGGACGACGGCGTGCCGGTCGAGCTCGATCGGGTCGGCCAGCCAGACCAGGAAGACCTCGGGCACGCAGCAGACCAGGGCCACGGCCGGCACCACCATGCGCGAGTCGAGCCGGCGCCGTCGCCACGCCAGGCCGACCAGGGCGAGCGTGAGCAGGCCGAGCGCGAGGACGTCGCCGATCTGGCCTTGCTCGAACAGCAGCGCTTGCACCGGTTCCGGCAGCAGGTCGCGATGCCGACCGTAGTTGGCGGTTGGCGAGAGCAGCGAGGGAGTCGGGTTCGGGGTGAGCACCTGGCTCGGCGCCGGCACGTCGAGCGAAGGTCGCTCACCCGAGATGGCGGCGAGCGGCTGCCAGAGCGTGTAACCCGGGTGGCTCCACAGGTACTCGAGGTAGACATGCTCGCCGCGCGTCGACGCCCAATGGGCGAACGCCGGGTCGGCGAGCAGCGGCGCGCCGAAGTAGTTGCCGGCGTTGGCGGCCATCGTCGCGTCGTACGGCATGCCGTGCTCGATGAACCACGTCGTGCGCGCGGCGTTCGGAAGCACGCGTCCCTGCACGATGTCGGCGATCCGTGCGGTCGTTGTCGCGTTGTTGCGGTTGATCGTGACGAACCCCGCCGTACTGATCAGGACCAGTACGCCGGCCACCGCGAGTCGCAGCCGGTCGCGCCGCCACAACCCGGCAACGATGCCGGCTACGGTGATCAGCACGCCGATGTCGACGTGATCCGGGCGGGTGAACGTCCACAGCAAGGTGGCCAGCAGCGCCCAGGCCGCCGACGCCGGGCGGGGGCGGCGGACGTAGGAGAGCCAGCCGGCGACGAGCAGTGCCGTCAGCGAAATCGACAGCGACTCCGACAGGATCGTGGAGTTCCACTCGACGATCGGTCCGGTCAGGCCGAGCAGCAGCACGACGAGCCGCGCACCGATTCGCAACCGGCGGTTGCCGAGCATCCCGGCGACAACCGCCGCCAGCACCCACCAGGCGATCGCCGCGACGACGACCTGGCCGCAGATCCGCAGCGTGTCGGTCGGCAGCAACTTGTAGAAGAGCGGCACTGTCCACGGCCGCGAGTCGCTGCCGATGAACGAGAGCTTCAGGTAGGACGCGGTGTCGGGGAACCGCGGCGTCGGCAGGCCGGCGACGGCATAGGCCTGCAGAGCCAGGTACGCCGCGAACCATCCCGCCATCCGGCGATGCGAACGCCACTGCGCGGTCAGCCAGCCGCCCCCCACCGGCCGAAATGTACTGGA
>DASZPL010000106.1:0-12604 GCA_035550315.1 Mycobacteriales bacterium | reverse complement strand
CTGCGACAGCTCGGTGCCGAGGCCGGCGCCGTGGAAAATGTTGTCGCCGAGCACGAGCGCGACCGGTTCGCCGCCGACGAAGTCCGCGCCGATCAGGAACGCCTGCGCCAGACCTTCGGGCTTCGGCTGCACCGCGAACTCCAGTCGCAGCCCGAGGTCGCTGCCGTCGCCGAGCAGGCGCCGGAACTGGTCGGCGTCCTGCGGCGTCGTGATCACGAGGATGTCCCTGATCCCGGCCAGCATCAGCGTGCACAGCGGGTAGTAGATGAGCGGCTTGTCGTAGACCGGCACGAGCTGCTTGGACACTGCCCGCGTGATGGGCCACAGGCGCGAGCCCGTGCCACCCGCGAGCAGGATTCCCTTCATCTCGGGTGTGACGCTACCGAACCGACACGCGCGACTCAGAGGATTAGGCGGCCGGTCGCGACCGACCCGCGCAGCAGGCCGGCGAACGCCGCGAGGTCGAACAGGATCCCGTAGCAGCTGTTGCGCAGCCCGCGCCGGCTGAACGCGACCGGCCGCCATCGCCACAACAGCGGCAGTACGCCGAGGAGCGGATACGGGCTCGGCAACACCGCCGAGCAGACCACGCCCGCCGCCGCGAGTACGACGAGGACCTGCCGTCCGTTGAGGAAGTAGCGGCGGTAGAGGTGGTGGCGCGCGTCCGGGAACTCGCGGATCAGCCGGGGCCAGCAGTGGTACTGGAGGCCGCGTCGCAGCCACCAGCGCAGCCCCGGGAAGGTCACCTCGTGCTCGACCACTGCGTCGCCCGCCCAGACCGCCGACCAACCGGCCTGGCGCAGCCGCCAGCCGGCGACCATGTCCTCGCCGAGCTGCGGCATCGTCTCGCCGAACCCGCCGAGCTCGAGCAAAGCGCTGCGGTCGTAGAAGAGGTTGCACGTCTCGTAGCGGTGGTCGAAGGACTCGATCTGGATCGTCGCTTCCCACGGATGCGGCTCACGCATCGGGACGGTGCGACCCTGGACCGCGGCGACGCCGGTTGCGAACCCGGCGAGCCCGGCGGCCAGCCAGCCGGGTCGCGGGACGCAGTCGGAATCGGTGAAGGCGACGACCTCGCCGGTCGCCGCGGCAAGTGCGGTGTTGCGGATTTGCCCCAGCGTGCCGTCGTCGCGCAGGACCGTGAGGTTGTGCCGGCAGCGCGACCTGCGGTCGAGCAGCATCTCGTAGGTCCCGTCCACCGAACCGTTGTCGACCACGACGATGTCGAAGGACGCTCCGGTCTGCTCGTCGATGGCGTCGAGGCAACGGGACATCCAGTCCTTGCGGTCCTTCACGACGACGGCCACGGTGAGCGAGTACGGCTGCGGCGGCTGGGTCATCGACGCGCAGCCGCTTCATACAGGGCGACGAGACGCGGCACGACGACGCCGTCCCAGTCGAAGTCGCTCGCCCGATCACGGCAGCGCTGCGCACCGTCCGGCGCGGCTGCGATGTCGAGAGCGCGCTCACAACCTCGGGCTACGTCGGCAGCATCCGGCTGGCACTTCGCGCCGACGCCGTCGGTGACGATGCCGGCCGGTCCCAGGCCGTCGTCGAGGACGACGGCAGGGGTGCCGCAGGCGAGTGACTCCAAGACCACGAGTCCGAACACCTCCG
Organism: Mycobacteriales bacterium; assembly: GCA_035550315.1. Classification (GTDB taxonomy): domain Bacteria; phylum Actinomycetota; class Actinomycetes; order JAFAQI01; family JAFAQI01; genus DASZPL01. The sequence goes on along the minus strand of DASZPL010000106.1, from coordinate 10,987 downwards.
CGGTGGAGGGCAGCACCGTGACCCACGCCTGTGAGTAGAGCGAAGGAAGCTCGTCCGGACGCGCGGTGTATCTGGTGGTCACGAGCTCCAGCCCGGCGCGGGCCTGTTCGGAGAGGTCGTCGGGAAGCTCACCCGGCCCCACGAGCCACACTTCGAGCCGGTGACCTCGCTGGACGAGCTCGGCCGCTGCCTCCAGGACGAGGCCGACGTTCTTCCGAGGCTCCGACAGCGACGCGGGGAACAACAGCACCGGGGTCGGGTGCCGCTCGGCGACCCGGCCGAACGTCTGGAGGTCGACACCGCCGGGCACCACTTCGCCGCGCCGGCCGTACCCCTGCTCGAGCAGCTCACCGGCCGGCGGGGAGAGGCTCACGAACTCGTCGATGTTGGCAATGACGTATTCGTAGAGGCGCCGTTCCGGGCGGTGGTCGATCGACTGCTTCGCGGGGAAGCCGACTTCGGTGTAGATCGATCGCAGCCCCGGGCGCAGCTTGCCGGCGAAGGCCGCGGCGGCGCCGTCTCCCACGGACATCGCATGCCACACGTCGAGGCGGCGAGCCGCGAGCCGGGCGAACGCGTCGGCGCCGAAGGCGACCATCTCCGCGCTCGCGCCGTACCACCGGCGCAGCTGACGGCGTTGCCGGCAACGGCGCACCGGCACACCGAGCACCTCGTCGCGCCCCGGCGAGGTGGCGGTGCTGAGGATCTGCACGTCGTGGCCGGCCCGCCGCAACCCTGCGGCGAGCTCATGCGTGTAGCGCTCGGCGCCTCGGCGTACCTCCGGCCAGCAGTAGACGTGGGTCAGCGCGATTCGCATCGTGTGCCCGCGCCGGAATCGGCCGGCGACCTACCGGCGACCGACGCCCGCCGGGTTCGTGTCCGGATTGGCACGCAGACCGACGCCGGCGCGGCCCTGCGGCCGGTAGTAGTACTCGGTGTAGTAGGTCTGTGCCTCGCGCGCCGGAACCGCGTTGAGGACGTAACCGACGACGTTGGCGCCGATGCCGTCGAGCTTGCTTCGCGCCTCACCCGCGGCAGAGCGCAGCGTCGAACCGTGGCGGGCGACGAGGAGGACACCGTCGACCTGCGCGGCCATCGCCAGCGCGTCCGTGACGGGCAGTAGCGGCGGCGCGTCGATGATCACGATGTCGGCGATCTCCGCGAGCGACTGCAGCACCTGGTTGAACAGCTGGGAGCTGACGATCTCGGACGGGTTCGGCGGCAGCGGGCCGCTGGCCAGCACGTCGAGGTTGCGGTCGCGATGCTGCAACGCGTCGGTCAGCGAGCTGGTCCCGAGCACCAGTGAGGTCAGGCCCACCGAAGGCTCGAGCCCGAACGCTCGCGCCAAGCCAGCGCGGCGCAGGTCGGCATCGAGCACGACCACCCGCTCGCCCGACAGTGCGATCGCGGTCGCGAGGTTGGCGGCGGTCGTCGTCTTGCCGTCCCCCGGCCCGGCGCTGGTCACCAGCAACGTCTTGATCGGCCGGTCCGGACGCAGGAACCGGATCGCGGTGCGCAGCGTCCGGTACGGCTCGCTCTCCGGACGGTCCGCGCCCGGACTGACCACGACCATCGGACCGCGGCGCTGCGGGACGGCGGCCAGCAGCGGCGCTCGGAAGAGCACGTCGCCGTGCGCGCTGTTCTTCACGGTGCGGTCGAGAGCTTCGATGGTGCCGGCGAGTCCCAGGCCGCCGAGCAGGCCGAGGATGACGCCGATGGTGATGTCGAGCGGCGGGTTCGGGGACGACGGGTGTTTCGGCAGCGGCGCGTCGTCGAGCAGGACGGCGTTGATCCGCAGCGGTTGATCCGGCTGCAGGACGACCAGCTCGGCCGCGAGCGCCGGAACCGCCGCGTCGGCGATCTGCTGGGCGCTGGCCGCGGTGCTTGCGATCGCGGTGATGTCGACGATCTGGGTGTTCGTCTCCACCACCGCGCTGATGTCCTTCTGCAGCGCGTCGACCGGGATCGTCAGCGACAGGTCGTCGATGACCCGCTGCGCGACGGAGCGGGAGGACGCAACGCTCGCGTACGTCGCAATCTGGTTGTTGGTGAGCTCGGCGCTCGCGATCTGCTCGCCGAGCCCGCGGGCCTCCGAGACGCCGACGATGGCGCGCGAGGTCGCGCGGTAGACCGGGTCCCCGTGGTAGCCGAACCAGTACCCGCCGGCGAGGCCACCGAGCAGGCAGACCACGATCGAGAACCGGCGTCGGCGCACCATGGCGAAGAACTGAACGAGGTCCACGGGACGAGGCTAACGCCCAGGCCATCGGGTTCGCCTCATCGCCGCTCATGGGCTGCCGCCTCGCGACGGCTCGCCCGATCGACGAGCCGAGATCGGCACCGCAGTGGCGTCTGTGGCGAAGCGCTCTACGCTCATGTGCGTGACAGTGCTGGCGCGACCAGCCGGGCGCCGTGGGTTCGGCCGTCGCCAGCGCGACTGGCGCAGGGACACGCCGAGACTGCGAGGGGGCCGCCCGGCCTTCTGGTCCAAGCTGATCTCGATCAGCTTCGCCGTCGGCCTGTACCAGACGATGATCCGCGGCAAGGCTGCCGGGGTCAGCGCGATTGCGAGCCTGGTGCTGTTCGGCTTCATCTGGCTGTCGGTTCGCCAGCCCAGGATCTCGGTAATCGGCATCGTGATCTGGGTGCCGATCCAGAAGGTGGTGCTCGCTTACCTGTTCCACCTGGGCGCCCCACTGCCCGTGGTCCGCGGCTTCGGGTACATGAAGGAGTTCTGGGAGATATCGCTGGTCATCGTCGCGGTCCGCGAGTGGTGGCGAGGTCCCAGAAAGCTCGAGTGGGTGGATCGGATCGCGATCGCCTTCATCGGGCTGTCGTTGTTCTACTTCATCTTGCCGTCGATCTTCTCGGGCGTGCTCGGCGGGCTGAACTTCAGCACCCGACTGAACGCCTGGCGGCTGGAAGCCATCTACATCGTCGTCTTCCTCGCGCTGCGGCAGCTGACCTTCGACGCGAAGTTCCTTCGCAACCTCCGCAACGTCGCGATGGTCGTCGGCATCGTCATCGGCGGCTTCGCGATCTGGGAGGCCTCCGACCACCACGGCTTCAACAACTTCCTGGCGAACACCATCGATCTGCCCGCCTACACCACGGCGATCACCGGTGTTGCGGCATCGACCACCAACGTCCTCGCGTCGACGACGGTCGGCACGGCCACCGTCGTACGCAGTGGCAGCCTCTTCAATGACCCGCTGACGCTCGGCTTCTTCAGCCTGGTCGGGCTCGGCCTCGCCCTGGAGCGGCTCAGCGCTGAGCGGCTCGGCTACATCCCACTGGTCGCCGCGGGCGCCAGCGGCGCGGCCGTGATCCTGTCCGAGACCCGCTCCGCCACCCTCGGTGCCGGCCTGGCGATCGCCGCGGCGGTGGCGCTGGGCAGCAGGTACTCGCCGGGCAGGTTCCGGCTCGTCCTCGTTGTCGGCATCGCCGCTGCGCTGATGGTGCCGCCGGCGCTGCACTCTTCGCTTCGGGACCGATTCACCGGCATCTTCAGCGGATCCACGCGCGACGCCGAGTCGCAGGACCACGTCACCGCCTCGCGCGGTGCCCTCCACGACGTGCTCCTGCATCCGATCGGCAGAGGGCTGGGCGCAAACTCATCCACCGGCGCCCGGTACAACACCGCCATCTCGACCACCGCCGAGGACTCCTACCTGGAGACCGCGGAGGAGCTCGGCCTCGCCGGCGGCGTCTTGTCGCTCCTGCTGCTGGTCGTGCTGCTGCTCCAGCTGCTGGCGCGGTCCAGGTTGAGCGACGCCCACGCCGAGCTGGCCGGCGGGCTGTTCCTGGCCGGGGTCGCCCTGCTGCTCGGCGGCTTCTTCCTGCAGGTGTGGTTCGAGCTGCCCACCTCGATGATGTTCTGGACGCTTGCGGGCGTCGCGCTGAGCCGGCCTGATCCGTTGGCCGACAGTGTCGGGGCCGTCGAGGATGACGCCGAGGCGTCCGATCCCAGTGCTGAGCTGGCCGCGCTGACTTGGTGAGTCAGCGACTCGGTGAATCAACGCAGCGCGGCGAGCACCTCGGCGTACGCCGCGACCGCGCGTTCCCATGTGAAGTCGGCCGCACGTGCCGCCCCGCGCCGGCCGAGCTCGGCGCGGCGCGGCTCGTCGCCGAGCAACCGCACGGCGGCGTCGCCCCACATCGCCGCGTCACCGACCGGCACGAGGACCCCGGCATCGCCGACCACCTCGGGCAGGGAGGTGGCGTCGGCGGCGAGCACGGGCACACCGCACGCCATCGCCTCCAAGGCCGGCAGGCCGAAGCCCTCCGCGTGGCTCGGGACCAGGACCAGGTCCGCGCCGCGATAGACGTCGACGAGGTCCGGCAGGTGGTCGAGCACCACCACCCGCTCCGGAAACCGCGAGGAGCGGACGTCCTCGGCGATGCGCTGCCGGGTCTGATCGGTCTGCGCTCCGGCGATCAGCAGGCGGTGCGGCAGGCCGTCGGCAGCGACGGCGTCGAGCGCCGCGATCGCTTCGCGGAACCCCTTGTGTGGTCCCCACGTCGCGACCATCAGCAGGTACGGCGTCTCGGGTGGCCTGGCCGGCCGGCCCGGCGAGAACGCCGTGCTGACGCCGTGCGGGATGACGCGGACCCGCCGGGGATCGAGGCCGAGCAGCTCGATTCCCTGCCGGGCGGAGGAGTGCGAGACGCAGATCACCGCGTCGGCGGCTCTCACCCGGGAGGCCAGTCGCAGCCACCGCTTGCGCTCCCCGGCCAGGCGGGGGTCGTCGAACACCAGCGGGGTCAGGTCGTGCAGCGTCTGCGCCCAGGGAACCGGGCTTCGCGGCGGCGGGGAGAGCGCCGGACTGTGGAACACTTCGCAGCGGCTGCGCCGGATGAGCGTGGGCAATCGTGCGTCGTGTCGGAGGCTGCGGATCCGATGATGTCCAGGCGGCCCCATGACCACGCGTTTCGCGCCGGCGGGAAGCTCCACGTCTTTCGTCGCGAACACGCTGACGTCGAAGTCCTGGTGGCCGGCCAGCCCCGCGATCAGATGTCGCAGGAAGGTGCCGATCCCGCGCACCTCGGACCCCTCGCTCAATGAGTAGCCGTCGATTCCGAGAGCTACCACGGCGTCATCGTGTCACGGGGTCTTCGCTGCGCCCGGAGGTCGGCACGTGCCGGGATGCCCGGTGAGCGTTGCGATCGTGATCCCGGTGCGCGACGGCGCCGGTCTGCTCGCCGAGTGCCTCGCCGGCGTCGTCGAGCAAGCCGAGCCGCTCGGTGCTGAGGTCGTCGTCGTCGACGACGCGTCGACGGATGCCACCGCGGAGGTGGCGCGCTCGGCCGGCGCAACGGTGATCTCGCTGACGACGCCGGCTGGTCCTTACGTCGCGCGCAACACCGGATGGCGTGCCGTCGACGCCGAGCTCTTGGTGTTCACCGACATGCGCTGCCGACCGGACGCCGGCTGGCTCGCCGCGATGGTCGAGCCGTTCGCAGACCCCGAGGTGGCGATCGTCGGCGGGGACGTCGTGACGGTCACCGGGCCGACCACCGCGATGAAGTGGGCGGCCGGCCAACAGGCGATGCGGCTGGCGGTGCACTTCGAGGATCCGTACTACCTGCCGGCCGCTACGACGGCGGCGATGGCGGTGCGCCGCAGTGTGCTCGAGGCGGTCGACGGCTTCGCCCCGATCCGCAGCGGCGGTGACATCGACCTGTGCTGGCGGATCCAGGAGCAGGGCATCGGCCGTCTCGCGCCGGCGTACGGCGCAACGATGCAGATGACGCCGCGCGACGCGTGGCGCGACGTCGTGCGGCAGTGGCACCGCTTCGCGTTCGGGCACCTGGAGCTGGCGCTGCGCCACCCGCAGCGCGGGGCCCCCGAGCCGCCGGCGTCGCCCAAGGCGCAGGTCGGGGCGATCGGTCGTGGGGCGGCAGCAGTGGTGTTCCGGCCGCGCGGGAGCCGACGGGTTCGGGCGCTCGAGGTGGCCCGGCTGGCGGCCTACCACCGGTCCTACTACCGGGCGTGGCACGAATGGCGACGCACCGGGACCGACGTGGCTCAGCCGCCGAGCACGGCGTCGACGTAGCGGTCGGCCAAGGCGTTCCAGTCGTGGGCCGCGGCGATCTGTGCCGCATTGGCGACGAGCGTTTCGCTGCGTTGCGCGTCACGCAGCAACGCCACGACACCGCAGGCGAAGTCGGCGGGCTCGTCGGCGACGATCGTGCTCACGCCGTTGACGACGCCCAGCCCGATCAGGCCGATGCTCGTCCCCACCACCGGCCGGCCGGCCGCGAACGCCTCGAGCGCCTTCAGCCGGGTCCCGCTGCCCATGACCAGTGGGACGACCGCGACCCGAGCCGCCCGAAGGTACGGCGCGATTTCCGGGACGTCGGCGTGGACGGTGACGCCCGGCAGGTCTCCCAGCGTGCGGACCTCGGCGGACGGAGCCCCGCCGACCAGGTCGATGCAGACGTCAGGAACCTCCCGCCGGATCGCCGGCAGGATCTCGCGGCACAGCCAGACCGCGCCGGTGATGTTGGGGAGGGTGCCGAGGTAGCCGGTCATGACGACGCGAGGCGCGTCCGGAAGCGGCGACGGTGCGAAGGCGGTGGTGTCCACCCCGTTCGGGATGACGATCTGGTGACCGGGCAGCTCGGCGAGGTCCTCCTTCGACACCCCGATCACGGCGTCGTAGCTGGCGACGATCCAGCGCTCGAGGCGGCGGGCCGCCTGCTCCTCCCGCGCGTGCAGCCACCGGGTGTGCGGTGTCGTCGTGATCTCGCGGAGCTGGCGCATGTCGATTGACGCGAGCCGGTCGAGCTCGCAGATCCATCGGCCGCGCCGGCGCGCCGGCAGGAGCCGGCAGAACGCGGCGTGCTGCACGACCACCGCGTCGTAGGTCTGGGCCGCGTCGCGTTCGGCGAGGTCGGCGGCGAGGCGCTGGGCGGCCTTGCGGTCGACGAAGACCTCGCGAGGCCCCTCCGGGCCGAGGGCGGAGCGCAGATGCCCGATCCGGGAGCCGATCGGGCCGCCGCCGAAGTCGGGCGGGACGATGTGCTCGGTCACCGACCGGCAGGCGTCACGCAGCGTGTCGTCGGTCAACGGCTGCGAACCACCGACCAGCAGGTCGACGTCGGCGTGGCGGGTCAGCGCGGTCAGGAAGTGCGCCTGGCGGATCGATCCGCCCCCGGAGATCAGGTCGGGCGGCTGCGGGGTGATCCAGAGAACTTGCGGCCGGCGGTTGGTCACGCGCCGGGGCTGGGTTCCGGCGTCTCGTCCGAGGCCGGCTTGGCCTCTGCTGGCGGTGCGGCCCGACGGGTGCGGCGTTCCAGCGGCGCGGTGGTCGACCCGCGCAGCGCGCGAGTGGTGGGGCGTACCGGGCGGGCGGGTTTGTCGGCCGGCGGCGCCGCGGTCGGCGCGGCGGATGGTGGCGCGGTGGCCGGCGCCGCGGCACTGCTCGCGGCCGCCGCCGCTTGGGTGAGCAGCTGGCCGGCCAGTGCCTGGGTGGTCGCCGCTTGCGCAGCCGTTGCGCTTTCCAGGCCGTCGAGGCGCTTGCCCATGACCTCGACGGCGCGGCTGAGCTCGGTCACGGCCGCGGTGACCGCGGTGAGGGTGTTGAGCAGCGCGGCGTCGGTTGACGTGGCGTGGTCGGCGTGCGGCGCCTGGCCGTTCTCGCCGGCACGTCGCGGCGATTCGGACTTCGGGGCAAGGGTGACTGGCCGAAGGTCGATTTGCCAGTCGGCGTTTCGGTGCTTCGCCACGCGTCTCCCTTTGATACGCACCTCGCAGACGACCCCCTCGACCCCCCACGATAGACGGGGGGCTACCGGCTACCGGCTCTTGACCGCGACGACCTGCATGCGATCGCGGAAGTCGGGCGCAACCAGGCGGTCGGCAACGCCGAGCCGGCGGGTCAGTCCGACGCCAGCACGCGCAAGTGACGGCGAGTAGCCACCGAGCCGCTCGGCGTAGTACGCCGCGGTGAACACTTTGGGGTGGCTGGCTTGGTCCACGACGGTCAGTCCGTGGCGTTCGAGCAGCCGACGCATCGAGCCGGCGGTGAAGTACTGCACGTGCATGGGCAGGATCGACCACCACCGGCTGCGCATCACCCGGGCGCAGCCGCCGCCGGCGTCGGGGGTCGTCAGGTACAGCGCTCCGCCGGGCTCGAGCATCTCGGCGACGACTGCGACGGCGTGCGACACGTCGAGAAGGTGCTCGATGACGTCGCACATCACGACGCAGCGCATCGACCCGGGCTCGACGCCGGAGCTGTCCAGATCGCCGAGCCGGACGTCGAGTCCGCGCTCCTGCGCCCGGGCGACCGCCCAGGTGGACGGCTCGATGCCGCTGGCCTGCCAGCCCCGCTGCCCGGCCGCCGCGACGAACGAGCCGGTCCAGCAGCCGATGTCGACGAGGGGCCCCGCGGCGACCACCGCCTCGATGCGGGTCAGCGAACGCCTGGCGGTCTCGAGCTGGCCGGCTTCCTCGTCGAGGGAGACCGGGTCGGCGGCGTCACCGTAGGCAGCGGCGAGGACCTCATCGCTCGGCGTCTCGGCGAGCGAGGCGTGCCCGCAGTCCAGACAGCGAAGGACCGTGCCGACCGTCTCGCCGTAGCGATCCGCACTCGGCCGGAACAGGTGCGGGTCGACGCCGTTCTCGGTTGCGTCGCCGCCGACGCGCCAGAGCGTCCGGGAGCGGCGGCTGCCGCAGACCGGGCACACCCAGCCGGTCATGGCCTGCCCGGGTCGCCGAGGATCGCCGTGGCGGCGTCACCACCGAGCCGGATGCCCTCGCTCATGCCGCGGTCGGCGGGGTAGATCTGCGCGGTGGTGGCGACGTAGAGCCCGGCGAGCGGAGCTCGCAGCGCCGGGATCCGCCGGCTGTAGCCGAGGGTGACCAGAGGTGCGGCGTACGGCGTCTTGAACGGGTGGACGGCGGTGACGATCGAGCGGTCGAACCCGGGGTGCGCCGCTTCGAGGTTGTCCAGCCACTGGTCGGTCAGCGCCGCGGCGTCAGTGGCGGCGATGTCTCGTTCCGTGGCGGTGTAGTAGCGGCCCAGATAGGTGACGTGGCGGCCGCCGTAGTCCGAGGCGGGCACCAGGTTGGTGTGCTCGATGATCGCGCCGATGCCCAGCGCCGGGTCGCAGACGTTGGTCCAGTAGGTGTCGCTGATCGGCCGGGCGGTCTCGATGACGGAGCACACGACCCCCATGCCTTCGGCCTCGGCCCATTTCGGGTCGGCGTGTTCGGCCGGCACCAGCCGGGAGATCCCCGGAAGCGCACCGGTGTAGAGGACGGTGTCGGTCTCCACGTCACCGCCGTCACCGACGACGCCACTCACCCGCCCGCCGGCGGTCTCGATCGAGGCGACCCGGCTCGCCGTACGGATCTGCACGCCCTGCGCCTCGAGGCGCACTGCGAGTGCGTCGAAGAGCTGGCGGAACCCGCCGCGCAGGTAGCCGAGCTTCTCGCCGCTGCCTTTGCGGGCGCCGCGTCGCTGCTCGAAGCGACCCCACATCCAGGCGGCCGGCACCTCCGGCGCGGCGGCGCCGAACTTCGCGCGCAGCAGGGGGTCCCACAGCTCGCGCACCGCGGCCGGGCCGGTGGCCCGGGTGAGCCACTGCCGCGCCGGAACCGTGTCGAGGCTCTGCCAGTCCTTCCAGCGCTGCAGCCGCAGGCCACCGATGCCCATCCGCAGTCGTTCCGGGAAGGTCATCGGCCCGAACCGGAGGATGTCGAGAGGGGTGGTGAACGGCCAGAGCTTGCCTCCGGTCAGCACGCCCATGGAGCTGGGCAGCCACTCGAGCTTCGCGCCGAGGCCGAGCTCGTCGATCAGCGCACGGATGTGGGACTCGTGCGGGAAGATGTGGTGGTAGAAGCACTCCAGCGGAGTGCCGCCGATCTCGAAGGAGACGACGAGCCCGCCGAGTCGTTCGCCCGCCTCGAACAGCACGACCTCGCGGCCGGCGTCGGAAAGCCGAAGTGCTGCGGCGGCGCCGGCGATGCCGCCGCCGACGATGACGACGGGCGTCACCTGGACGTCTGGCCGACCCGGCCGGCAGCCGGAAGGTGCGACAGCTCCATCGTCGACAGGTAGTTGTGCATCCGCCGAAGCTCGCTGAACGCCCGGAAGATCACCTTGATGTCGGCTCCCTGCGGCTTTCCCGCGGTGCGCGGGAAGTGCTGGACCCCCACTTCGACCACTCGATAGCCGGAGCGGCCGAGCTTGACCATCAGCTCGGTGTTGACCATCGCGCCGACGCTGTTGAGCTCGAGGCCGGTGAACACCTCTCGGCGGAAGAGCTTGAACGCGCAGTCGATGTCCCGCACCGGTACGTAGAACAGGGCGCGCACCAGGTAGTTCCAGGCCCGGGCGTTGAGCCGGCGGAAGAACGGATCCCGGCGCTTGATGCGGTAGCCGGCCACCACGTCGACGCTTTGAATCAGGTCGATGAACACGGCTAGCTCGTCGAGATCGAACTGGTTGTCGGAGTCGGTGAAGAAGACGAGGTCCATGCTGGCGGCGAGAAAGCCGCTCTTGAGCGCCCCGCCGTACCCCTGGTTGACCTCGTGCTTGATGAGCCGGATCCGGGGGTCGGCGGCCGCCATGCGCTCGACGAGCGCAGCGGTGCTGTCGGTCGACCCGTCGTCGACCACGATCACCTCGTGGTCGTCACAGTGCCGTGACGCGACCTCGGTCGCGCGCTGCACCGCGGCTTCGATGTTGGCTTCCTCGTTGAGCGCGGGAAGGACGATCGTCAGCCGTCGCAGCGGAGCATCTGACTCGCTTCGCTTGGCGTTCGGCAACGTTGCCCCGCATTCGACGAGTAGTGGTGTGATTCCGGCGTCCGGGCGCCAGCCGACCAAATGCTATGCGTCGCGCACGAGTCAGCCGGTGACCGCCTACTAGGGAATCACTGATCAATGCATGTCCTGCTGCGCGTCGCCCGGATCGACGGCTGGACCGCGTTGTCGTCGTCGGCGGTAGCGCTGCTACCGCGCTCCTCCTCCGCC